>CACMNP010000042.1 GCA_902615045.1 uncultured Pelagibacteraceae bacterium | reverse complement strand
GAATTTAGCAGTCTCCAAACCCTCTTCTTCGTTAGGAAAATAAAATCTTTTTTTTGTATTTGTTTTTAAATATTCAGCAAATTCCTTATATATATTTGCAAAAGCATCTAAATAACCTTCAGGGTGACCAAATTTTACTCTAGAAAATTTTTTTGAAAAATTTGCCTTTGTATAACCTCTTTCTAAAAACTTTACTGCTCCTTTGCTTGGATTAAATTTTAGATAATTTGGATCATTTTGAACCCATTCTAAACTTCCTTTAGATCCATATACTCTAATTCTTAAACCATAAACACCACCTTTAGCTGTTACACATGTCCATACAATTCCTTTAGCACCATTATTAAAATTAACAAAAACTTGTGCGTTATTATCCATATTAACGTCCTTCGAATATTTACTTACATCGGCTATCAGTTTTTCTCCTTTAAGGCCTGTAATATAAATTGCTAGATGATATGCGTGTGATCCTATTTCATTGAGAACTGCTGATACACCAACAATTTTTTTATCAACTTTCCATTTAAAAACCTTTTTTGAATTTGTTTTTGAAATTTTATTACCATCTGTCCAATCCTGAATATATTCAACATTTATATATTCAACTTTTCCAATTTTTCCTTTTTCCACTAAATTTTTTGCTTCTCTTACCATTGGATAAGATGAATAGTTGTGAGTCAGTGCATATTTAATTTTTTTGTTATTTTTAATCGCTTTATATAGTTTTTTTCCCTGCTCAAGATTCCCAGCAAATGGTTTGTCTGAAATTACATGTATATTTTTTTTTATAAAATTCTCTGCAATAATTTGATGACTTGATGGTGGAGTCATTATTGCTACAACATTAATACCATCTTTTCTTTTCGCTTCTTTTTCAGACATCTCCTTGTAATTTGAATAACATCTCGATTTGTCTAAACCTATACTTTGTCCAAATTTCCTAGATTTATCAACACTTCTAGAAAATACCCCTGCAACGATTTCGTATTTGTCATCATATCTAGATGAAATCCTATGAACATGTCCGATCCAAGATCCAGGTCCTCCTCCAACAATTCCAAGTTTAAATTTTTTAGGTTTAATTTTTTGAAGCATCTAATATCATAACAAAACTATTATTTATGTCAGTAAAATTAGGTATAGCCCCAATAGCTTGGAGCAATGATGACATGCCTGAGCTTGGTGGTGATACTTCGCTTGAACAATGTCTTTCTGAAGCTAGTGAAGCAGGATTTAAAGGAATAGAGTCTGGTGGAAAATTTCCAAAAACATCAAAAGAATTAATCCCTATATTAAATAAATATAATTTAAAATTATGCTCAGGTTGGTATGGAGCAAATTTAAGAAAAAATACTTTTGAAGAGGAAAAATTAAAAATTCAAAACCAATTGAAACTATTTCAAGATTGTAAAGCACCCTGCATGGTTTTTGCCGAAGTTTATGGTTCTATTCAAGGTGATCCAAATATAAATTTGTCTAAAAGACCTAGAATGGATTTAGACGAGTCTAAAAAATATTATAAAAAAATTTCAGAAATGGGAAAATATCTAGAGGATCAAGACATGCCTCTTGCTTACCATCATCATATGGGAACTTGCATTGAAAGTGAAGAAGATACAAGAAGATTATTAGAAAACACAGATGGTAGTGTCAAACTAACTTTAGATACTGGACACATGTTATTTGCAAAAGGAGATAGTTTGAAAATTTATAAAGAATTTAAAGAAAGAATAATTCATATACATTGCAAAGATATGAGAAAAAACGTTTTAGATAATTCGTTAAATCACGATTATAGTTTTAGGCAGGCTTTTTTGGAAGGAGCCTTCACTGTTCCAGGAGATGGTTGTATTGATTATAAGCCTTTTTTTGAATTGTTAAAAAAACAAAATTATTCTGGATGGTTAGTTGTAGAAGCGGAGCAAGACCCCGCAAAAGCAAATCCTTTTGAATATGCTAAAATTGGATACAAATATCTAATTGAAACTTTAAAAAGTGCAAATTTAGAAATTGAAAATAATTAGTTATCTATATAAAGAAGTTAATTCATTATTACCAGCAGCAACACATGGAGATTTAAAACAAGTACCAACTATCCATTCTGATCCTGGTTCTGCTAAAAAATTTGATGACATTATAAAAATAACACCCATTTCTACTGACTGACCAGCTTTTCCCTCTGCTTTTATTCTCGGGTCAGGGTCTGTTTTAACTTTATTGTCATCTGAAAATGGATTTTCAATCTTAAGATTATCATTTATATGATTAACAACCTTTTCAGCTATCCATTCAGCATTACATGGATCACCCCAAACTGTTATCTTCCCTTCATCGTTATTTCCACAATTATTAATTTCGCCATTAATAAAATCGACAACTTTTTTATGATTTTCTTTTACTAAATTTGCACGAGCTTCAACTTCAGGCCTTGTACTCGCTGTCCATATCAACATTCCTACCACATAAACAGCTGATATAATGATAAGAAACTCTAACAATCCAAAATTTTTTAATTTTAAGCTCATGAGATTTTTACTATTTTTGACTTTTCCAATTTATTATCAAAAAAATCAATAATATTTTGGACTGTTTCAATACCCATTCTAGACAAACATTCTTCGGTAAATACTGCTGAATGAGGGCTTAAAAATGCTTTCTCATTTTTTAGCAATGGATTATCTACAGATGGAGGCTCCTTTTCAAAAACGTCAAGCCCTGC
>CACMNP010000041.1 GCA_902615045.1 uncultured Pelagibacteraceae bacterium | reverse complement strand
CGGTAAATTAAAAATTTCTTTTAAGGAACTTAAAAACAAATTAATTAAAAGTGGAACCATGAATTTTTCTATTAATGAAAAACAAATATATCTAAATAAAGCTGAATTTGAATTAGATAAAATTGGAAATATTACCTCAGATATAAGCTTTGTTGAAAATGATGGACAGATTAAATTTGTTTCAAGTAATCAATTAAATATTAAAAACCACATCGAATTTGCAAAAATTTTTCAAGTAAGTACAAAAAAAGTAAAAAAAATTGAGCGTATTTTCTTTGACTTAGAAAAAGATATTGGAGAAACAGATTTTACAATAAATAATATTAAAATTAATAAAATGGAAAATAAAATAAATTCAAATGAAGATTTTATAATTAAAAATATACAAAACTTGAGATCTAATATTAGAAACGTTATTGATTAATAAGGCTTTATCATTTTTTTTGGATCTACTATAATCTCGTATTCTTTTTTACTTATTAAATTTGATTTTATCGCCTCTTCTTTTAAACTAGTCCCATTTTTTAAAGCATTTTTGGCAATTTTTGCTGCATTATCGTAACCAATTTTTGGAGCTAAAGCTGTAACAAGCATTAACGAATTATCCAAATGTTCCTTAATTTTTTTTTTGTTAGCTTTAATTCCTTTTACACAATACAGACTAAAGTTTCTTACGCTGTCAGATAGAATATCTATTGATTGTAAAACGTTGTAAGCAATTAAAGGTTTAAATACATTTAATTCAAAGTGTCCGTGGCTTCCAGCAACCGTTATACCTGTATGATTTCCAATAACTTTAGCACAAACCATAGTTACAGCCTCACACTGTGTAGGATTTATTTTTCCAGGCATTATTGATGACCCAGGCTCATTCTCTGGTAACAAAAGTTCACCATATCCTGCTCTCGGTCCAGATCCTAAAAATCTGATATCATTAGAAATTTTCATCAATGAAACAGCACAAGAATTTAAAGATCCTGAGAAATTTACTATTGCATCATGTGCAGCTAGTTCAGAAAATTTGTTTGGCGCTGGTTTAAAAGGTTTTTTACAAAATTTTCTGATTTCTTTGACGATCTTTTTATCAAAATTCTTGCTTGAATTTATTCCAGTGCCAACAGCAGTTCCACCTTGAGCTAAGTAATAAATATCATTTAAACAGTATCTAATTCTCTCAATGCTTTTTTTTATTTGCTCATTGTATCCCGAAAATTCTTGTCCAAGTGATAGAGGAGTGGCATCTTGAAGATGTGTTCGTCCAATTTTAACAATTTTTTTAAATTCTATACTTTTTTTACTTAATGAATTCTGAAGTAATTTTAGACTTGGTAAAAGTTTATTAACAGTTTCTGTGGCAACTGATATATGCATAGCAGTGGGAAAAACGTCATTAGTTGATTGAGATTTATTAACATGATCATTTGGGTGAATGGGATTCTTTGATCCCTTTTTACCCTTCATAATTTCTATTGCCCTATTTGCAATTACTTCGTTAACATTCATATTTGTTTGCGTACCAGAACCTGTTTGCCAAACTTTTAAAGGAAAATTTTCTTTCATTTTACCGCTTATAATTTCATTTGATGATTTAATTATTGCTTTAGAAATTTTCGATGAAATTAATCCATCTTTTTGATGAACTATAGCTGCACTTCGCTTGATGATTGCAATAGATCTTATAATTGATTCTGGCACATATATTTTTCCAATATTAAAAAATTTTTTTGATCTTTGAGTTGATGCGCCCCAATATTTATCACTGGGCACGTTTATGCCACCAATACTATCAAATTCTTTTCTTGTTTTCATTTGTTTGAAAGATTAATTAATTAATTTATACACTAATTTCTATTTATCTTATAGGAGTAAAATGACTAATTTTCAAAAAGTAAAAAATTTTATGGAGACTTTTGGGCAAGAAGTTAAAATAAAACCATCACTAAGTTCTGATAAAATTAATAAGCTTAGGTACAATTTAATTGAAGAAGAATTAAATGAATTTAAACAGGCTTTAGACAGCAATGATCTTTTAGAGGTCGCTGATGCTTTAACCGATATTTTATATGTTACTTATGGTGCCGGGCATGCATTTGGTATAAATTTGGATGCTTGTTTTGAAGAGGTTCAAAATTCAAATATGAGCAAGTTAGGAAATGATGGAAAACCTATTTATAATGATCAGGGCAAAGTTATGAAAGGACCAAATTATTTTAAACCAGATTTATCTAAATTTATTAAGTAATTTGTAACCAATCCGGTTTCTTGATTTTAATTTTGGCTGAACCACAACTGAAAGTTTTTTCAAAATCGAATTTTTCATTCTTAACTTTGATAAGAGCATAAGGATACTTGCCATTTATTAATACTTTTCCTATTTCATCATTTTCAACTGATATAATTTCATTTTCTAAATGACCTTCTATTACTTCAATTGGTAAAAGACGTTTGTTTAATTTATCCTTTAATTTAATTCTTGCAGTATTTTCTTGGCCCACATAACAACCTTTTTTAAAATCTATTGCATTTAATTCGTCAAAATTACATTCAACGCCAAAAAGTTTATTTTGAAGTTTTTCTGTATTATTTTGTGGAATACCAATTTCATGGCTCAATTTGTAATATTCATTTTTATCTGCGCTTTGAAGCCCAAGTTTTTTTAATGATAAATATAATTTTTCTAAATTAGTTACTATTCTTGCTCCAAGCTCTATATTTCTAGGATCTAAAAAAATACTATCCTCTCTAAATTTAATTGTACAACCAGCATAAGAACTTGAATTT
>CACMNP010000040.1 GCA_902615045.1 uncultured Pelagibacteraceae bacterium | reverse complement strand
GCAGACTCTGTCTTCAAAAAATTTGAATTGGCATGTAAAAAAAAAATTAATCCAAAAATTGTTTCAAAGCTTAAAACATCACAACTTAAAAAATGCGGTCTTAGTCGTCAAAAAATAAGGGGTATCTTGGAAATGTCTCAAAAATTTAAAGATAAAAGTTTTAATCCAAGATTAATTTCGAAAATGAGCGATGAAGAAGCAATTATATACCTATCAACTTTAAGACAAATTGGAAGATGGTCAGCAGAGATGATTTTGTTATTTACTTATAATAGGTCTAATATCTGGCCAGTTCAGGATATTGGGTTATTAAGAGCAATATCAAACAACTATAAAAAAAAATATTTTCCACCTGAAATTTTTGTAAAAAAGCTTCAAAAAAGATTTTCTCCATACTGCTCTGTTGCCACTTGGTATTTGTGGCGTTCAATTGATGACGATACTATTCAGTATTAGCACCCTCCACAATAAACATATGTCTTTTTGTAGTTTGTTCTGCATAAGACCAAGCTTTTAAATAATCTTCTGAGTCATGACAAGATATGGCCATGTCATAACTGGGAAATTCCCAAATGACGGTCCTTAATATTTTGTCACCACTATAATATTTTAGTTTGCCTCCTCTAACTACAGGAGTACCACCAAATTTTTTTATAACTGGTATTGCATTTTCACCATATTTTTTTAGGTTATCTTGATCTGAAATCTCTGTATACAAACTCACCCAATATGCCTTCATATTTGCCCCTTTTCTAAGTTATTCCATACCTTCAAATATCATATGTTCTCTAATTACATTATCTTTAAGATATGTTCTTGCCTCAACATATTCTTCAGAATCGTAGCATTTTTTAGCAGTTTCCACGTCTGGGAACTCTGCAAGTGCTATTCTAACCATTTCTCTACCCTCAAGTGCAATGTTATTAGCACTACGAGCTAAAATTTTTCCAGAATGTTTTAATACAGCTTCCTTTGCTTTATCTGCATATTTTTTCATTCTTTCAGGGTCTTTAATTTCAGTGTAAGTTGCAATCCAGTAACCTTTCATAATTCTCCTTTTTAATTTTTTTTTTTTATGTTACCAAATTTTATGGCAGAAAAATTAATAATCAATTATGAAGATTATAAATTAGCAGTTGAAAAGTTAGCTCTTACAATCGAAAAAAATTACAAACCATCTGTTTTAGTTGGAATAATGAGGGGTGCAGCACCTATAATTGATATGCTTTCAAGAATATTTAAATTGCCCACTGCTTATGTTGTTATTCAAAGTTATTCTGGAGAAACTGTAGAAAATAAACAGGGCGAACTTATTTTTGCAAGAGACATAAGCTCAATAGCTAAAAATGAAGATTTTAAAAATGTTTTATTAGTTGATGACTTATCTGATACTGGACTTACATTAAATGAAAGTATTAAATGGTTAAAAAATTACGCTCCAGTGAAAAACTATATTCAAGAAATAAAAACAGCTTGTCTTTGGAAGAAAAAATCTTCTTCTTTTACTCCAGATTTTTGTCCAATCTTACTAGACGGAGATCCTTGGATAGTTCAACCTTCAGAATATTATGATGAAATAGATATTAATGGCTTAAAGAAAAAACATTCATAAAAAAAGGCCAACTTATATAGTTGGCCTTTTTAATTTTTTTTTAAAAATTATTTTGGAATATCTCCTTCAACACCTTTTACATAAACGTTCATTCCAGCTAACATTCCATCATCAGCAACTTTTCCTTCTGCAACTAATATATTACCTTTTTGGTCGTATATAGGACCTGTGAACGAATGAACTTTTCCTGATGCTAGATCTTTTTGAAGCTGCTCTACTTCTTTAACTAAGTCAGCACCCATTGCAGAATTATATGGCCCCATAGCAACCATACCTTCCTTTAATCCATGCCATGTATCTTGTTGATTCCATGTGCCATCTCTTGCAGCAATTGCTCTTTCAACATAATATGGTGCCCAATCATCAATAATTGAAGTCAAGATTGATTTAGGAGCAAATCTCTGCATGTCACTTGCTTGACCAAATGACCAAACACCTGCTTTCTCTGCTGTTTGAACTGGTGCTGTACTATCTGTATGTTGCATAATTACATCTGCACCTTGATCGATTAAAGCTTGCGCTGCTTCAGCTTCTTTACCTGGATCGTACCAAGTAAATACCCATACAATTTTAGTTTTAATATTTGGATTAACTTTTTGTGCTGCAAGAGTCATTGCGTTAATTCCTCTTATTACTTCAGGAATTGGAAAAGATGCAATATAGCCAATCGTGTTAGTTTTGGTCATTTTTCCAGCAATATGGCCTAAAAGAGTTCTTCCTTCGTAAAATCTTGCAGAATAAGTAGAAACATTTGAGTGCTCTCTTTTATAACCTGTTGCGTGTTCAAATTTTACGTTTGGAAAATCTTTTGCAACCTTGTTAGTTGGATCCATATATCCAAAACTAGTTGTAAAAATTAAGTCGTGGCCAGATTGAGCCAGTTGTCTTATTACTCTCTCTGCATCAGCACCTTCAGGAACACTTTCAACAAATGTTGTTTTTATTCCAGCTGCCTCTACAGCGTTTCTACCTTCATGATGTTGAAATGTCCATCCATGGTCACCAGTCGGGCCAACATAGACAAAACCAACTTTAAAATCCGCATTTGAGTTTACACTAAACCCAAGTAGAAAAATTGCAGAAATTAAATACCTAAAAAAGTTTTTATACATTTTGAATTTCCCCTCTAAATTTTTTTTTGTGAAGCTTTAAGTTAATCAAAATTCAAAAAAAAAAAATAATTATTTTCGAATAGCTAACATTACTTTTCCTTATAGAATATTCTTCCTAAGGAGGTTGGGGTATTCAGTTTTATTTTTCTACTGTCAC
>CACMNP010000039.1 GCA_902615045.1 uncultured Pelagibacteraceae bacterium | reverse complement strand
AAGTATAATAGTTTTTTAGCAACTGTTGGATCGACAGCTCCATTTATAGGATTGTTTGGAACTGTTTGGGGAATTATGAATTCATTTCAATCGATTGCAATTTCTAGAAATACCAGTCTTGCAATAGTTGCCCCAGGTATTGCAGAAGCCTTATTTGCAACTGCACTTGGATTGTTAGCTGCAATTCCTGCTGTAATTGCTTACAATAAATTTAATTCAGACTCCAGAAAATACTCACAAAAATTGGAAAATTTTTCTAAAAGATTCTTATCAATTATTTAAATGGGATTTAAGCTCAAAAGTTCAAAAAACGATCCAATGAGTGAAATTAATGTTACACCATTTGTTGATGTAATGTTGGTTTTACTAATTATATTCATGGTAACTGCACCATTACTTACTGTTGGAGTCCAAGTAGATTTGCCAGAAACTTCTGCTGATACACTTCCTGAGGAAAATGAACCTTTAACTTTAACAATTAATTCTAAAGGTGAAATTTTTATTCAGGAATCAAAAGTTGAATTTAATAATTTAATTGTAAAAATATTAGCAGTTTCAAATAATAGAACTGATACAAGAATATATGTTAGGGGAGACAAAGCTATTAACTATGGAAGGGTTCTTGAAATTATGGGAATGCTTTCAGGGTCAGGATTTACAAAAGTTGCTTTAATATCTGAACCGAATAAAGAGAGATAAAGATTATGTATCGAGGTCTTTTAATCTCATCTGGATTTCATGTTGCTATTGTTGTGGTGAGTATTTTGGCTTTGCCATTTGTTGCCAAAAAACCTCTCGATATTCCACCTCTTATTTCTGTTGAACTTATTCAAATAGCCGAAAAGACAAATATTCCTTTCGCACCAAAAGCATCAAAAATTATTGAGAAAGTTAAAAAAGAAAATGAAAAGCTTTTGTCTGAACAGGCTCCCCCTAAAAAAGTAAAGAAAGATGAAAAAAAAGAAGTTCAGACGGATAAAAAAAAAAATGAAATTTCTAAGGTTGCATCAAAAAAAACACCAACCAGTGAAAATAAAATAGAAAAGTTAAAAAAAGAAAAATTAAATGCTGTACCTATGCCAGATGAAGATAAGCTAAAAATTCAACCTAAAGAAGAAAAAAAGCAGAAACCTTCAAAAGAAATCAATGACGAAAATATCAAAAAGATAGTTCAAACTAAAAAACCTATTTTAGATGAAAAAAAAGTTAAACAAGTGTCTGAATTTGAAAAAAAAGAAAAATTAGATTTAAATGAAATTGCAGCTTTAATTGATAAAAAAAAAGAAAATTTAGCAGAAACAAAAAAAGAAGTTGATAAGATTTCTCAATCAACAGATGAGACTATGGACTATTCTAAGTTAACATTAAGTGAGGAAGATGCGTTAAAGGCTCAAATATTTACATGTTGGAGTGTGCCTATAGGTTTGCCATTTAGTGAAGATTTATTGGTTAGAGTTAAACTCCAATTAAAACCAGACGGAACAATTGAAAAGCTTGAAATGCTAGATCATGTAAAAATGAATACACCTGGTAAAGAAAAATTTAGAACACTAGCAGATAGTGTGAGAAGAGCTATTCAGCTGTGTAATCCATTAAAAGTTCCGACTAGTGGTTATGAAAGATGGAAAAATATGATTTTAAATTTTGATGCTCGTGATATGCTTGGAGGATAATGATTAGAATATTTAACTTAACCTTTTTACTTTTTTTGTTTTTAATATCGAAAGCAAATTCTTTAATAGAAATTGATATAACAAGAGGTAATTTAGATCCTTTACCAATTGCAGTTTCACCACTATTTCAAGACGATAGCTCAAAAAAAAATTCAAGTAATGAACTAAAAATTGAAAATGTTGGTTCTGAAATTTCATCTGTAGTAGAAAATAATCTAAAAACCTCAGGTTTATTTAATCCACTTAGTAAAAAAGCATTTTTACAAAAACCTGATATTGCTCATTTAAAACCAAGGTTTGAAGATTGGGCACTTATTAAAGCGCAAGCTTTAATTACAGGAAAAGTAACGATTGAGAACAAAAAATTAAAAGTTGAGTTTAGACTCTGGGATATTTTAGCTGGTAGAGAAATGATGGCACTAGCATTTACAACAGTGCCAAGTAATTGGAGGAGAGTTGGACATATAATTTCTGATAAAGTCTATGAAAGATTGACAGGAGAAAAAGGATATTTTGATACTAGGATTATTTATGTTTCTGAAGAAGGACCTAAAACAGCAAGAGTAAAGAAGTTGGCCATCATGGATCAAGATGGTTTTAATACAAAATATTTAACATTAGGAAATGAATTAGTTTTAACTCCTAGATTTAACCCAACAAGTCAGATGGTAACTTACTTATCATATTTCAAAAATCTTCCAAGAGTATATTTATTAGATATTGAAACTGGCACACAGGAAGTAGTTGGCGATTTTCCAGGTATGACATTCGCTCCAAGATTTTCACCAGATGGAAAAAAAATTATTATGAGTTTCGCAAAAGATGGAAATTCAGATATTTACACAATGGATTTAGAAAATAGAATTGTTGAAAGAATAACTAATCATCCATCAATTGATACTTCGCCATCATATTCCCCAGATAATAAATTTATTACATTTAATTCTGATAGAAGTGGGTTTCAACAAATCTATGTAATGAAATCTGATGGTTCAAATGTAAAAAGAATCTCTTTTGGTAAAGGTTTGTATGGCACGCCAGTATGGTCTCCAAGAGGAGATTTAATTGCGTTTACAAAATTACATAAAGGAAAATTTTATATAGGCGTTATGCGAACTGATGGTTCTGGAGAAAGATTATTGACTGAAAATTACTATCAAGAAGCTCCTTCTTGGTCTCCAAATGGAAGAGTGTTAATTTTTTATAGAGAAACTAAATCAAATGACAAAGGAGAGGGATTTAGTGCTAGGTTATGGTCTATAGATCTCACAGGATATAATGAAAGGCAAGTTC
>CACMNP010000038.1 GCA_902615045.1 uncultured Pelagibacteraceae bacterium | reverse complement strand
AGCACTCAATCTTTTATTTAATTCATTAATATCATCAAAAGGAACTAACTCGTCTTTCTTACCATGTATTACAAGACCAGAAGTTGGGCATGGGGATAAAAATGAAAAATCGTATACATTTGGCTGTGGTGATATAGCGATAAATCTATTAATTTCTGGTCTTCTCATTAACAATTGCATTGCAATCAATGAACCAAAAGAAAATCCTGAAATCCAACACTGCGAGTTATCAAAATTTTCTCTCTCCAGCCAATCTAAGGCTGCAGCTGCATCAGCTAATTCTCCCTGACCATTATCAAATTCACCATCACTTTTTCCAACACCTCTGAAATTTACTCTGCAAACTGAAAAATTACTATCTACAAAAGTTTGAAAAGTATCTACAACAACTTTGTTATTCATCGTACCTCCATATTGAGGGTGAGGGTGGAGCACTAAAGCAATAGGAGAAGTATTTTTTTTACTTTTAAAATATTTTGCTTCTAGCCTACCAGCAGGACCAGGGATAAAGATTTCTGAAATTTTTGTATCAGTAGATGGCATTGATTATCAGTCTCAAAAAAAAATTATATTTTTCTATCAAAATTGAGCGACAAAATGCAAGTATTTTAAATATTCTCAATCTTGACTAATTTAGTCAGGTATATATAAAGCCCGTGAATTGCGGATAATATGAAACTATCAACTAAAAGCAGATACGCTGTGATGGCTTTAGCTGACATAGCGAGGTTTAAAAATAACGAGCCAATCTCACTCAGAGATATCTCTATAAGACAAGGAATATCATTAGTTTACTTAGAACAGTTATTTTTAAAATTAAAAAAAAATGAAATTGTTAAAAGTATTAGAGGTAAGAAAGGTGGATATACTCTAAACAAAACTCCAGATGAAATTAAAATCTCCGATATCCTTTCTGCTGTAGAAGAAAAGGTTAAAACCATCGGATGTCAAAAGTACTCAAAGAAAGGATGTAATGGAAAGTCTGCAAAATGCATAACCCATAATTTATGGGATGAATTAGAAACACATATAAACGTATTCTTTCAAGAAAAAAAACTTGGAGACCTAATAAATAAAAATGAAAATAGACTGTAATGAGAGATAAACAAATTGAAGATTTAAAAGATTATAAATATGGCTTTTCAACTGATATTGAAAGTTTTAAAGCACCTAAAGGCTTAAATGAAGACGTTATAAGATTTATATCAGATATAAAAAAAGAACCAGACTGGTTACTACAGTGGAGATTAAAAGCTTTTGAAAGATTAAAAGTATTGAAAGAACCTAATTGGCAAAAACCAAAATATCCAAAAATTGATTATCAAGATTTATATTATTATTCTGCACCTAAAAGTTTTAAAGAAAAACCAAAAAATTTAAATGATTTAGATCCTAAATTGTTGGAAACTTATAAAAAATTGGGAATACCTTTGCAAGAACAAAAAAGATTAAATGGTATTGCTGTTGATGCAGTATTTGACTCAGTATCTGTTGCTACAACTTTTAAAGATACATTAACAGAAAAAGGAATTATTTTTTGTTCAATTTCTGAAGCAATACAAAAACACCCAGATTTAGTAAAAAAATATTTAGGCTCAGTTATTCCAATCACCGATCACTTTTTTGCTACATTAAATTCTGCAGTTTTCACTGACGGATCATTTGTTTACATTCCACCAAATGTAAAGTGCCCAATGGAATTATCAACTTATTTTAGAATTAATGCGTCTGATACTGGACAATTTGAAAGAACTTTAATCATTGCTGACAAAGGTAGTTATGTAAGTTATTTAGAAGGATGTACAGCACCAATGAGAGATGAAAATCAACTTCATGCAGCAAATGTTGAATTGATTGCGTTGGATGATGCAGAGATTAAATATTCTACAGTTCAAAATTGGTATCCAGGAGATAAAGATGGAAAAGGGGGAATATATAATTTTGTAACAAAAAGAGGATTGTGCAAAGGTAAAAATTCAAAAATTTCATGGACGCAAGTTGAAACTGGTTCTGCTATTACGTGGAAATATCCAAGCTGTATTTTGAAAGGTGATAATTCAATTGGTGAATTTTATTCAATTGCAATTACCAATAATCATCAGAAGGCCGATACTGGGACTAAAATGATACACTTAGGAAAAAATACAAAAAGTAAAATTATTTCAAAAGGTATTAGTGCTGGTAAATCAGATATGACTTACAGAGGTTTGGTAGATATTTCAAAAAATGCATCTAATTCAAATAATTACACTCAATGTGATTCATTATTAATGGGCAACAAGTGTGGAGCACACACAGTACCTTATATTAAAAATAAAAATTCAAATTCTAATATTGCTCATGAAGCAACCACATCAAAAATTAGTGAAGATCAATTACATTATTGTCAGCAAAGAGGGCTAAATCAAGAGGAAGCTGTAGGATTGATTGTTAATGGTTTTTGCAAAGAGGTATTACAACAATTGCCAATGGAATTTGCTGTAGAAGCTCAAAAATTAGTTGGAATAAGTTTAGAAGGAAGTGTTGGTTAAATGTTAAAAATTAACAATTTAAATGCAAAAATTCAGGAAAAATCTATATTACGTGGTTTTAATCTAGAGATTAAACCTGGTGAGGTGCATGCAATAATGGGACCTAATGGATCAGGTAAAAGCACTTTATCAAATATTCTATCAGGTAAAAAAGGATACGAGGTATCAGGAGAAATATTGTATGAAAACAATAATTTATTTGATCTTGAAACAGAGGAGAGAGCACACAGAGGTATCTTTTTAGCTTTCCAATATCCTTTGGAAATACCCGGAGTAAATACAAATATATTTTTAAAAACTTCTTTAAATTCAATAAGAAAAGCTAAAGGCGAAAAAGAGCTAGATGCTTTGGAATTTTTAAAATTAGTTAAAGAAAAAGCAAAAGAACTCAAATTTGATGAAGAAAAATTAAATCGTCAATTAAATGTAGGTTTTTCTGGAGGTGAAAAAAAGAAAAATGAAATTTTACAAATGTCAATTTTAGATCCAAAATTATCTATACTTGATGAAACTGACTCTGGA
>CACMNP010000037.1 GCA_902615045.1 uncultured Pelagibacteraceae bacterium | reverse complement strand
TTTTTTTTGCAATATCTAAAACTTTTTTATTCAAAGTTTTTGGACTGTAATGATCATTAATTAATCCAATTTCCTTTGCATATTTTGCGCTAATTGGATCACCGGTAAGTAGCATTTCCATCATTCTTTTTCTGCTAATTTTTCGACTGACAGCAACCATTGGTGTACTGCAAAATAATCCAATTTTTACTCCAGGCGTAGCAAACGTTGCTGAGTTCGTACTATATGCAAGATCACAACTGGCGGCTAATTGACATCCTGCTGCATAAGCTGCTCCATGTACTTTCGCTATGACTGGTTTGTTTCCCTCCACAATTTGCATCATAAGTTTTGAACAAAGTTTAAAAAGTTTTAGATGATTAGATCTATTTTTTATACCTCTTACCTCTTTTAAGTTATGGCCTGCACTAAATCCTTTTCCAGCTCCTTCTAAAATAATGACCCTTGTTTCTTTATCATTATCTAATTTTTTGAATACCTTTAATAAAGATGAAAGAGTTTTGTAGGATAATGAATTATAAGTTTTTGGATCATTAATTAAAACTCTTTTAACGCCTGGTAATAATTTATTTATTTTTACAGTCACTTATTTTAATTTACCTTCTTCTCTCATCTTAGCTCTAATTTTAGTTGCTGAAATTTTTTGAATTTCTTCAGGCAAAACTATTTCTTCAATTTTATATCCAACACCTCTTCCATAACAAATATTTGTAATATTAGGGACAAGCATAATTTTGAACCTGCCCTCAAACTCTGGATTAAGTTTTTCTTCAATATTTTTTTTGACAGTTTCAAAATCAAACGGGTTATCATCAACACCTTGTACATCTCTAATTTGAATACATACTTGTCCTGTTTTTTTTATAATTTCCTTAAATAGAGTATAGTGACCATCATGAAATGGTTGCCATCTTCCTAACATTTGGGCCGTTGGTTTTTTGTTATCCCATTGATACGTCATTTTTTATCTCCTTTAAAATCTTTGGTGCCCAAGACTTAGCATCTTGTGTGGTAACATGAAAATTATATTTTTCTGGTTTAACAAACATTTTATTAGTGTCATCAAATCTACCTTCTTTTATTGTATCTACCCAAACTACATAATCTGCAGGAAATAAACTTCTTGCTTTTGGAGTTGGGCAAATAAAATCCGCAATCACATAATTTCCCTCGTTTTTAAATTGTAATGCAAAGTCAGCCATTCTTTTTGCTTGTCTTGTTCTTCCCTCTTCTGAAAAATCCCAATCGTTTGCAGCTTTTCTTACTTCATCTGCATTTAATCTTTTTGCATTCAATAAAGGAGCAAGTTCATCAGCTAATGTAGTTTTTCCTGCGCCTGGAAGTCCCATGATTAATATAATTTTCATTTTTAGGTTTTAACTTTAAATTAAATTACCAGCAACCCACTTATGAAAATGATGTGTTGGATTGTCCATCTTTGGAGAAAAATTACCACCATTATAAGCTGGAGAGTTTCTACCTATTTGCATACTTTGAATTATATCTACATCTTCTTTTTGAATATCTTCCCATTGCTTGTGATTTTTTTGTCTTAAAGTTTTATACTTTGTTGAAGTTGCCGCTTCATTTCCAACATAATAAATTTCCATATGCTCTATTGTAAACTCATGATTGATTGGCTCTAACCAATAAGCATAATAATGATCTTTATGAATTCCTAACATTACATTTGGAAATAGTGCTACATACTCAGCTATATTTTCTTTATCCTTAGGCCAATTAGGAAAGCAAGGAAACTTTTCATTTCCTTCAAACCTTGGATTGTAAACAACTGTTCCTTGTCCAGCAAAACGATTTGGAAGACCTTGAATATGATAATGATCTTCTAATTTTGAATAAGCATTTAAACCTGGATGAACCCAGGGCAAATGATAGCTCTCACAATAATTTTCAATTGCAAATTTCCAATTACATTTTGCATCTAATTTAAAATAACCATAATCATTTGCATGATGAATTAATTCTCTATCTTTCAATGGCCAAAATTTTTCCCATCTTTGACTTAAAGGACTAATGTAATCCTCAAATGACATTTCATTATTGTTAATATTAATCATAATCAGATCTAACCAAATAAATGATCTTATCTCTTTTAAATTACTTTTTGATTTATCAAATTCAGGTGTTTGATGAATATTCATGCCGCCTATATGAGGTGTAGCAACTAATTTTCCTTCTAAATCATAAGACCATGAATGATATGAACACCTCATAACATTTCTAATTTTGCCAGCTCCTTTAACTAATTTAACTCCTCTATGACTACAAATATTATGAAAAACTTTTATTTCTTTATTTTTTGTTCTAACAATAAGTAAGGGTATTCCAAGTAAATCAATTGGTTTTACGTCACCCTCATCTGGAATAGAACTTCCAACTCCAATTACTATCCACTTATCTTCAAATAATTTTTTTCTTTCAATTAAAGTATATTCTTTACTGATGTAACATTCATTTGGTAAACCATGAGCTTCACTAATTGGTTTAGATACAATATCTAACTTTTGTTTATCTATAATATTGTAAATTTCTGACATGGTTTATTTTATCACTTGATATAATCCTAACCAAGCATTTACGTCTTTGCTCGCAATGTAATTTGATTTAAAAAATTTTATTTCTTTCCATTTATTTTGCTCTTTAAGTTGTTCAATTTTTTTATCAAAACCATATTCTTCGTGTATTCCCTCATTAATAGTAAAACAGATAAATCCATCCTTCTTTGTAATCCTGATAAATTCCTCCAAAGCTGGTGGCTTTACATGTCCAAAAGTAAATGTACCAACACACATAACAGAGTCATATTCATCGTCCTTTTTATTAATTGGTTTATTCAAGTCAACCTGTTCAAGTTTTTCATAAAGATCATTTGGTACCAGTTCTAATAATTTTTTTGAAAGATCTGCTCCATGAAAATTTTTAAAACCATATTTTTTTAATTCAACACCCACTAATCCAGTTCCACAACCAGCATCATAAATTTTTGCATCTTTGTTTTTTTGAAATTCTGAAAATACTTTTGTTGTTTCTTTTGGTCCCGTGTAATTCCAATCGACCATATCTTTGTCATATTTATTACCATCTCCCCATTCATC
>CACMNP010000036.1 GCA_902615045.1 uncultured Pelagibacteraceae bacterium | reverse complement strand
GATAACACAAAAAATAGAAGATGTTATAGGAGGAGCGGAAGGAATTAAGAACATTGATTCTAGTTCGCTTAATGGAAGAAGTAGAATAAATATTTATTTTAATACAGATATAGATTTAGATGATGCAGCAAATGACATAAGAGAAAGAGTATCAAGAGTTGCGGACAATTTGCCAGATCAAGCAAACCCGCCTCAAATTTTGAAACAAGCAGCAGGTTTTACAACCACAATGTGGGTTGCGCTATCGTCACCAACTTGGAATGATTTGGATTTGGGTGATTATGCAGAAAGATATCTTATAGATGCCTTTTCGAGCGTACCAAATGTTGGTAGAATTTTAGTCGGTGGATTAAGAGAGTTAAGTGTTAGAGTTTGGGTAGATCCTATCAAATTAGCAGCCAATAATCTTACTATTCAGGAAGTCGAGAGAGCATTAAGAAATGAAAATATAAACATCCCCGCTGGAACTTTAGAAGCTAGTAACAAAGATTTAACTCTTAATATTGATAAGTCTTACTCTAACATAGAAACAATCAAGCAGCTTCCTCTTAAGAAAAACAAAGATAAAGTCACAACACTTTCTGATATTGCAAACGTTGAGCTTGGTCCAGTTTCTGAGAAAACTTTATTTAAAGCTCAAAGAAAAAATGCAGCTAATTTAAAAACAGTTGGGATTGGAATATACGCAAAAAGTGGAGCATCAACCGTCGAACTTTCAAATCAGATTAAAGAGAAAATAAACGTTTTAAATCAATCTTTACCAGATGGTTTAAAGTTAGAAATAGCATTTAATAGAGCAACTTACGTAGGAACTGCAATACAGGAAGTTTATAAAAGTTTAATTATTGCTTTTATTTTGGTTGTAGTAATAATTTACTTGTTTTTAGGAAACCTAAAAGCTGTAATTGTACCAGCTGTAGCTTTGCCAGTAAGTTTAATTGGTTCGTTTTTAGGTTTATATATATTTGATCTTTCTATAAATATATTTGTTCTCCTAAGTTTTATTTTAGCAATTGGAATAATAACTGATGATTCTGTAATAATGACAGATGCAATTTATACAAGAATTGAAAAAGGAGAAACGCCACTTGTAGCTGCTTATAAAGGCTCAAGACAAATAACATTTGCGATAATAGCTACAACTTTAATCTTAGTTGCAGTTTTTTTACCTTTGATTTTTATTGAAGGTATAGCTGGTACCTTGTTTAAGGAAACTGCAATAGCACTATCGTTCTCAATAGTTGTTTCTTCGTTTGTAGCTTTAACTCTTTCACCAATGTTAGGAAGTAAGTTTTTAAATAAAAAAGAAAAAATTAATTTTTTTGTAAAAAAATTCAATAATGGATTTAAATCTTTTACAGAATTTTATACCGATAGTTTAAAATTTTGGATTAATAAACAGAAAACAATTTCGATATTTATAATTCTATTAATTGCAGCTTCAGTTTATTTATTTAACTTTGCTAAAAAAGAATTGATACCATTAGAAGATAGAGGGGCTTATTTAATAATTGGTTCTACTGATGAAGGAAGTTCATTCGAGTACACACAAGAAAAAGCCCAAATAATTGAGGGACGAATATTAAAATTGTTACAAGCAGAAGACAGCCCTTACCAAAGATTAATTATGAGGGTACCTGGTTTTGGTAAGTCCGCAACTTCATATAATACTTTTATTATAATTGCACTTTTAGATGAATGGAAAGATAGAGAAAAGAGTACACAAGTTGTTTTAAGAGAGGCTATTGGTCAAGTTGTTAGTGTGCCAGAAACGTTTGCGTTTCCTATATCACCTCAATCTATAAGAGTATCTAGCTACAATAAACCAGTTCAAATGGTGATTTATGGGACAAGTTATGAAGAGTTAGAACAAATTCAAAGCCAAGTTTTAAGAGAGCTAAGAAGAAATAGAAATATGTTTAGAATTGAAAGTGATTACACAAAAAATAAACCTGAAGTAAAATTAATCACAAATAAAAATCGAGCAAATGATTTAGGAGTTTCAATAGAGAATATAGGCAGAACACTAGAAACATTATACGGTGGAAAGAGGGTTACAACATATAATAAAGAAGGAAGAGAATATCCCATTATTCTTCAGCAGTATTTAGCAGATAGAAGAGATAAAGATGGTTTATCAAAGATTTTTGTAAGATCTGAAACTACAGGAAAATTAGTATCTGTTGCAAGTTTGGTAGAATTTGAAGAGAAAGGAACTGCTGAGTCATTACCTAGATATAATAGACAAAGAGCAGTAACTATATCGGCAGCTTTATCTGAAGAATACACATTGTCTGAAGCTATAAAATATTTAGAAGACGTAATGTTGAGAGTTGCTCCTCAAAATCAAATAACTTGGAAAGGTAAGTCTGAAGAACTAAAAGAGACTAGTAACGAAATATTTCTTATTTTCGCTTTAGCATTAATAACTGCATATTTAGTAATGGCTGCTACTTTTAACTCGTTTGTCCATCCTTTTATTATAATATTGACTGTGCCTCTTGCAGTTTTTGGAGGTCTTGTATTCATTCTATTTCTAAATAGTTCGATAAATATATTTTCACAAATCGCATTGATTATATTAATCGGTATATCCACTAAAAATAGTATTTTAATCGTCGACTATACTAATCAAATTCGAACAACAGGTGCAAAAATTGAAGAAGCATTGATGGAAGCTTGCAAATTAAGAATAAGACCAATCATAATGACTTCATTAAGCACCATGATTGCAATGTTGCCTCTTATAGTAGGTAACATAGGTCCAGGCGCAGGTGAGGCGTCTAGATTAGCAGTTGGATCAACAATCTTTGGTGGAATGATTATTTCAACATTCTTTACATTATATGTGACGCCAACTATGTATTTAACACTAGCAAAAAATACCAAGAGAATAGATGCAGTAGATCTGGAGCTAGAAAAGCAGTTGATTAAAAAATAATATATTTTCTAGTAGTCAAAGATTTACTACATTTATTAAGCTGCTTCTTGAATTTATTTGAATAACCCTCTACTTTTTTTGCCAATACTATAACTTTCTGATTGTTTTTATAATTTTTATAATTTCCCCAGCCTTCATGATAAGCAATATATTGTCTGAAAGAATCTTTTTTTGAAACCTTTAAAATTTTTTCCGTTTTGTTTGTATACCAGCCAATAAAATCAACACTATCTTTAAATCTAGTTCTTAAAGCATATTTATTTCCAGTCTCATCTTTATATTGTTTCCAAGTACCTTTAATAGCTTGTGAGTATCCAAATGAACTAGAAGGTCTTTTATAAGGTATAACTTTAAATAATTTTTGACGCGCAGGCTTAGCTAGCCAGTCAAAATCAGATTCCATTTTTATTATTGCTAATTGCAAGTTGATTGGTGTTCCCCACTTTTTTTCAGTTTTTTTCGCGTGTTTATACCAAAGATATCTCTCAGAAAAAATTGAACAGCCATCTGCTGTATTTTGTGGTATCGATGAGCAAGCAGTTAAAAATAATAGACCAAAAAATAAAAAATACTTTCTAAAAAGAATCACAGTTTAATATAAATTATCTATTATTTTTTCTCCATATCCATGGATAATCAAATTCCATACTCCATAAACCTAACTTATTGTTTTTTGCATAAATTTGATCTTTAGAATATTTTTTTTTCGAATATTTTGGATAGTCGAAGGCTAATCCAT
>CACMNP010000035.1 GCA_902615045.1 uncultured Pelagibacteraceae bacterium | reverse complement strand
AGTTATATTTTTTTAATATTTCATTTATTCTTACCCTTAAACTTTTATTATCTTCAGTTGCATCTATACTTAAGTTTTCAAATACTGATAAAGTTTCAAATAAATTGAAATGCTGAAAAACCATTCCAATTTTATTTTTCTTGGCATCGAGTGGAGAACTTAATTTTAAATTTTTTTCATTTAAAAAAACTTCACCATTATCTGGGCTTATCACACCAGACAAAATTTTTACCAATGTGGATTTACCAGCTCCGTTCTCTCCCAAAAGTGCGTATATTTTTCCACTTTTAAATTGAAGAGATACATTATCATTAGCTACACATCCTGGATATATTTTTGATATATTTGATATTCTTAAGTCTGTTGCCATACCATTTCTTTAATATAATAAATCAATAACTCAATAATCTTTAAAATTTACTATCTTTTCAAATTTGTATTAAATTCAAACAATTTAATGAAAGTTTTGAACAAATTGTTAACATAATTCAACTTTAGGTATGTATTAATGATTATTGCTTTTAAAAATAATAGTTTATCAAAAAAATTTATTGCTCTGTTTATCACATTAACATTAATTTTTTTAACTGGATGCCAAACAATTAAAAAGAAATCTGACGAAGTGGCTGAAAAAGAGAATGAAAAATTTGGTCAATTCGTTGGGAAAGAAGTTAATGAGATGAGATTAGAATTAGGCTCACCGTCAGAAGATTTTGTCAATGAACTTGGAAATGAAATGCTTATCTACAAAACAAAAAAATATGGAATTCCTTGTGAAAGAAAATTTGAGGTGAATGCATCAGGGGTTATTATCGGATTTAGCTCTAGTGGATGTATTTAGTCTTGTGGGGACTAGCCCCACAAGCAAGGTACTTATTTAATTTCAATAAGTTTCTTTTTTTTATGTTCCGGGATAATCCTTTCACATGCGATTGTTAAAAGACCATCTTTTAACTCTGCACCATTAACTTTTACATCATCTGCAATTGTAAATGATCTCGCAAATTGTCTTTGCGATATACCTTTGTGGATTATCTCTCCATCTTGGTTTTTGTTTTCACTTCTATCAACTTGTTTAGTTCTTACAGTTAATAAATTATCTTCAAACTCTACCTCAACATCTTTTTTGCTAAAACCAGCTAAAGCAACCTCTATTGAGTAGTTATCTTTGCCAGTTCTTCTTATGTTGTAAGGCGGGTAGTTTGATTGCATACTTAAACCACCATTGCCCAACATACTTTCGAATTGGTCAAACATATCGTCAAAACCAATTGAGAAAGGCCGAAGTGAGTTGAAAATTGATAGATCCTTACTTGTCATATTATCCTCCTTTAATTAAGCAAGTTTATATATTGCTAGCCCCATTAGGCGACTAACAATGTTTATATGGTAATTAATTTTGATATTTCAAGATCAAGTGTTTAATTTTCCAGCTATTTTCAAAGCGAACGCGTAGTCAATTGCAATCTCCTCAATTGCTCCATCTCTTCCAGATTTTCCCCCATGACCTGCATTCATTTCTGTTTTTAATAAAAGTAAATTGTTATCCGTTTTGTAATCCCTTAATTTTGCAGTAAATTTTGCTGGCTCATCAAATAATACCCTGTTATCACTTAGACTTGTTGTTATCAAAATGTTTGGGTAATCCATCTTTTTAATATTGTTATAAGGTGCATATGAAAATATGTAATCAAAGTGTTCTTTTTTATCTTTAGCATTTCCAAATTCATCAAATTCGCCGACTGTTAATGGTAACGAATGGTCTAAGTTCGTGGTCAACGAGTCAACAAAAGGAACAGCCATAACAATACCCAAAAATAATTCAGGCGCTTGGTTAACAACGGCTCCCATTAAAAGACCTCCAGCAGATCCACCCATTCCAATAATATTACCTTTGGACGTAAACTTTTTTTCAATTAAAAATTTTGCAGAAGCAATGTAATCTTCAAAAGTATTTTTCTTGTTTAATAACTTTCCCTCTTTCCACCATTTCATTCCTTTTTCCATACCGCCTCTAATATGAGAAGTTACCCATATAATATCTCGCTCTATTAAACTTATTCTTGTTGAAGAAAAACTTGGTGACATAGAACTACCGTAAGATCCATACCCATATAATAATAATTTTGCAGATCCATCTAATTTAGTTTTTTTATGTCTTGTTATGGTAATAGGAACCATTCTTCCGTCATGAGAGGCACACTCTAATCTTTCAACTACGTAGTCATCAGGATTATGGCCGCTAGGAATCTCTTGTTCTTTTACTAATTTTTTCTCCTTTGTTTTAAGATTGTATAGGTAAGTCCTTCCAGGAGTTTTTGGTGATGAATATGATAAATAAACGGCATCAGTATTTCTATTTTTTTGGGTTAACGAAACACCGGGTACTATAACTTTTTCATCTGAAAAAAATATTTCTTCTTCTTCATTATTTTTTGGATTTCTTAATATTAATTTTGATAATGCATTAGAAGTTTCAGATCTTATAATCCAATCATTTAAAAAAATTAATCCTCCAATTAAAACCTCTTCTCGTGCAGGTATAAATATTTCCCACTCCTTTTTTTCTAAATCATTTGTCTTTTCGATCTTAAAATCTTCCGCATCTTCATTTGTATGTTTATAGAAATTGCCATTCCATGAATTGACCGAATATATTATCCCTCTTTTTCTTTTATCAATTAGTTTTGGTTTTGGAATTATTTCATCTGCTTTAAAATAATACTGTTCGGATGTATTATGATCAGATGATGTAATAAAAAAATACTTTTCATCAGAGCTAAGACCTATTCCTACAGTAAATGCTTCACTTTCTTCTTTAAATATAAGAATATCTTTACTAGTAGGAGCTCCAATTTCATGCCTGTAAATTTCTCTTGGTCTGTGATTGTCATCAAGCTTAGAGTAAAAAATATATTTGTCATCTAAGCTAAATGTTATTCCACCACTTGTATTTTCAATTTTTTCACCAACTTCCTCTCGACTTTTAATATCTCTTATATGTATGGTGTAATATTCAGATCCTTTTAAATCTAATGAATAAGCTAGTAATTTATCATTATAGCTAACTTCTAAGTCTCCAAGCCCAAAATATTCTGTTTTAAGCTTTTCTTTTTCTAAATCACCATTCCAAATTTCTTCTATTTCATCAGAATCAATTTTTTTTCTTAACTTTATAGAATAATTTCCTTTTGTTGTTGTTTTTGTCCAGTAACTATATCTTACATCTTTAAACGGAAGAGACTCATCATCAAGTTTAATTCTTCCTTTAATCTCATCGAATAAAACTTTTTGAATTTCTTTTGTATCTGACATTTGATGACTAAAATAATCATTTTCATCTTCAAGATATTTTCTCACCTCAGGCAATAATTTTGAACTATCTTTCAATACTTCAAGTATATTTTTCTGATGTATCCAACTATAATCGTCTTCCCAAGTTACGTTGTGACAAGATTTTAATTCTGGTTTTTTTTTAAGCTGTGGTATTTTCATTTAAATTTAATTAATTTATGAATATTTTTTTTGCAATACTAATAATTTTTATAATTCTTTATATTTTACTCAATTGGTTTGCCAAAACCTCAACAAAAAAAATATCAAAATTTGTAAGAACATTTATTATAATTTCTTCAATATTGTTAGCGGTAATAATGGCATATGCAGGAAGATATATATTTTCCTTACCATTTATGTTGGCTATTTTGCCTTTAATTAAAACGAAAGCAGGTATTTCTTTATTTCAGCTA
>CACMNP010000034.1 GCA_902615045.1 uncultured Pelagibacteraceae bacterium | reverse complement strand
ACAGATATCTGTATAACGAGATACGGAAATGTTATTTATTCTAGAGGTTCTGTTATACCTTTGTTTGTTAGTCAAATTTTAAAAAATAAATTAGTAACCGTAACTAATTTAAAAATGACAAGATTTATGATGACTATGGAAGATGCAATTAATCTTGTTTTATTCGCTTTTAAGAATGGAAAAAATGGCGAGATATTTGTAAAAAAATCACCTGCTTCAACAATAGAGGATATAATTAAATCTTTAGGAATTATATTAAATACAAAAATAAATATTAAAACAATTGGTTTAAGACATGGAGAGAAATTTCATGAAACTTTATTAACAAAAGAAGAATTTAAAAAGACAATTAACTTTAAGAATTTCTATAAGATAAAATCTGACAACAGAGATTTAAATTATGAAAATTATTTTTCTAAGGGTGAAAAATCAATAAAATATACAGACTACACTTCTGAAAATACAAAAAGATTAACAGTGAGTGAAAATGTAAAATTATTAAAACAAATAGTAAAAAAAAACTTAAATAAATCTTAAAATGAATATAGCTGTAACAGGAGCTAGTGGATTTATATCTAAAAATTTAATCGTAAGATTAAATTTCGAGAAAAATTGTAAAATTTTCAAAATAACGAGACAAACTAGTAAAAAAAAATTTGAATTCTGCACTTCTTGCAGCTGATATAATTTTTCATTTTGCTGGCGCAAATAAGCCAAAAAAAAAAAAATTTTTCAAAAAAGATAACATAGATTTTACAAAGTACATTTGTGATTTTTTGAATAAGACAAAAAAATCAAAAATAATTGTTTATAGCTCAACTATACAAGTAAAAAATAAAAACGAATATGGTAAATCAAAAAAAATTTCAGAAAAATATCTTTTGCAACTCTCAAAAAATAAATTGTTTAAAGTTATAATTTTACGTTTACCGAATATTTTTGGCAAGTGGTCAAAACCTAATTATAATTCTGTAGTCAGTACATTCTGTAATAATGTTTCAAGAAACAAAAAGATTAACATTGTAAACCCAGAAAAAAAAATTAAGCTGTTATATATTGATGATCTCATAGATTTTTTGATTAAAATTAAGAATTCTAAAAATTTGAAAAATCAAATAATAAATAATTTTAAATCTATAAATAACGTTACTATAAAAAAATTGTCCGAATTAATCTTTAAATTTGAAAAAAATCGAAGTAAATTGTTTATAGATCAAAGTTCTAAGTTTGTTAAAAATTTATATTCAACATATATCAGTTTTTTGCCAAAAAAAAAATTTTCTTATAAACTAAAATCTAACATTGATCACCGTGGTTCTTTTATGGAAATATTAAAAATGAAAAATAATGGTCAAATTTCTGTTCTAAGCTCTAGAAAAAATAAAGTCAGAGGCAATCATTTTCACCATTCAAAAATTGAGAAATTCTTAGTGCTTAAAGGTTATGCTTTGTTTAAAATGCAGAATATTTTGAGTAAAGAAAAAATTTCAATTAAATTAAATAGTATTACACCAAAAATAGTAGAAACAATACCAGGATGGAAACATTCAATAAAGAATATTGGCAAAAGTGAGCTCATAGTTTTGATATGGAGTAATGAGATCTTTGATGCTAATAATCCAGATACTTTTCAATTATGAAAAAAAATTAAAACGGTAACAGTAGTAGGAACAAGACCTGAAATAATAAGATTATCATTAATTATTAAACTACTCGACAAAGAAACAGATCATTGTTTGATTCATACAGGTCAAAATTATGATCACCAGTTAAATGAAATTTTTTTCAAAGATTTAGGTTTAAAACAACCAAAATTTAAAATTCAGTCTAAAGATACAAATCCAATAAAAACACTATCGAAAATTCTTACTAATGTTGATGAAATTTTAGACTCAATAAAACCAGATGCATTTATTATTTTAGGCGATACAAATAGTTGTTTGTCTGCTTATTGTGCAAAAAGAAGAAAAATTCCAATTTTTCACATTGAAGCAGGTAACAGATGTTACGATCAACGAGTGCCTGAAGAAATAAATAGAAAAATAATAGATCATATATCTGATATTAATATTACCTACAGCACAATTGCTAAAAATAATTTATTACGAGAAAATATTGATCCAGACAAAATGTTTAAAATTGGGAGTCCATTATTTGAAGTTTTTGAGTATAACAAATCAAAAATCAACAATTCAAATATATTAAAAAAGCTTAAAGTTTCAAAAAATAATTATTATTTAGTGAGTGTACATAGAGAGGAAAATGTTGAAAATCCTAAGAATATTTCAAAATTCTATAATTTTTTAAACTATTTAAATAAAAAAAACAAAAAAATTATTGTTTCTACTCATCCAAGAACTATGAAAATAATCAAAAGTAAAAATCTAAAATATTTAAAAAATATAATCTTTTCAAAACCTTTTTCTTATTCTGAGTATGCAAAATTACAAATTAATGCGAAATATGTATTTTCAGATAGTGGATCAATAACTGAGGAGTCAAGTATTATGGGTTTTAAATCTATAAACTTAAGAAATACCAATGAGAGGCAAGAGGGAATGACGTACGGTACTGTTCCAATGTCTCATTTTAATATAAATACCATTGACCAAATTTTGAAAATTAAAAAAAAAAAAATTACTATTATTGATGAATATAAATCTCCAAACTTTTCTGCTGTATTTTATAATATTCTATTGAGTTACTTTAATTATATAAATGAAAATACTTGGAGATTAGAAAGATAAAATTGAGAATTTTATTTTTTACACAATATTTTTATCCTGAAAATTTTAGAATTAATGAATTGGTAAATTTTTTTTGTAAAGAAAATGATGACGTCACCGTTTTAACAACTAACCCAAGTTACCCAAACAAAGATATATTTAAAAAAAAACAAAAAAAAATCAAGTATGGTAATAAATTAAAAATTATTAGAATTCCATCATATAAAAGATATTTTAGTAATTTTTCAATTTTTCTTAACTATATAACTTTTTTTTTTAATTCATTCATCTTAGGTTCTTTTAAAATTATAAATAAAAAATTTGATTTAATTTTTATCTTTGCACCATCGCCAATATTAACTATTCTTCCAATAATACTGTTAAATAAACTTTTAAAAAAAAAAGTAGTACTATGGGTTCTTGACTTGTGGCCAGATACTATAATTGATTTGGGTTATGTAAAAAAATAAAATACTTAAAATAATTTTAACTAAGATAATAAATTATATTTACAATAATTCCGACTTAATTTTAGCTCAATCTGAGTCCATTCGAAATGAAATTAAAAAAAGAACGAAATCAAAATGTATATATTTTCCGTCTTGGCCAGAAGAAAGTATTTTAAAAAAAAAAATTAGATCTGTTGACAAAATAAAAAAAATTCAAAAAAAAATTCAAAAAATTATCTTTGCTGGAAATATTGGAGAAGCACAATCTTTAGAAAACCTAGTAAATGCTGTAAAATTATTAAATGTAAAAAAAAATTTTATATTTATATTAATTGGAGACGGCAGATGGAAAAAAAGAATAATAAATTTAACAATTAGATTAAATATTGAAGAAAAATTTATATTTTTAAAGCAAGTTCCAAATGAAAGTATTGGTTTCTTTTTAAAAGAGGCTGATGCTTTTTATTTAAGCTTAAAAAAAAATAAAACATTTTCAAAAACAATTCCTGGAAAATTGCAAACTTATATGTCTCTTTCAAAACCTATATTGGCATCTATATCAGGAGAAACATATAATATAATAAGAAAATCTAAATGTGGATTTGTATCT
>CACMNP010000033.1 GCA_902615045.1 uncultured Pelagibacteraceae bacterium | reverse complement strand
TGTTTTGCTAAATTATTTGCTGCTTTGCCACCAAGACCACCTATTGGACCTAAAAAATGAGAGTGATCTCTCTTCATAGTAGAGTAACCCATAACTGTTTGTGTAACTGGTATATTGTGTTTAATTGCAAAATTACCTAGATCTTCCATTGCATCAGAGTAGAAAACCCCTCCACCTGAAATCAATAAAGGATTTTTAGATTTTTTAATTTGCTCAGCTGCTTGTTTTATTTGAAAATCATCAGGTCTTGGTCGTCTAATATTATGAACTCTCTCTTTAAAAAATTCCTCAGGATATTCATATGTTTCACCTTGGACATCTTGTGATAATGATAAGCAAGCTGGTCCGCAATCTGCTGGATCTAACATTGTTTGGATTGCTTGAGGTAATGTTTGTAAGATTTGTTCAGGTCTTGTAATTCTATCAAAATATTTTGTTACTGGTTTGAATGCATCATTCTGAGTAATGCCAGGATTATTAAAATGCTCAACTTGTTGTAGAACCGGGTCAGGCATTCTGTTTGCATATGTATCTCCAGGTAAAAATAAAATTGGAAGTCTATTGCTCATAGCAACTGCCGAGGCTGTAACCATATTTGTAGATCCTGGTCCAACTGAACTAGTTGCAACAAAAAATTGTTTTCTTCTTTTAGCTCTAGCATATGCTATTCCAGTCAGAGCCATATTTTGCTCATGATGCCCTCTATAAGTTGGTAATTTATCTTGATTTTCTTGTAGAGCTTGTCCTAAACAAGCAACATTGCCATGTCCAAAAATACCAAAAGCTCCAGCAAATAACTGCTCTTTTTTACCATCTATTAAAATTTTTTGAGCAATAAGATGTTTTATTATTGCATGTGCACAAGTGAGCTTTATTTTTTTCATTATTCTATATATAAATCTTTAACTTTTAACAATTAAACACAATTTAAAAAATATGTATAGCAATTTTGGTCAATTCATTGATGGTCAGTGGCAACAAGCAGAAAAAAAAGAAACTTATAAAGTTATCAATCCAGCAACAGAAGAAGTTTTAGGAGAAGCATCAAAAGCGTCCTCAGTTGACGTTCAAAAAGCATTAAAATCAGCAGAGAAAGGACTCGAAACTTGGAAAAATACCACTCCATGGCAGAGGTCTTATGTAATAAGAAAAATTGCAGATTTGATGCGTGAAAGAAAAGATGTATTAGCTAAATGGCTTACACTTGAAGTTGGAAAACCTCTTAAAGAAGCAATTGGAGAAGTTGGCGGTGGAGCAGATATATTTGAATGGAACGCAGAAGAAACTAAGAGAATTTATGGTGAAACATTACAAAGTAGATTTCCAGAAACAAGAGTTCATGTTTACTATCAGCCAGTAGGTGTTGTAGCAGCACTTGTACCATGGAATTTTCCTATAGTTTTAGCATCTAGAAAAATTTCAACTGCACTGGCTGCTGGTTGTTCAGTTATTTGTAAACCAGATGTAATTACGCCTGGGGCAGTTATGGAACTTGTAAATATTTGTAAAGATGCTGGAGTTCCTGATGGAGTAGTCAATTTATTATCTGGAGACCCAGCTGAAATATCAAATGAATTACTTGAATCAGATATAATAAAAAAAGTTTCTATAACTGGCTCAACACGTGTTGGAAAATTAATACTTAAAAAAGCTGCGGATAAAGTTCAAAGAGTTACAATGGAATTAAGTGGTCATTCTCCATTTATAGTATTTGACGATGTTGACATGAATAAAGTTGCAGATATGGCAATAACAGCAAAATTTCGTAACAATGGTCAAGTTTGTATATCCCCAAATAGGTTCTACATTCAAGAAACAAGAAAAGAAGAATTTGTAAATGCTTTTGTAGACAGAGCAAAAAAATTAAAAATTGGAAATGGTATGGATGAAGGTACTGACTTAGGACCTTTAACAACAGCAAAACGTTTGGAAGAAATTGAAAAATTAGTCGAAACTACAAAGAGTGAAGGTGCAAAAGTTATTTTAGGTGGGGGTAGACCTTCAGGATTTAATAAAGGTTATTATTTTGAACCAACAGTATTTGATGAAGTGCAGGACAATTTTACAATTATGAAAGAAGAACCTTTTGGTCCCTTAGTGCCGGTTTTAACTTTCAAGGATTTTGACGAAGTAGTAGAGAGAGCAAATAATAATGACTTAGGACTTTGTAGTTATTTGTACACAAACTCGATGGACAAAGCTAATAGAGCATCTGAAATGATGGAAACCGGTTGTGTAGCAGTAAATACAGCTGCAGTTGCAGTTGCTGAAGCTCCATTCGGTGGAATAAAACAAACCGGTTATGGTCGTGAAGGTGGATCTATGGCTATAAAAGATTACCTTAATATAAAGTATACACATATGGGTCTAAAAACCTAAGTAAATGAGAAAAAATAAAGCCAAAGAAATAATTAAAAATGGCAAAGCTGTAATCAATGGTTGGTTACAAATTCCAAGTACTGTTTCGGCAGAAACAATGGCTCAACAAGGATGGGACTCATTAACAATTGATATGCAACACGGGCTCGTTGATTACACAAATGCAATGCCAATGATGCAAGTGATTTCAGCGACTGAAGTCGTGCCTTTGGCAAGAGTTAACTGGAATGAACCTGGTCAAATTATGAAAATTTTAGATGCTGGATGTTATGGAATCATTTGCCCAATGGTAAGTAATCGAAAAGAAGCAGAAAGATTTGTTCAAGCATGTAAATATCCACCAGATGGATATAGAAGTTTCGGTCCAATGAGAGGGTTAATCTATGGAGGGCCTGATTATGGAGATCATGCAAACGATGAAATATTAAAAATGGCTATGATTGAAACTAAAGAAGCTTTAGAAAATCTTGATGAAATTATGAGTACCCCAGGCCTTGATGGTATCTACATAGGGCCTGCTGATTTAAGTTTGGCTATAGGAGAAAAGCCTGGTTTTGATAAAGGTGAAGATACTAAAGCTTATTCAGAAATACTTAGAATATTAGAGCATGCAAAAAAAAACAATATATTTGCTGGAATTCATAACGGAAGTACTGACTATGCAAAAAAAATGATTGAAAAAGGTTTTCAATTTGTAACAGTTGGAGCAGACTCTAGATTTATAAGTGCGGGTGCGAAAAATACAGTTGAAAATTTAAAAGGCACAGTGAAATCAGAATTATCTAAAGCCTATTAATAAATAAAGTATAAACTTTTACGTATGAAAAAAATCTTAATAATAGGATCTATACATAATCATGGTATTGATTTACTAAAAGGAAATAAAAATTTTGAATTTGAAGTTGTAGACAATACAGATACAGAATTTTTGAAAGATAAAATAAAAGACTGTGATGGAATAAGTATTAGAACATCTAAATTGTCAAAAGAAATTATAGACTCAGCTAAGAATTTAAAAGTGATATCTAGACATGGTGTAGGCTATGATAATATAGATCTTGAAGCAACCAAACAAAACAATATCACATTAGCAATAACAGCTACAGCAAATGCTCAAGCAGTGGCAGAACATGTTTTATTCATGCTATTCAGCATTGCAAAAAGAAATAATATGTACAACGAGACAGTAAAAACTGGAAAGTTCAGTGATAGAACTAAGCTTCCTAAAACAATTGAGTTATGGAATAAAAGTATCTTAATTGCAGGTTTTGGTCGAATTGGAAAATGTTTACTTAAAAAATGTAAGGGTTTAGAAATGAATATTTTTGTTTATGATCCTTTTGTCAGTGAAGAGGAAATTAAAAAAGTTGGTGGTACTAAAATTAAGGATTTAAATGAGAGTTTAAATAAAATGGATGCAATTTCAATTCATATGCC
>CACMNP010000032.1 GCA_902615045.1 uncultured Pelagibacteraceae bacterium | reverse complement strand
AGACGGAAATCCAAATGTAACTTCAAAAGTTACAAAAGAAGTTTTGTTATTATCAAGATGGGAAGCGGCAAAATTGTATGAAAAAGAACTCACTAAATTAATTAGATCATATTCAATGAAAAAGTGTTCAAAAAAAATTCAAAAACTTACAGGAAAATCATTTGAACCTTATAGAGTTTTCTTAAGACCTTTAAGAGATAAAATGCGATTTACTCATCGAGCTATTGAACAGTTTATAGTGAACAAAAAACCTTTAGACTATAACAAATTGCTAAACTCAAAAGAAGAAATTTTAAAACCCCTTAGAATTGTCCGTGAATCTTTAGAGGAAAATCAAAGTGAAAATATCGCAAGCGGTGAATTATTAGACTTAATGAGAAGAGCAAAATGTTTTGGAATTAATTTAGCAAAACTAGATATTAGACAAGAATCATCTAGACACTCACAATTAATTAATGAAATTGTTCAGAAAAAAAATAAACACAATTATTTAAAATGGAGTGAGGAGGAAAAAATTAAATTTTTATCATCTAAGATGAAAAAAAAATCTAATTTCATCAAAAATTTTAGTTTTAAAAATAAAGAAGACAAAGAAGTTTGGTCAACATTTAAAATTTTATCTGAAGAGCCACCTGAATGTTTAGGGGCTTATGTTATTTCAATGACATCATCTGCATCTGACATTCTCTCCGTTTTATATTTGCAAAAAGAAGCAAATATTAAAAATAAATTAAGAGTTGTTCCTTTATTTGAAACATTAGATGACTTAATTAATGCAAAATCAATAATGGCCAGCTTGTTTTCATTAAAGTGGTACAGAGATCTAATAAAAAATAAACAAGAAGTCATGATTGGATATTCAGACTCAAGCAAAGATGCTGGAAAAATTTGTGCTAGTTGGCATCAATATAAGGCTCAAGAAGAAATTATTAAAATTGCAAAAAAATATAAAATTGATGTTACTTTCTTTCATGGAAGAGGTGGTTCGGCGGGTAGAGGTGGAGGCCCAATTCAAGCAACTTTAAAATCTCAGCCACCAAATACAGTTAATGGAAAAATTAGAATAACCGATCAAGGAGAAGTTATTCAGCAGAAATATGGATATCAGCCTTTAGCAATTTATAATTTATGTAGCTATATAGGAGCGGTAATGGAGGCAACATTAACCCCACCGCCAGTCCCTAAAAAAGATTGGAGAAATCTAATTGAAAAAATGTCTGATATTTCAAAAAGTTCATATAGAAAAAATATTAATCAAAGTTCAGATTTTATTAAATATTTTAAAACCGTTACGCCACATGTGTCTTTAGGAAAACTTTCAATTGGATCAAGACCGTCTAAAAGAAAGAATATTGATAATATCAAAGGTTTAAGAGCAATACCCTGGGTATTTGCTTGGACACAAATAAGATTAATGCTCCCAGCATGGCTAGGAAGTGCAGAAGCTTTAAGATATTCATCAATAAAAAAATTTGAAAAAATAATAATAGATATGGAAAAAAACTGGCCTTTCTTCAATTCAATGATGGATATCTTGGATATGGTAATTTCAAAAGTGGACCCAGATATTTCAAAAATATATGAGGAATATTTAGCTGATAAAGATTTAAAAAGAGTTGGAAAAAAACTTAGGTTCCAATTTGAAGTTATAAAAAAATTAAATAAAAAGATTACACCAAAAGAAATTATAAATGAAAGAAAAAAATTTAGATCAGGAGTTATTGTAAGAAATATTTACACAGAGGTATTAAATATAATTCAAGCAGTAGTTATGAATAAAATCAAAAACAAAAAATTAAATTCAAACAATAAAAATGATCTTAATGATGCATTATTAACATCTATTGCAGGCATTTCAGCTGCAATGAAAAATACTGGTTAAATGATAGAATTATTTGTTGCATTTGGAGCTGGATTGATAAGCTTTTTGTCTCCGTGTGTACTTCCATTAATACCAGGATATATATCTTATATTTCTGGAAGCTCTTTAAATGAGTTATTAGAAAAAAAAACAATTAATATATTCCCTATAGTTTTATTTACTTTTGGTTTTTCCATTGTTTTTATAAGCTTCGGAGCTACCGCAACTTTTTTAGGTTCTTTAATTTTAAGTAACTCTTTTGAATTAAGAATTATTGCAGGAAGTATAATAATCATTTTCTCTCTTCATATTATGGGATTAATTAACATTAAGTTTTTAAATTATGAAAAAAGAATTAATACTGAGATTAAATCAGGAAATTTTAGCTCAATATTAGTTGGCATGGCATTTGGATTTGGATGGACTCCATGTATTGGACCAATTTTAGGATCAATATTAGCTTTAGCTTCAATTGAGCAAAGTTTGAACCGAGGTATATTGTTACTTGTGTTCTATTCACTTGGTTTAGCATTGCCATTTATTGCATCGGGTTATTTAATTCAGCGTTTTATGGTTGTTACAAAAAATCTAAAATCAAAAATGATAACTATTTCAAGAGTTGGTGGAGGATTATTATTGATAACAGGAATATTAATGATTACAAACCACTTGCAAGCATTAGGATTTTACATATTAAAGTATTTTCCTATACTTCAAAAACTTGGATAATAATGAAAATATACCAAATCGATTGCAGTGCTAGAAAAGAAGGTTCTACTTCAAGGATGCTTGCAAAAAAAATACTTGATAAAGTAAAAAAAGATAATGATGAGGTCATTTATAGAGACCTAGATGACGAAATGCTTTTTATATCTGGCTTAACTGAGTCTGGAATGAAGATTCCAGAGAATGAGCAAACAGATGAACATAAAAAAATGTTTGAATTGTCTGATAAGTTAGTTTCGGAGTTAAAAGAATGTGATGTAATTATTATATCAGTGCCAATTTATAATTTTGGCCCACCAGCAACACTGAAAGCTTGGGCAGATCTTGCAGCAAGAGTAAAATTGACATTTAAATACGGGGATGACGGAAGAAGAAAAGGTTTATTAGAAGATAAACAGGTCTATTTAGTAATTACTTCTGGTGGAACTAAAATACAAGGGGAAGAAGATTTTTTAACTCCATGGTTGATACATATGTTAAATTTTTTTGGTATTAAAAAAATCGATATAGTTGCAGCAGATCAAATGGCTTTAGATTATGAAAAGTCGATAAAAAATGCTGAAGAAAAAATAAAAGAATTATTTAAAGATTAAATTTTCTTTTTAAATGTCTAAGTTTACCTTCTGTACTGTCGAAATCAATGTAGCATCCTTGTAAATATCTATCACCTTCGTTAACATCATATTTTGTTCTTCCATGAAGCAATCTATGATTGTCGATCATTAATAAATCTCCACTTTCTAATTTAAATTCAACTTTATATTTATCAGAGTTGTATAATTCAGAAATTTTATTTCTAGCTTTATAGAATAAATCCAATTTTGATTTTTCTAATATCGGAGCATAATCTAATCTAGGACTAAATCTAACTTGTTTAAAATTATTTTTTTCATCCAATTTAATTAACTCAGACATATCTTCTAGAACAACTGTTTTGTCTATAAATTTAAATTTTACTTTTACTGAAGATAAAATTTCATAATATTCTGGATAATCCTCTTTGATTTTTTCACTTACTGTGTAACCATCAACCAAGGTAGAATTTCCTCCTCTCACATTATTTGTAATACAATGCAATAATTGAACACAAGGAACTGGTTTTCTATACGGATTATCTGTATGTGGAGATAATGCTAATGATGTATAGGCTAAATCATTTGGATTAGGTACAGATCTAACATTAAAAAATTCTCCGAAATTTGTTCTTCTGACACTACCAATTGAATTTGCAAAATTTATAATAAAACTATCTTCTGTTGGAACATTTGTTAAAACTACAAAACCATATTTATAAAATGATACCAATAAATCATACATGATTTTTTTTTCAAAAATATTATTTTCA
>CACMNP010000031.1 GCA_902615045.1 uncultured Pelagibacteraceae bacterium | reverse complement strand
TTTATTTGATCAGCAAAATAGGTTATAATTGCACTTGCTCCAGCTCTTTTAAAGGAAACTAGACTTTCATATATCGATTTTTTATCTAATATACTCTTTGAAATTGCATTTTGTATGAGACTATATTCTCCTGATACCTGGTATGCAATAACTGGAATTTTAAAATTATTCTTAACTTCCCTAATTATATCAAGATAAGGCATCCCTGGTTTTACTATAATCATGTCTGCACCTTCTTTTATATCTAATGCAACTTCTCTTAACGATTCATAATTATTTTTAAAATCCATTTGATAAGTTTTTTTGTCTCCTTTTAAGAGACTTCTTGATCCAACAGCATTTCTGAATGGACCATAAAAACTTGATGCATACTTAACAGCATATGATAAAATTTGAACATCTTTTAGATTATTTTTATCTAAAGCTTTACGAATTTTTAAAACTCTACCATCCATCATATCTGAGGGTGCAATCACATCGCAACCCATTTTTGCCTGCAATATTGATTGTTTAATCAAGATTTCTAATGTTTCATCATTAAGAATTTCATTTTTTTTAATTATTCCATCATGACCATGTGATGTATATGGATCTAATGCAACATCACACATTATTCCAATTTCGTTCTTATAATTTTTTTTGATGAATTTTATTGCTTGGCAAACTAAATTATTTTCATTTAATGCTTCATTTCCATATTCATCTCTTTTTTTTGGATTTGTATAAGGGAATAAAGCTACCATTGGTATTCCTAATTTTAGTGCTTTATCAACTATACTTTTTAATTTATCAATAGAATACCTAAAAACATTTGGCATTGAATTAATTGGAACTTTTTTTGCTTTTCCTTCAGTAAGAAAAATAGGTAAAATAAAATCATTGTAAGATAGATCATTATCTTGAACTAATCTTCTAGACCAACTGAATTTTCTTGATCTTCTCAATCTTAGATTAGGATAGCTACCTGTGATAATCATTATCAATTAATTTTTTTGATGCGACAATAGTAATATTTAATATAATAGTCTATAAGATAGTAGAGCTCCGATGTCACAATTATTCAATGATTTTCAAAAACAAGACATAAAATTTGATATCATAAAATTAAAACAAGCTTGCGATGAAGTATTAAAAATAAAAGGTTTTGATACAAGTCTTGGAATACCTCACTTCGCTGGTATACCTTTAAATCAAATTCCTGGTGATCCAAATTCTGTTAAAGGAAATAATGTAAGAGGCATTTATTGGACTAAGCCAAATAGTACAGGTGTAGAGGTACAGAGGGAAAGTAAAATTGATGAGCATAAATATACAGAATTTGTTGACGATTTTAAAAATACTTATTTCAAAGAAGTTTATGATCAATTAACTAAAAAGTATAAATTAGGTAGGATGAGACTTCTTCTTAAAGAGCCAAGATCAACATTGAGTTGGCATAGAGATCCTGAGCCAAGGCTTCATATACCTATATACACAAATCCCGGAGCAATAATGGTCGTTGATAATGTTGCAAAACATATGCCAGCAGATGGCTCTGTTTGGATTACTAATAATACTAAATATCACAATGCATTTAATGGGGGTGAAGAAAATAGAGTTCACCTTGTTGCTTGTGTTTTAAATTACAAATTTAATTAAATTGAAAAAAATTTTTATTGCTTCAGATCATGGTGGATTTAATTTAAAAAAGAATATTTTAAAATACTTTAATAAAAACTATCCAATAAAAGATCTGGGACCAAAACAAAATAAGAAGTCCGTTGATTACCCTGATTTTGCTCATAAACTTTGCAAACAAGTGGCGAAAAATAAGAATCATATAGGAATACTTGTTTGTGGTTCAGGAGTAGGAATGTCTATTGCTGCAAACAAAAATAAGGGAATACGCGCAGCTTTATGCTATTCAGTAAAAAATGCCAAATTATCGCGATTGCATAATGATGCAAATGTTATAACATTAGGAGAAAGGCTTATTAAAAAAACAGTTGCCTTAAAATGTGTTGAAAGCTTTCTAAAAACTGAGTTTGAAGGCGGTAGACATATAAAAAGAATTAAAAAAATATAGGTAAATAAATGTCTAGTGAAAAAAAATATTTAAATACTCAATATGAAAACTTTTTTGAAAAAAAATTGTCTGAAGCTGATCCAGAAATATTTGATGCAGTAAATAAAGAATTAATCAGACAACAAAATCATATCGAATTAATCGCATCAGAAAACATTGTTTCACAAGCAGTTTTAGAGGCACAAGGTTCAGTACTAACAAATAAGTATGCCGAAGGTTACCCAGGTAAAAGATATTATAACGGTTGTGAACATGTTGATGTTGCTGAGTCACTTGCTAACGATAGATTAAAAAAACTCTTTGATTGTAAATTTGCGAATTCACAACCTCATTCTGGCGCGCAAGCTAACGGAGCAGTGTTTTTAGCATTATTAAAGCCTGGTGATACTTTTATGGGAATGAGTTTAAATTCTGGTGGCCATATTACTCATGGTCTTAAAATTGCGATGTCAGGCAAATGGTTTAATGCAATAAGCTATGATGTAGATAAAACCTCTGAATTAATCGACTATGATGAAGTTGAAAGATTAGCAATTGAAAATAAACCTAAACTTTTAATTGCTGGAGGTAGCGCATATTCTAGAGTTATTGATTTTAAAAAATTTAGAGAAATTGCTGATAAGGTTGGAGCATTCTTTATGGTGGATATGGCTCACTTTTCAGGTCTTGTTGCTGGTAAAGGTTATCCAAATCCTGTTGATCATGCTCATGTCGTTACATCTACAACTCATAAAGTTTTTAGAAGTGCTAGAGGTGGAATTATTTTAACAAATCACGAAGATATTTATAAAAAAATTAATACAGCTGTATTTCCTGGTTATCAGGGTGGCCCTCTGATGCATATAATAGCAGCAAAAGCAGTTGGATTTAAAGAAGCATTAGAACCTTCTTTCAAAGAATATATATCTAATGTTTTAGCTAATGCAAAAATTCTCTCAGAAACATTAAAAACAAATGGATTTAAGATTTATTCTGGAGGTACTGATACTCATTTAATGTTGGTAGATTTAAGACCCTTTGGTGTCAAAGGTAATGCTGCAGCTGAAAGTTTATCAAGAGCCAATATAACGTGTAATAAAAATGGAATTCCTTTTGATACAGAAAGTCCAATGGTAACTTCTGGTATAAGACTAGGATCTCAGGCTGCAACTACTAGAGGTTTTGGTTTAAATGAATTTAAAATTGTTGGTGAACTAATTACTAAAGTAATTAAAGGTTTGTCATCAAACCCTGACAATAATAAAAAAATAGAAGACGAAGTAAGAAAAGAAGTTGTTGATTTATGTTCAAATTTCCCAATTTATAAAAATTTGGGATAATGAATTATGATTTGTCCCTGTGATAAAAAAGGTGAAACTTCAGTTGTAGATTCTAGACCTACTGAAGACGGAACAGCTATAAGAAGAAGGAGGCTTTGTAGCTGTGGACAGAGATTTACTACATTTGAAAGAGTTCAATTTCGCGAGCTAACAATTGTAAAAAAAAATGGAAGAAAATCACCATTTGATAGAGATAAACTGTCTAAATCCATTTATGTAGCTCTAAAAAAAAGACCTCTTGATACTGAAACAGTAGAAAAATTTATTTCTAAAATTTCTCGATCACTAGAAGAATTTGGTCAAAGTGAAATTTCTTCGAACACAATAGGCACTATGGTAATGGACGGATTAAAAGAATTGGACCCGGTAGCTTATGTAAGATTTGCATCTGTGTATAGAAATTTTAGAGAAGAAAAAGACTTCGTTCAATTTGTTGATAAAATTGATGTCTTTAAGAAAAGATAAATCATCAGAAAAAAATAAAGCATTCATGAGATTGGCCCTAGAACTTGCCAATCAAAATAAAGGGCTAACAGGACTAAATCCATCGGTTGGATGTGTAGTAACACACAAAGATGAAATCATTTCTTACGGAAAGACAGATATTAACG
>CACMNP010000030.1 GCA_902615045.1 uncultured Pelagibacteraceae bacterium | reverse complement strand
AACAGTCAGACTTGAGGAAGATTTAAAAAATAAGTTTTCTTTCAAATTTAATTTTAATTTACTGGCAATTGATAAATTTATACAAAAATTTTTTCAAACTATAGAATTAAGATTAATTCGTTTTAAAGAGATAAGAGCTGAGGAAAAAAGACAAATTAAACTAGAGAAAATTGAGCAAGCAGAAAAAGAAAAAATTGAAATTGAAAAACAGAAGAAAGCAGATGAAACTGCCTTTCTAAAAGAAAAAGAAATTCAGCTAAAACAAGAACAAAAATTAGAAAAAGAAAGAGCAAAAGATATAAAATTATTTTTAAGAAAAGAACAGGCCATACTAAGAAAAGAGCAGGCGGAGAGACAAAAGAAATTTTTGCAAGAATTAAAATTAGAAAAACAAATAGAAAAGTTTAGAATAAGAGAGGTAAAAGAATTAGAACAACTAGAAAAATTAGCTTTAAGAGAAAAGAGAGAGGATTATTCAGGATTACAACAGCGTATCGAAAAATTAAAATTAAAATATCAACAAATAAGAGATCAGAAAATAAGAGAACGAGTTGAAGCGTTAGGTGTAGAAACACAAGAAGGAGACGATAGAGCAAAATTACTTCAAAGAGAAAGGGAGTATACTTTAGCTAGGCAAAAAATTGAGTTTGCACTTGAAAGCTTCTACAGAAGTGCGAATAGTTTAGTTTTTCAACTTAACAAAAGATATATAACTAAACATATGTCTATCTTGAGATGCGTAGACAGAAGATTCGAAACTGGAGAGATATTTATAAAATGGGATGAGACAATTGATGATGAGTGGTTAATACTAATTTATATTAAAAATAATTCTCCAGATGAAGGTATAGTAATTGAAGATAAAACAAATGAAGAAAAAAATATTTCACATGAATTTAAACCAAGTGAAATTTTTAAAGCCTCAGATTTAATGGTAGATTCATTAACCCAGCTGATTGCAAAAAAAAGATCTAAGAACAATTAAATTTGTTGGTCTTTGATAATTTTTTCTATTAACTTTATATTTTCTCCACTTTTGATTAATGGATAAATAGATTTTGCTTTTCTTAAGTCATCAACTGCTTTTTCATATTCCTTTAAGCTTAGGTATATTTGCGCTCGTCCTGATAATGCTCCAAAATGTCTTGGTTCTAGATCTAAAACTTTTTCAATATCATCTAACGATTTCTCATAATCCCCTAATATAAATAGTAATGTTGCTCTCTTATTCCAACCCTCCGCCCATTTTGGGTCCTCATTAATCACGTCTGTAAATAGTTTTAATGCCATTCTGTACTGCTGATGATACATAGAATAAGTTCCGTTCTCTAATTTGTTCGTCAGATAATCATTGTTTGGGTGTCTTGTCCATTTATTCCAGATTTGATCCTCTAGCTTTTCTGCTTGTTGTAAATTTTTTGCGTTAAGCAATTCTTTAAACAATATATTTAAATTGTCTGAATACACATTATTTGTACTTACAAATAAAAATATAATTATAAAACTTATATTTTTTTTAATCACTGACATATACAGATACTCCTCTAGAATTAATGTCTACATCAAATTTTTTATGCAATGGTGGAAAAGCTCTTTGAGAACAATCCAGTCTATCACAAGTTCTACATGAAACCCCTACAGGTATCTCTGATTTTTTATCATTCAAATCTAAGTTTTCCGTATAAACAAAATCTCTTGCATATTTGGCTTCACATCCAAGTCCAATAGATAACATACTTTTTTTTTGTCCATATCTTCCTATACCTTTTTCAACAGTTCTTGCTATACATACATACTTTTCGCCATTAGTCATTTTACTTACTGCAGCTTGTATAACACCAGGTCTAGAAAAAGCCGAATATACATTCCACCGAGGACAAGCACCACCATAACGTGGTATTTCTATACCTGACAATGAAAATCTCTTTGAAATATTACCAGCTACATCAACTCTCAAAAAATGAAATGGAACCCCAGGTAATTTTGGATCATTCAAACATGTTACTCTATGTGTGACTTGTTCGAATGAAGTTGCAAAAGTATTTTGCAATAATTCTAAATCATATTTAAGTTTTTTACATTCAGAATGAAATAATTTGTAGGGCATTAAAATTGCTGCACCACAATAATTTAATAAAGCAACTTTTGTTAATTTTTTTGATTCTTCATTTGGATAATTAAAAGTATCGAGATAAGAATTTATTATGTCACTAGCCCCCTCTTGTGCAATTTGAGCTGCAGCATGTAATTTCTTTGTTTCCAAAGACAAATAATCGGATAATAGCAACTTTTTATTTTTGTTATCATAAATTTTTGAAAAGGGTTTTCCTTCCTCAGGAATTATATCTTGTACTTCAATTTTATACTCTGATTTTAAATAATCACATAAAGCAATATATCTTGTTCTATTATTTTGTTTTATTTGCTCAAAGATTTGATTTGCAAATTCCTCTAGTTTTGGAAAAAAATTTCTGTTTTCTTGCAAAAAATCTGAAATTACTTCTCCAGGAAATGAGTTTTTTCTATTATCTACAATTTTTCCTGATAGTTTTTCAATTTTGTTAACCAATTCATGATCTTTTTTTTTCAAAATGTCTCCTAATCTTATTAGAGCTTTACCAATTTTTGGATTACTATTTGCAAGATCTTTAACTTCTGGACCAACTATATCCAAATCTTCAAAAAGTTGATCATCAAGCAATTCTGAAATTGTGTTGACCATATTGATATCTGATTTATTTGTTAGATCGCTAATGTTGATGCTTAACTCCTCACAAATTTTTAAAAGTAATTCCCCGTCAATTTTTCTTTTACCTCCCTCGATTAAAGCTAAATAACTTGGTGAAATGTTAAGTTGCAAAGCTAGTTTGTTTGCCTGCATACCTAGCTGTCTTCTAAAAGCTTTTATTTTTGGACCAATGTTTAATTCTACTTGACTCATTTACTATTTGTAAACTTTGTAAATTATTATTTACAAAAAATTTATTGTATTTACTAGACTTTTAACATTTTTTGTGGATTTTGTAAATATTGTAAATTATAAAGTTTACATGGACAAAAATACTATAAAAATCATTGAAACTAGTTCTCAAACTACAAATCACCAAGAGCACCAAGAGCATAGAAGTAGAGGGGTTTATTTAAGAGATGACCACTGCGATTGGGGATCAAGTGGAATGAATGAGTTTACCGAAGAATATAACGAAAAGTAAAAAGAATTAGTTTTTAAGGAGGAATAATGTCAGCCGAGAAAATCTCGTACGAGTTGAAAAGATTTGCAGGAATACAAAGGGATTATAAGCCAGAAGAAGTAGAAAGGTTAAGAGGATCCATTAAAATTGAGTATTCAATGTGTAAACAGCAATCCCAAAAGCTCTGGAGATTATTAAATACAGAGCCATATGTAAACACACTTGGGTCTTTGTCGGGAAATCAAGCCGTTCAACATGCAAAAGCAGGTTTAAAAGCAATCTATTTAAGTGGTTGGCAAGTTGCAGCAGACGCAAACAGTGCTGGTGAAATGTATCCTGATCAATCTTTATATCCTTACGACAGCGCACCTAAATTAGTTGAGTCTATGAATAATTCTTTAATTAGAGCTGATCAAATTCAGCATATGGAAATAGCTGATGGGGATATGAAAAGCAGCGAAAGAACTGATTACATGTTACCAATTATTGCAGATGGCGAAGCAGGATTTGGTGGGCCGTTAAATGTATTTGAGCTAACAAAAAAATTTATAAAAGCTGGCGCAGCCGGAGTTCATTTTGAAGACCAATTAGCTAGTGAAAAAAAATGTGGACATATGGGTGGTAAGGTACTTGTTCCTACTGGAACCATGGTCCGAAATCTAAAAGCAGCAAGATTGGCAGCTGATATTGCCGACGTTCCTCTCATTATTCTTGCAAGAACAGATGCCAACGCTGCGAAATTAATAACAAACGATTTTGATGAAAATGACAAACCGTTTTTAACAGGAGAAAGATCACCTGAAGGCTTTTATTATGTAAAAGATGGTATTGATCAAGCAATCTCAAGAGGGTTAGCTTATGCACCTTACGCAGATTTAATATGGTGTGAAACTGCAACACCTAATTTAGAAGAAGCAAAAAAGTTTGCTGATGCAATACATGCAAAATTTCCTGGCAAGATGTTAGCTTATAATTGTTCTCCATCATTTAATTGGAAGAAACATTTATCTGATGATGAGATTGCAACATTTCAAACTAAAATTGGAATGATGGGGTATAAATTTCAATTTATAACTTTAGCAGGTTTCCATACGCAAAATATTGCTATTTTCGAGCTAGCAGAAAAATATAAAAAGGAAGGTATGACTGCTTACTCTAGAATACAACAAAATGAATTTGCTAGAGAAAAAGATGGATATACCAGTGTTAAACACCAAAGAGAAGTTGGCACTTCTTATTTTGATGCAGTTTCCAATACAATAAGTTCTGGAAAGAGTTCCACAACAGCAATGGAAGGCTCAACAGAATCTGATCAATTTTAATTACTCTTTAGCTTTTGAATTTGATCCCAGGCTGAATTAATAGCTCTCATTTTCTTTTTACTTTCCTCAATAACTTCCTGAGGAACTCCTTTACTTAGAAGTAAGTCAGGATGATGTTCTTTGCTTAATTTTAAATATCTTTTTCTAATATCTGTCAGATTATCATCAGGTTTGCTCTCTAGTACCACATATGGATTGAGTTTATCTGATGATTTCCTACCTTCAACTATTCCATTGAACTGTGCATCACTAAGACCAAATAATCGAGAAACATGTTGTATCATTCTAAATTCTTGATCACTTATATTTCCGTCAGCTTCTGCAATATAAAATAATATATTAATGACTTCTTCCAAAACATTTATATTTCCTTGATAGATCTGAGCTATTTGTTTTGCATATGGTTCGTAACCAGTGCTTTCTTCTTTAGCTTTATTAAAAATTTTTCCAACTTGATCTAATTCATGTTCTGGAATTTTGAGTTTATCTTTTACCGCTATTAATTCTTCTCTACTAACCTGACCGTCTGCTTTACTCAGTTTAGCTGATAAAACTATAAGAGCTAATGCAAAAATTTGTTGAGGTTGTGCAAAAGATTTAAATGATGATCTTGATCTTGATACTTTTCCACCAATTAAGGAACCTAATAGCATTCCAAACGGTCCTCCTAAAGAAAAACCGATCATTCCACCAATTAAACTTCCCCAGATAGACATATAAAAAAAATTTAATATAATTTAATATATTTATGTTCTCAACTTTTTTAGCTTTAACATTTTTGTTTTTAATGTTTATGTGGTCATTGGCTTGGGTAAATTATTACAATAAACTAGATAAAAGATTTGGTTCGTCTTTATGGAGATGGAGTTATGATTATCCAGTGCCAGGTGATAGAGATAT
>CACMNP010000029.1 GCA_902615045.1 uncultured Pelagibacteraceae bacterium | reverse complement strand
ACATTAAATGCTGCTAATGCTAGATGGGTAAGTCTTTACGATAGTTTATATGGAACAGATTTAATTGAGTCAGAAGAAACTGGAAGTCAAAAGTATGATCCTCTAAGAGGACAAGAAGTAATAAGATATGCACGTGAATTTCTAAATGACCACTTCTCTATCAATGAAATTCATTGGAAAGATATAAATGGATTTAAAATAAAGGGAAGTGACTTGAAAATTTTAAAAGATAATAAAGAGTTTGAGCTAGTAGATAAAAATAAATTTATTGGATATAGAGGAGAGCCTAATAATCCAACAACAATAATTTTAGAAAATAATAATTTAAAAATTGAGATAATAATTAACCCAAAAGCATTTAGTGCTGTTCAAGATTCTGCAGGAATAAGTGACATAATTATAGAATCTGCAATATCTACAATATGTGATAACGAAGATAGTGTTGCAGCAGTAGATTCAGAAGATAAAATATTATGTTACAGAAATTGGTTGGGTTTGATGAAAGGAACTCTAAAATCTGTCTTCGAAAAGGATGGAAAAACTTTAGAAAGAAAACTAAATCCAGATAGAAGTTATATTTCAAAAGATAATAAAAAAGAAAAATTACATGGTAGAAGCTTGCTTTTAATTAGGAATGTTGGTCATCTAATGACTAATTCAGCAATTATTTTAGAAGATGGTTCTGAAGTTCCAGAAGGCATCATGGATGCATTTATTACAACTGCTGCCGCAATTCATGATTTAAAAAGAAAAGGTAACTCAAGAACTGGATCTATATATATTGTAAAACCGAAAATGCATGGACCTGAAGAGACTGCTTTTACAGATAAAATATTCACAAGAGTTGAAGAAGTATTAAAACTTGAAAAGAATACAATTAAATGCGGTATTATGGATGAAGAGAGAAGAACATCTGTAAATTTAAAAGAGTGTATCAGAACATTAAAAAGCAGGGTTTTTTTCATTAATACAGGTTTTTTAGACAGAACTGGAGATGAAATGCATACATCAATGGAAGCAGGTCCAATGATAAAAAAAGGTGACATGAAAAAATCAAAGTGGATAGCTGCTTATGAAGATAACAATGTTGATGTTGGTTTAAAATGTGGATTTTCAGGTGTTGCACAAATAGGTAAAGGTATGTGGGCTATGCCAGACAAAATGAAAGACATGATAGATCAAAAAATATCACATCTTGAAGCCGGTGCGAATTGTGCATGGGTACCATCTCCCACAGCAGCTTCTTTACATGCAATGCATTACCATAAGTTAAATATTTTTGAAAAGCACAAAAAATTAAATAAAAATAAAATTAATTACATTGATAATTTATTAACTATACCAATTGCAGATAGACCTAATTGGAGCAAAGAAGAAATAAATAATGAGTTGTGTAACTCAGCTCAAACAATATTAGGATATGTTGTTAGATGGGTAGATCAAGGGATAGGGTGCTCTAAAGTTCCAGACATAAATAATGTTGGATTAATGGAGGATAGAGCAACACTAAGAATATCATCACAACATATAGCAAACTGGTTGCATCATGGTATTTGCTCAAATAGACAAGTTTTAGAAATATTAAAAAAAATGGCAAAGATTGTTGATAAACAAAATCAAGGAGATTCAGAATATCAAAATATGTCACCTAATTTCGACAAATCAATATCTTTTAAGGCGGCATGTGAATTGATTTTCCATGGCAAGTCACAACCATCGGGCTATACTGAACCTCTATTACATTTAAATAGGTTAATTAAAAAAAGTTAATTACTAATTTATAAGTCTTTTCTATTTTTAAAAGCAGATATAAGCGTTCCGTCATCTGATGTTTCGATTTCTCCACCAACTGGCAAACCTTGAGCTAATTTTGATATTTTTACATTTATATTTTTTAAGCTATCCTGAATATAAAAAGCTGTAGTTTGTCCTTCAATTGTAGCACTAGTTGCTAAAATCACTTCGTCAATTTTATCATTTTTTATCCTTTCTATCAGAGAATTAATAAGCAAATTTTCTCTATTATTTCCATTAGTGCTATCAGAGATCGTGCCTCCTAAAATATGATAGTAGCCTTGATAAATAGATGAGCTTTCTATTGCCCATTGATCCGAAATGTTTTCAACAACACATATTTTGCTAAATTTTTTATTTTTGTCTTCGCAATTATTGCAGGGATTATTATTAGATTTTAATGTTCCACAAATTTTACAACGTTCAATATTTTTAAACACATCGCTCAGATTATTAGCCAAAGGTCTTAATATTTCTTGGCGATTATTAATCATTTTTAAAATTATTCTTTTTGCAGACTTTGGTCCAAGACCTGGTAATTTAGATATTAGTTTAATTAAATTATCTATTTCAGGAAGATTTTGCATTTAATTATAATGGCCATTTAAATCCAGGCACACCTAACCCACCAGTCGCTTTAGATATTTCTTCGGAAGTTATTGATTTTAATTTATTTTTAGCATCATTATGTGCTGCAGTGATTAAATCCTGAATTATCTCTTTATCTTCTTTCAGTGCTTTATCGCTTAATAAAATTTTAGTCATATCTCCATCTCCGTTAAGCGTAATTTTAACCACATCTCCTCCAGAAACACCAATAACTTCAATTTTTTTAAGATTCTCCTGACTTTCTTTCATTTTTTTTTCTATCTCTTTTGCCTTTTCAAGAATTTTATTAAAATCAGTCATCTTTTTTTTCAATATTAATTAATTCAATATCAGGAAATGCATTCAACAAGTTTTTATACTCGTTTGAGCTTTCATAATCTTTGAAATTCTTTTTTTTTAGACTATTTTTTTTCTCTTTTTCGCTCATCTCACCTTTTTCCTTTGAAAAAGATATTAGCCACCGGTTTTTAGTCCAATCATACAATTTTTCAGATAAATCTTTTACAAAATTCTTATTTAGTTTATCATTAAAAGAAATTTCGATATTCATATTTGAAAAAGATACTAAGTTTACATTATTTTCTAATTCGTATTTAAGTTTCATTTCTTTTTTTTCTAAGCACATATTAATTAAATCTTCTAAATTTTTGATCTCTAGAGTATTTTTTTTTTCAAATTTTTCCTCTTCTTGTTTAATATTTTTAATTTGGTTAATTGCATCTTTATTTATAGTATTTTTCACATCTATATTTTTAATTGGGGTTTTGTATAGTTCATTTTGTTGATTATTTTGTATTACATTTTTTTTTTTCAAATAGATTAATTGTACAAGAAACATCTCAACTAATAAATTTGGATTAGCAACTATATTTATTTCTTTTAAAGTTTTTATAGTAAATTCCCAAAATAATAATAAGGCGTTAGATTCTATTTCTTTTGATAAAGAAGTTATTTTTTTATAATCACTATCATTTAATGAGAAATTATTACCTACATTTTCAATGTACGATATGTTCTTAACAAAATATAATACCTCTAAGAAATCATTTAAAAATAGGTTGGGTTCAATACCTGAATTGTACAATTTTCTGTAATGATCTATTATTTTTTCCTCATCACCTAAAAAAATTATTTCTAATAATTCTATATATGAACTTTTGTTGACATAGCCAAATATCTTTTGAGCATCTTCAAATGTCAGGGAATTATCGTTATTAGAAATTGTTGCTCTATCTAGTAAAGATAATGCATCCCTAACAGAACCCTCCGATAATTTGACTATTAATTTGATCGCTTTATCCTCAACATTCTTTTTTTCTTTTATTGTTATATCTTTTAAAAAAACAAACATTTCTTCAGACTTAACTCTAGACAAATCATACCTTTGACACCTGGATATAACAGTAATTGGAATTTTTTTTACTTCAGTGGTTGCAAAAATAAATTTTAAATACTCTGGGGGTTCCTCTAATGTCTTAAGTAATGCATTAAATGCTTGTTTGCTTAACATGTGCACTTCATCGATGATAAAAATTTTAAATTTTGCTACTGATGGTGAATATCTAGAAAATTCTATTAGTTCCCTTACATCATCTACTCCTGTTTTGCTTGCTGCATCCATTTCAAGAACATCAATATGATTTGAATTTGCTATAGGTTCGCAATGGCTACATTTCTTTTCGCATTTCCCTTCAAGGGCTTGCTCACAGTTCAATGCTTTTGCTACAATTCTTGCAAATGTGGTCTTTCCAATTCCCCTAATGCCGGTAAACAAAAAAGCATTAGCTGAACTATTATTTTTAATAGAATTATAAATTGTAGTTGCAATCTCCTCATGCCCTATCAAATCTTTAAATGTTTGAGGTCTATATTTTAATGCCAGAACTTGAGATTTTATTGTCATAATAGGAGACCAACCAACCTGGAAAAAACTCATTACCCTTGCTCTTTTTCAAGTCTGGGGGAGTTCATGGTAATCCCACCTGGAAGGCCTCCAAATGTATTATAACAATAATTTTTTCTAATCTACAATAAAGTTAATTATTTTTTTTCCCTAAATTCATGTGCTTTGTAAACACCTAGGACGTGCATATCTTCACAGTGGAAAGCAAGCTCTTCTAGTGAATTTTTTATTTTTTTATCATCCAAATGTCCATCAATATCACATAAGAAAAAGAATGACGAAAATGAATTTTTTTCTGGGAAACTTTGAAGCTTCGTCATATTCACTCCATTAATAGCAAAACCGGACAAAGCAGAATACAAAGCTGCCGGCCTCTCTCTAAGTTTAAATAACAATGATGTAATAAAATTATTTTTATCAATTTCTGGCTGAATTATATCTTTACCCATTATCAGAAATCTTGTGTAGTTATCATCAACATCCTGAATATTTTCTTGTAAAATTTCTAAATCATAAATTTTAGCACTTAATTTTGATGCAATTGCAGCTTTTGTTTTATCTTTTTCTTCTGAAATATATTTTGCAGAACCTGCAGTATCAGCTCTAACATTGGCAAAAAATTTATTTTTTTTTATAAATTCTGAAGCTTGACTTAACGCTTGAGCATGGGAATAAACATTTTTAATGTCTTTTAATTTTGATCCTTTTATGCCAATTAAATTATGATTGATTGGGAAAAAAAATTCTTCATAAATATTTAACCTATGTTTAAAAATTAAATATTCTACTCCAATGTTTCCTGTAGTTTTATTGGACTCTGGTATGATTGCTCTAATATTGCTATCTTTATGTGCTTTTTCAAAACATTCATCGAAAGTTTTGCAAGGAATAGTCTCTACATTTGGAAACATATGTTTTGCACAACTTTCACTATAACTTCCAGCAATTCCTTGGTAAACAATTTTCATATTGTTATTTATTCAATAAATTTACGTATTCTTCTAGATCTTTTTTAGTATCAATTCCAGAGGAAAAATAATTTGCCAATAGCACTTCGATTTTCATATTATTATCAATTGCTCTTAGTTGTTCCAGTCTTTCTTTGATTTCATTTTTACTTTTTTTTAAATTAACAAATTTTTTTAAAGCTGAATACTTAAATAAGTATATCCCAAAATGCTGGTATATATTGTCATAGCTGACTTCTTTAATCACTCGATGAAAATTCAAAGCTTCTGATGTTGAGTTATCAGATATTTTATTTTTTGTAATAACTTTTACAATATTTTCATTGTCATAATCTTCATTTTTCTCAATGTTGTATGCTAGTGTTGA
>CACMNP010000028.1 GCA_902615045.1 uncultured Pelagibacteraceae bacterium | reverse complement strand
CTGAGGCAATTTCCTCATCGCATGTTGCAACATAAACCTCTCCAATTTGGCTTTTTACAGCTTTTTCGTATACATGCATGATTAGTGTTTTATTATTAATTTTTATTAATGGCTTTTGAGGAAGTCTTGTTGCTGCTAATCGTGAAGGAATTATTATAATTGTATTGCTCATTTATTCGTTTTTATGCGTCTTTGAGACGCAAATTTATAAATTAAATTTCGTATAAATTTGTTTAACATGTTATACGACCTTAATAAAAATAAATAATGGATTCATTTGAGATAAACAAAATTATTGCAGCTGTGCTTCTTATTGCACTACTTGTAATTGGAATTGGGAAAATTTCAGATATCGCCTTTCATGTAGATAAACCAGAGAAATCAGCGTACAAAGTGGATATTCAGGAAAGCACCCAAGTTTCAAGTTCATCAGCAAAAAAAATTGAGGAAAAAGTTGATATTTCTGCATTACTTGCATTAGGAGATGTTTCTCATGGAGAGAAAGTTTTCAAAAAATGTTCTGCTTGTCATTTAGTAAATAAAGGTGGGGAAAATAAAATTGGACCTGCATTGTATGGTGTAATAGGAAGAAAAGTTGCATCAAAACAAGATTATAAATATTCAAAAGCTATGGCAGCATATGACAAAAATTGGACATTTGAAGAGATGAATGGTTATTTAAAAAAACCTCAAAGTTATATTAAGGGTACTAAGATGGCATTTGCTGGATTAAGAAAAGAAAAAGACAGGGCATCAGTTATTTTGTATCTTAATCAAAATTCAGATAATCCGCTACCACTACCTTAATTTTCCAAAACAATACAACAAAATACTTTTTTGAACGTGAACTCTGTTCAACGCCTGTTGCCAAACATAGGAATTTTTTCCCAGGAATACATCTTCGTCAACTTCATCTCCTCTTGGCAAGCAGTGCAAAAAAATACAATTTTTTTTTGTATAATTAAAAATCTCTTTTTTAATTTTAAATTTCTGAAAATGTTGTTTTTTTCTTTTTTTGTTCACTTTGTCATTTAAAGATATTACTTTATCAGAAAATATTACATCTGCATCCAAAGCTGCTTTTTTTGGGTCATGATGAATAAAAATTTTTTTCTTGTTTTTAATTACCCAATCCTTAACTTTCTTGTCTGGCGCAAATTTTTTTGGACATCCAATGCTTAATCTAAAGGAAAACTTAACGGATGCTGCAATTAAACTATCCAAAACATTATTGGAGTCTCCAATCCAACAAATTTTTAATTTTGATATTGGTTTTTTTTTTATTTCCTCAACAGTAAAAATATCTGATAACACTTGAGTTGGATGAGACGATGGACTTAAACCATTTATTATGGGTATTTTTAAATGCTTTTGAAAATCTTCAATTTTTTTATCATCATCAGTTCTCAACATGAAGCCATCACCATATGTAGATAAAATTTTAGCAGTATCTGCAATCGTCTCACCACCTTGGCCAAGATGAAGCTCGTTCGATCTGAGTGTCAATGTTCCACCACCAAGCTGTTTAATAGCTAAATAAAAGCTTATTCTTGTTCTTGAACTGGCTTTTTCAAACATTTGTACTAACATTTTACCTTTAAGAGGTGATCCTTTGTCTGGCTCCAAAATATTTAATTTTTTTCTTTTTTTTTTTCTTTGTTTCGCATCAATAATTATTTTTCTAAGATCTTTACTAGGAATATCTTTTAGATTTATAAAATGTTTCATATTATTTAAGTTCTTTGCATACTTTATTTATAATTTTTAAAGCTAAATTAATTTCAGATTTATTGACATTTAATGGTGGAAGTAATCTAATTACATTTTCTGCAGCTCTAATTGTAAGTAATTTATTTTCCATCAATTTCATAATAAATTTAGTTTGATCATCGTAAAGTTGTAGACCAATTAATAAGCCGACCCCTCTAACTTCTTTTATTACTTTTGGATATTTTGTTTTTATTATATTTAATTGAGATATAAAATATTTTGACATTTTGTTAACATTTTTCAGTAACTTACTATTAATTTGATCTAAAACAGCATTACCTACTGCCATTGCAAGAGGGTTACCACCAAATGTTGAACCATGTGTTCCTGGAACCATTGCTTTTGATATCTTTTTTTTCATCAAAACTGCTCCCAATGGAAAACCACCTCCAATTCCTTTAGCAATTGGAACTATATCTGGTTTTACTTTAGCATACTCAAATGCAAAAAATTTACCTGATCTACCGATACCACATTGCACTTCATCAAGGATCAATAGTATGCCTTTTTGATCACAAATTTTTCTTATAGCTTTTATGCACCAGTTGGGAATAACTTTTATTCCTCCCTCTCCCATAATAGTTTCAATCATAATTGCAGCTGTATTCTTGTTAATCAAAGACTTTAGCTTTTTGTGATCACCAAACTCAAAGTGTTGAAAACCAGGAACTTTAGGACCAAATCCCAATGTCATTTTTTTTGAACCACTTGCATTTATTGCAGCTATTGTTCTTCCATGAAATGAGTTTTTAATACAAATAATTGTTGTTTTGCTTGGTTTGCCAATAAAATAAAAATATCTCCTAGCAGCTTTAATTGCTGTTTCAGTTGCCTCTGCTCCACTATTTTGAAAAATAACAGCATCTGCAAAAGTTCTTTTTACTAATCTTTTTGCCAACTTTTCACTTTCAGGAATTTTAAAAGCGTTTGAAACATGCCAAACTTTATTTGATTGATCTTGTATGGCTTTATTTAATTTTTTATTTGCATGACCTAATGAGTTTACAGCAATCCCTTGTACGAAATCTAAATATTTTTTACCATTTGTAGAAAATAGATAGCAACCTTTGCCTTTCTTGAATGACAAGTTTTTTCTTTTGTAATTTTTTGCTAAAGCGCTCATATTTGTTTATAATTTTTTTTTTTTTTATTTCACAGATAAAATTTTCAACCTAGAGTTATTAAAGTAAAACATTTTTGTTGAAAAATTTGAAATAAGACTTGTGTTCTGTAATCAATATGCAAGATCGGGTATTAATATAATATAATAATACAATATATAGTATATATGAGCTGGACTGAAGAAAAAGTAAATAAATTAAAAGAGCTTTGGGGAAAAGGACAAACTGCAAGCCAAATTGCAGAAATATTAGGTGGTGTATCCAGAAATGCAGTTATAGGAAAGGCTCATCGTCTTAATTTATCATTAAAAATAAAAGCCAGATCCCACGCCCAGAAACAAAAGCCTTCCATTAATAATGACAGTAACGAATTACGACTAAAAGGCAGAAGAGGAAAAATTAAAACTTTACTTTTAAATAAAGATTTTGAACCAGCTAAGAATTTGACACTTGAAGAATTGACTGAGGATACATGTAAATATATGGAGGGAAATCCTAATGAAAGTGACGCGAGCTTCTGTGGAAGGAAAAATGTAGAAAAGTTTTCCTATTGTCCTCTTCATTTAATGGTCGTTTATCAACCTAAAGGCAAAAAAGATGAAGCAATTGATAAAGAGGAAGAAGTTCCTAAATTTATAGAGAAAAAAATTAAATCGGCCTAATCCAACAACTTTTTTTTTGCTTTTTCATATTCTTCTTCAGTTAACACTCCATCAATCTTTAATTGATTAAGTTTTGTTAATTCATCAGATAAATTATTATTTTCTAGATTACTTTCATTTATAATTTCATTACTCTCTAAATCATCAACTAAATTATTTTTATGATCTTTATCGTTAATATTTCTTCTCGCTTCAATACCCATACTTATAGGTTTGGCAGAAATATAAATTACGGCTATTAATAATAATATGCAAATACCAACAACTAAGTAATAAATCATTTCATTTCTTTTATATTATTATTTGAAAATTGACCACCCGTTCTCCAGTTGTAACTATATTTTTCAACCTCAATTTCAAATTTTTTGAAGGCTTTTAAGTCTAAATCAAAGTTATTTGTATTTTCGCTGTTTGCACAATTATTGTATTTTAGCATTTTTAATTGATCCTCAGTGAGAAGAGGTTTTGGAAATAACTGTAAAATTTTAGCCGAAATTTTTGCCAGGGGCAATGGAAGAGATATGAGTATTCTTTTCTTTTTAATTAATTTAAGTAATATTTGAATAATCTCTTTAAAAGTGAAAGTTTCAGGTCCAACACATTCAAGTAAAATGTTTTTTTTATTACTTTCGATTACTTTATAAATAATATCTACTAAATCAATTACATGGATTGGGCTAAATTTCGTTTTTCCCTCATAATAAAGCGGCATTATCGGCAAAATGCTAAGTAGTGACATAAAATTTGTAGTGAAGTTGTCATCGACAGAGTAAACAATTGAAGGTTTAAATATAAAATATTTATCAAAATTGTTTATAATTTTTTTTTCTCCTTCTAATTTACTTTGAGCATACCTACTGTCTAAAGCTTTTTCAATTCCTAAGGCTGATAGATGAATAAATTTTTCCAATTTATATTTTTTAGCTTTTTTTGATAACATGTCTGGTAAATCAGTATGAATAATCTTAAAATGATTTCGCCTATTTTCGAATAATATTCCAATTAAATTTATACAAATTGATGCCTCTTTCATAAGTTCATCAATTTTCTCTAAGTCAAAGTTTTTTAACTCAACTAATTTTAAATATCCTGGGTTTGCCTGAGTTTTTAATAAATAGCCTGCCTTATGTATATTTCTAGTTACTGCAGTTATTTTATAGTTATTTTTAGTCAGCTTTCTGATCAGATTTCTTCCTATTTGGCCAGTTGCACCGAAAAGTAGAATTTCTTTTTGTTTCATATATATATTCTATCAAATGAAACTAGATATTAAATTACACAAAGAAGATTTGCCAGATGATTTAGTGTTGAGTGACAATATAGCTGTAGATTGTGAATTTATGGGTCTTAATGTTGAAAGAGATAATTTATGTTTAGTTCAAATTTCAACAGGAAACCATGATGCGCATATTATTCAGCTAAACAGAGAAACTTACAAAGCGCCGAATTTAAAAAAAATACTTGAAAATAAAAAAATAAATAAAATTTTTCATTATGCAAGAGCTGATTTATTATTCATAAAAAAATATCTTAAAAGCAATGTTGAAAATATTAATTGTACAAAAATTATGAGTAAACTAGCAAGAAGTTACAGTGATAAACATGGTTTGAAGGATTTAATTAAAGAATTTACTGGAAATGATATAAATAAAAGCCTTCAATCATCAGATTTTGGTGGGGATTTATCTGAAAAGCAACTTCAATATTGTGCTAGGGACGTTATATATCTGCATGAAATTTATAGATGCTTGAATAAAATACTTGTAAGAGAAAAACGGGATCAGTTGTATGATGAAGCAATAAAATTTGTTCATTGTAGAGTCAATTTAGATCTTGCATCATTTACATCTGATATTTGGTCTCATTAAATGCATAGAAAAAATTTAAAAAAGGTTGCTGAAGAAGTCATTCAACTTGAAATTAAAGCACTTAAAAATTTGAAAAAAAATATAAATAATTCACTAGTTAATCTAATTAGAATGATAATTAATTGTAAGGATGGCAAGATAATTATTTCTGGAGTTGGGAAAAGTGGGATAATTGGTAAAAAATGGGCAGCAACATTTTCCTCGACAGGTACGCCAGCATTTTTTCTAGATGCTTCAAGTGCCAGCCATGGGGATATGGGTCAAATTACGTCAAAAGATATTGTTATATTAATTAGTAACAGTGGTGAAAGCGGTGAGCTAAAAAATATTATTCAATATACCTCAAGAAATAAAAACATTAAATTGATAGGCATAACATCTAAAAAAGATTCTTTATTGTTTAAAAATTCAGATATTAGTTTTTTAATGCCAAATATTAAAGAGGCAGGACCAGAAAATATTGTTCCAACATCATCAACGACAGCTCAATTGGCATTGGGAGACGCTATAGCAGTTGCTTGTATGAGATATAAAAATTTTAGTAAATTAGATTTTAAAAAGTTTCACCCAGGTGGATCGCTATCTATAAAATTAAAAACCGTAAGTGATCTAATGGTAATAGGAAGAAAACTTCCGTTAGTAAATGAAAACGTAAGTATGAAAAAAGCTATAAAAATTATAAGTAAGAAAAAATTAGGTGTTTTACTCGTAAAAAATAAAAACGGTCATACAACAGGAATAGTAACTGATGGCGACTTAAAAAGGATTGCTCAAAAATATTCGAGCTTTGAAGGAATAAATGTAAAAAAAGTAATGAAACAAAATCCAATAAGTATAAACGGAGATACGTTAGCCGCATCAGCATTATCTCTTATGAACTCAAAAAAAATAACATCATTATGTGTTCATAAAGGTAAAAACAAAAATAAAACTATTGGGCTAATTCATATGCATGACATATTAAAATCGAACATTACTTAACTTAATGTCTATAAAATCTCTATTACAATTAATTTTATTATTATTAATAATTGTTATTTTGGGGGGTATATATTCTCTTTATTTCTATAAAGGACCACTCAAAAATAAGGAGGTTTCAAATAA
>CACMNP010000027.1 GCA_902615045.1 uncultured Pelagibacteraceae bacterium | reverse complement strand
ATCACCTATCATAAAAGATTTATTTATATCAATATTAAGTTCTTTTATTGCTATTTTAAATAATCCGTTATTTGGTTTTCTACAACTACAATTAATTTTAAGTTTTAATATTTCATTCTTAAAACCTTTATCTGGATGATGAGGACAGTAATAAATTTTATCTATATATGATTCATTCTTAGATAATTCAAAAGAGAACTTCATCAAATCTTCTAAAAATTTTTTCTCTGACACTATTCCTTTTGCGATTGCAGGTTGATTAGTAACTATTATAGATAAAAAACCATTTTCATTAATTTTCTTTATTGCTTTACTTGAGTAATTAAATATTTTATTTTTTTGATAATGTTCATTTCTATCAAATTTATTAATCACACCATCTTTATCTAAAAAAAACTGCAGGAATTTTTTTATTTATGCAACCTTTCTTGTATTTAATTGAAAATAAGTCTTTTTTTGCCTGTTTAATTCGTTCTCTCGTTCCCACATCCTTAATATATTCTCGTGTGTAGTAACCATAAAATTTAAATCGTTTTTTGTTTTTTCTAATAAAATGTTTTGAAAAATCTTGAAATTCATTTTTTTTTATTTTTTTAAGAAGTTTTCGATTTATTAAATTAATTCCAGAAAAACATTGATTTGGAACTATTTTATTATTGTGTGGTTTTAAATAAAATTTATTAACTCTTCCGCTATTCAATAATTCAACACAGTCGCTATCGAACGGATGATTATTTGGGTGAACAACTAAGCTACAATCTGATTTTTTTTTTATAATGAAATTTAATCAATTCATCAAAATTAAAATTAAAAATCAAATCACCATTCACTACTAGAAAATCAGTATGTTTATATTTTTTTAAAACTTCAAGACAGCCAGCCGTTCCTAATTGTTGATCTTCTTCAATTATATCAATATCTAATGATCGATATTTCTTTAGAATATATTGGCTTAAACTTTTAAATTTTTTGTTTGATAATAAAATAATTTTTTTTTTTATTTTAGCAAGCGAGCTAATTTGAAAATCAATAATTTTTTTTTCCCCCCAAATATTAATTTCTGCTTTTGACTTTCCTTTTGTTAAATAAGCAACTCTTGTTCCTTTTCCTCCAACTAAAATAACAATAGCTAACATTAAAAAATTTTCATCTATTGCTTTTAAAATTGCTTTTTTTGAATTCATTCGAAAACTAAACCCAATTTGATTTATTTTATTGGTAGAATATCTATATCTTGAGACATCTCCTTTCCAGCCAATTTTACTGTTTTGGTATTTTATTTTTTTTTTTATTTGATATTTTTTCAACATTATTAATACAATATCTTTAACTTTTATACCATTATCACTAGTTCCAATATTAAAGACATTAAAATTCTTTTTATATTTTTTCTTTGAAAGATAAATCATACAATCAATAATTTCGTTTACATGTGAATAAGGTTTTTGTTGTTTCCCATTTCCTAAAATTTGTACAAAATTTTTTTTACCTAAGATTTTTTTCTTCATATCAAATAATAATCCGTGCGTTAAATTTTTTCCAACAACATTAGGAAACCTATAAATAAATATTTTACAATTATTCAGATGAGAATATGATGACAATAGGGCTTCTGATGCTAATTTTGTAGATCCATAGTTGCTAATTGGATTTAATGGACTGCTATTTTCAGTAATCTTTGACTTTATTTCACCGTAAATTGCCGATGTTGATGTAAAATAAATTTTTGAATTTTGTTGTAGGTATTTATTGAAATATTGAAGAGTATTATAAGTAGTCAAAAAAGTATGTTTCAGGTCTATCTCAGGGTTTTTTATACCTTTGCTAATGTCTGAATTTGCAGCGAAGAGCCATATATCTTTTAACTTATTAATTTTTATTAAATTTGTTAATTTACTTGAAACAATTTTTTTTGATAAATCTATATTAAAAAAAAAAAAATTTTTACTGTTTAAATATCTTTGTATATTCTCTTTTTTTACCTAATTTATAATTATCAATACCAATAATAATTTGACTCTTTTTTTTTATAATTTTTTCTAATAAATTTGAACCGACCATCCCGGCAACACCTGTAATTATTACCAAATCTTTCATTACTTATCCTTAAAGTTATATTTATTTTCAATAATATAAGTAGGTCTTTTTTTTATATCTGGAATAATTCTTGCTAAATATTCAGAAATTATTCCTAGGGAGAAAAAAATTAATGATGACACTAGTAAAATTAATGTAATTATAAAAAACTGGTATTTAAATACGAACAATTTGAAAGCTGTTAGTAACAAGTAAAGCACAAATATTGTAAAAGAAAAAATAAAGCTTATTGTCGATAAGATTGTTATAAAATGTAATGGTTTAGTACTAAAAGAAAATATTCCATTTAAGCCAATCCGTAGTGAACCAGTAAATTTATTATATTTTGTTGATCCTTTTGTTCTTGGCTCTCTATCAAATTCTAAAATTTTTTGAGAAAATCCTATAAATGAATTAATCCCTCTTAAAAAAAATTCTTTCTCTTCAAGCTTGATTATCTCATTAGCAACTCTCCTGGATATCATTCTATATTCCCCAACATTCATGGGAATATTTGTGTCGCTTAATTTGGAAATTAAATAATATCCTACGTCTGAAATTAATTTTCGGACAGGATTTTCTCCCTTTTTTTTCCTTCTTTTGGCTAAAATAGTTTCAAAACCTTTTTTCGAATTTTCATACATTTCGATAATCAATTCCGGAGGATCTTGCAGATCGACATCAATAAAGACTATTTTTTCATAACTTGAATTTTTTATACCCGCCAAAGTTGCTGCCGGTTGACCAAATCTTCTTGAAAATTTTATTAATTTTATTTTAGTGTTTTCTTTAAGTTTGTTTTTAATTTTTTGTTCGGTATCATCTTTTGATGGATCTAAAATAAAGATTATTTCATATTCATTTGTTGCTTTTTCTAAAACTTTAATAATTCTATCCAAAAATAAATTAATATTTTCGCTCTCATTAAAAACCGGAACTATTACTGAAATACTCATTCTATATATTGTAATACAAATTTATTTTTTTCTAAGCTAATTTTGCAAATTCTTTCATAATTTTTTTCTTTTTTATGATTAAATAGTAAAGAAATATATATTTTATGGAATTTATCATTTAAGTCATATTTTAGTGATTTGCAATTTTCTAGTTTTGATCTATCCACTGACCATTGAGTATAAATTTTACTATCTTTGTTTATTATTGAGGGAAATGAATCTAATACACCGATCCCATTATTGAATTGACTATATTTATAAATAGGCAATAACATAAGTAAAAAAAGAATATATTTTTTAGTTATCATTGGCTTATCTTTCGAAAGATCTAAAATTAAGATTATGAAGAAAATAGGACTTAAAATAAAATATAGTTTAATTGCAGACCAAATTTGATTTTTTAAAACTAAGAAAAGAAAAAAAATAATAAAATAAAATAGAAAAATTCTTAAAATTAAGTTTAAGTTATTATTTTTTGTGAATATAAAATAAATATTTTTAAAATAAATTTTGATAATTATAAAATTCAAAAATATTAAGAATACAAAGAGGAAATAATTAAATATTCCATAAACATCTGATGTTGTGAAATGATAAAAACCAAAGATCGATGGTATAATATTTAAAAAGAAAAATATGTTACCAGTTTCAACATTAGCTTTAATTGCGGCCAGTGATATATTTAAAAATGAATTTCCTGATGCCCACATCTCTTTTATTTGATTTACCACTTCTAAATTATGAACTGGATTATCTTTTCCAAATATGAATGCTCCATAATAACCCCAAAAATCTACTTTGTGACTTAAGCCAACTGGAATTTCACTATTGATTAAATACATGATAGTAGTTTTATAGGTTGGCAAAATCAAAAGTATAAAAATAAAGACAAAAACTATGATTTTTTTTAATCTTAAATTATCAACTTTATATTTTAAAATTATATAAATAAAATATATAAAAATTGGTATTGCAACTATCGACCCACCGTTTGGATAAACAATAAAATAAATCGAAGCTACTAATATAAACTTAGCAAAAAAAATATTATTAAAATTATATAAACTTTCTTTTAATTCAATCGTATATTTTATGATCAAGAAAAAAAATGGTAATGACAATAACAATGAATGAGCATCAATCTCATGATTATAAAAGTAAAAAAAACTAAATATAAAAGTTAAAGATATTAATAAACTTTTTTCCCTATTTTTAATTATAAAATAAAAAAGATTGTAACTAGACAAAAATGTTAGACCAAAGATTATTAACTTAAAGATATAATTAATTTCAATTACATCTATAAATTTTAAATTAATTAAAAAAGATAAAAATAATTGTGCTGATGGTCTAGAGTTTATTACATTTAAAATATGCAATAAGTAAAATTCATTATTTGATTGTTTAACGCCATCTATAGAAAGTTTAGATAATTCATTATAATCATAATTAAAGAATGATAAACCAGAACTTAGATATACAAAATGGTCGTAAATGTTACCTCTAAATACATAATATTGCTCTCCATATATAATGCCAATTAGCGATAGAGGAATTAATACTATAAAAATATGAATTAAAAACTTATAATTTTTTATATCAAAATTTGTACTTTTTATTGTAAAAATTATTGCTGCTAAGGCTAAGACTGACAAAAAATAAAAAATTATTTCTATTTTTAAATTTAAATTAAAATATCCATAATTCAATACAAGTACAATAAAACCTAGGGCAAAAATAGGTTTTTCAGTATTCTCTAAATTTAATAATTTAGAAAAAAGATTACCAATTAAATAGAAAATTAATATTAACGTTATTGGAGTTAAAAGGAATATCATTTATAAAATTCAACTTATCATTTAAAATTTAATGTTAATTTTACTAAAATTTTAAACTTCTAATTTTGTCTGAGCTTAAATATTTATTTTTCAAATATTGGGAAATTAAATTCATTACAGTGTGATGAAGACTTTCAATTATTCCATAATTTTGAGACTTAACATGAATATTATGATCTGCTAAATTTTTCGATCTACCTCCGTTAAATCCCGTTAGAGAGATTGTCTTAATAGACATTTTTTTAGCAATTTTTATCGCTTTAATTATATTTTTTGAATTACCTGACGAGCTAATTGTAATTAAAATATCTGATTTTTTCCCCATCTGTTTTATTTGGTCACAATAAACATTCTCGTATTGGTTATCATTAGAAATTGCAGTGATTAAAGGTGAGTTTGAAGATAAACTTAGAACAAAAGGATTGAGAGGTTTGATTTCATTAAGTATTTTTTGATGATCACAAGCAAAATGATTTGCTAGTGCTGCAGAACCTCCATTACCACAAACCATAATTTTTTTATTTTTATTTTTATAGGCTAATTCCAAAATATTTATAATTTTAATTAGTTTGTTAAAATCAATAAGCTCAAATGAAATTTTTAGCTCTTTATAGTAATCCTCTTTGTATGAATTAAAATTATAATATTTTTTTATTGGAAATTTCATTTTAAGCAATATAAGTAAAATTATGCTATTGTCAAAAACCCCATTAAGGATAAGTTTTATCGGTGGAGGTACAGACTATTTCTATAATAAATCAAAATTAAAGGGTAGAGTAATAGTTACATCTATTAATAAGTTTATGTATGTTACTCTGAACAAGAAGCATAATGCTGATTTACGAATTTCATATTCTACAACAGAAAATGTTAAGAATGTTAAAGATGTCAAGCACAATATCATTAGAGAGAGTTTGAAGTACTATAAAGTTAATAACGGAGTTGAATTAACTACCATAGCGGACATTCCTTCCTCCGGGAGTGGACTTGCTTCGTCAAGTGCTTTGACAGTAGGTTTATCAAATGTTTTAAGAAATTTTAAGAAAATAAAAATAAATCCAAAAATTATTGCTGAAAATGCATGTGAAATAGAAATAAACAAATGTAATAAACCAATAGGAATGCAAGATCAGTACGCAACATCCTTTGGTGGATTAAATAAAATAGAGTTTTATAAAAATAAAGTAAGTGTAAGTAAAATACCGATTTCGCAAAAAAAAATTAGTAATTTAAATGACCACTTACTTTTATTTTATACCGGTATAAATCGTAAAGCTGATAAAATATTATCGAAAATAAAAAAATCAGGGAACCAGTTTAAAAATTTTGAAATATTATCTAATCTCACTCTAATTTTTGAAAAAGAATTAAAACTTGGTAACTTTTTAAACTGTGGGAATATATTACATGAAAGCTGGATGTTAAAAAAAAACCTAAATAATAGTGTATCATCATTAAATCTAGACCAAACTTATCAAGCAGCATTAAATTCAGGTGCTATTGGTGGAAAAATACTAGGTGCTGGAGGTGGGGGTTATTTTTTATTTTTAACAAAACCAAAATATAAAAAAAAAATAATCAAAAGTTTATATAAACTGGAACACATTGATTTTAAATTTACGAATGAGGGTACTAAAATAATTAAACTTTAAGATGCAAATAGAAAACTTAAGTTTAATTATCCCTACTTATAAAAGAGAAAAGCAAATAAATAAAATTTTGGATGCTATTAATAATCAGATAACTGAAAATATAAAATTAGAGATAATTCTTTGTGACAGTTTCAGTAATTATAACACAACCAATTTTCCTATTTTAAAAAAAAATATAGAATTAATTATTATAAATAATAAAAAAAACATC
>CACMNP010000026.1 GCA_902615045.1 uncultured Pelagibacteraceae bacterium | reverse complement strand
GCCAGTTGGTGATGCGATGGCAACAACAATTTGGGGAGCCTCATCCTCATGGACTTTAACTGCACTCCCTTTATTTGTTTGGATGGGTGAAATTTTATTTCGGACGAAGTTATCTGAAAATTTATTTGAAGGATTATCTCCATGGATGCAGAAACTACCCGGTGGCTTAGTGCATGTTAATGTAGTTGGATGTGCTTTATTTGCAGCTATTTCTGGATCTTCTGCAGCAACTGTAGCCACAGTAGGAAAAATGTCTATTCCAGAGCTCAGAAAAAGAAAATATCCAGAAAGTATTCTACTTGGAAGTTTAGCTGGTTCTGGAACGCTGGGTCTTCTAATTCCACCTTCAATTATTTTAATTATTTATGGCGTGACTGTCCAAGAGTCGATAGCAAAACTATTTATCGCAGGAATTTTACCAGGAATAATGATTGCGTTGATCTTTATGACATATGTAATGATTTGGTCGGTAATAAATAAAAAATCAATGCCTACTTTTAAACAAGACTTCTCACTTATGGAAAAGGTAAGGAAATCAGGAAAACTGATACCTGTAATATTATTAATAGTTTCAGTTATTGGCTCAATTTATACTGGTATAGCAACCGCAACTGAAGCAGCTTCTTTGGGTGTAGTAGGTGCATTAATTTTATCATACTTTCAAAAGAGTTTGTCTTTAAAAACATTTAAAGAGTCTCTCTTAGGTGCTACTAAAACTTCTTGCATGATAGCTTTTATATTAGCTGGAGCAACTTTTTTATCTTTGGCAATGGGTTTTACAGGATTGCCAAGAAATCTTGCTCTATGGATTGAAGGAATGGAACTTTCTCCATATGTTTTAATTTTTGTTTTAATGATCTTTTATATAATTCTTGGAATGTTTCTTGATGGTATCTCCGCTGTAGTTTTAACAATGGCTATAATTGAACCAATGATTAGACAAGCAGGTTTTGATATGATTTGGTTTGGTGTTTTTCTAGTTATTGTTGTTGAAATGGCTCAGATCACGCCGCCGGTTGGTTTTAATCTTTTTGTTCTTCAGGGTATGGCTAATAAAGATATGGGTTATATAGCAAGAAGCGCGTTTCCACTCTTCTTGCTAATGATTTTTGCTGTTATTTTGGTTGTGACATTTCCAGAAATTGCTCTTTGGATGCCTGAACAAATGATAAAAAATATAAACTAGTATTTTGATTTTTTAGATCCGTCTATAACACCCTTTAGCTGATTGTATTCCTCACAATTACATCCCTCTAGAACACCCAATCTTTCTTTTGCTAAATTCATCCTATTTGTTGCAACATATAATTCACCAAGATATTCGTTAATTCCTATGTGATTTGGCTCGATAGCTAAACCTTGAAGATAATATTTCTCACCATTTTCAAAATCACCAGTTTTTCTTGTTGCAAACCCAAGATAATTTAATGTGTCTGCTTTATTTGGATTCATCTTATTCGACTTTACTAAAAATTTAATTGCTCTTTCGTATCTTTTAATTGCTTTCTCTGTTTTACCTTTTTTTTCTAATTTTTTTGCAGCTTTAATCAATTTTACTGCCTTATCATAATGGCTTTCTGTTGATCCAGAATCGCTACTAGATCCAGCAGCAAAAGACGTTCCTGCTAAAAATATTAAAAAGAACATTGAAAAAAATATCTTCTTTATCATTATTTAAATTTCCTTAAATTAGTTAGTGTTTTTAGTTCTAAGCCATTATCTATTAAATTATTTTTTATAGATATAGCTGTTGCTAGAGAACTTGCATTATCACCATGTATGCACACAGAGTCTATTTCACAAGGTATTTGCTTTCCGCTGTGACAATTTATGGCTTGGTTCTGAACCATGCTTAAAACGTGACTTTTTGCTTTTTCTGGATCTGTAATAAGTGCATGAGGCTCTTTTCTAGATACTAAGTTTCCATTATCTTCATAATTTCTATCAGCAAAAATTTCACATGCTATCCTCATATCAAATTTCTTTGCTGCCTCTTCCATCTTTGAACCTGTCGGTACTAAATAGATTAAATCTTTGTTAAAATTGCAAATTGATTTTGCAATGATAGTTGCAAGCTCAATATCTTCGCAAGCCATATTATTTAATGCACCGTGTGGTTTAATATGGGTAACAATCTCACCATGTTTATTAGCTATGTTTTGTAAAATTTCATACTGATCAATTAATAATTTATTTATTTCGTCTGATGATAAATTTAGTCTTTTACGTCCAAAGTTTTCTGGATCATTAAATGATGGATGTGCTCCTATACTAACACCGTTTTTCTTACAAATTTTTACAACTTGGTTCATGCTATCTTCATCACCAGCATGATAACCACAAGCAACGTTGGCTGAATTGACAATTTCTAGTAATTTTGGATCATTTTCATCAGAATGATGCTTTGATTTTTCACCTAGATCACAATTGATATTAATTTCCATACTAACAAATCATAAGTATAACATGGTATGATAAAAAATATATTAAATCTTGGTGACGCAGCTTTGTATTGCGACTTTGGAAGTGATGTAAATCAAGAAATTAATTCAAATGTTATCAAATATTTTTACCATATAAAAAAATTAAATTTAAAAGGTATTACAAACTTAACTCCATCTTATAATAAATTAATAATTTCATATGATTTAAATATACATTCTTTTTTATCTTTAAAAAAAAAAATTGAAAATATAGAGATTAAAGAAAACAATAAATTAGAAAAAAACTTAATCGACATTCCAGTATGTTGTGATAATGACTTTGCATTAGATATTAAAAGAGTTGAAAACAAATTAAAATTAAAATCAGAAATAATCCTAGAAAAATTTTTTAGTAAAAATTACTTTTGTTATATGACAGGATTTGTTGCTGGTATGCCTTTTCTTGGTGATCTCGACCAGGAGATGAGATTAAAAAGATTAGAAACACCAAGAGTTAAAGTTCCAAAAGGTTCAGTTGGAATAACAGAACAATTTTGCAACATATACTCTTTTGAGACACCTGGGGGATGGAATATTTTGGGAAATACTCCACAAAATATTTTCGACTCATCTAATCAATCAAACCCTAATCTTGTTAATCCTGGTGATACAATAAAATTTTATCGAATAACTTTAGATCAATATAATGAAATCAAAAGATAGAAACTACTTTAAAATTTTAAGAGCTGGTATCAACACCACATATCAAGACTTAGGAAGAAATAATTTATACCATATTGGTATTCCCTTTAGTGGAGCGATGGATAAAAGAAATTTTCAATTATTAAACTCGCTTCTACAAAATGATTACAATTCACCTGTAATAGAATTTGCTTATCAAGGCCCGCATTTGAAGTATTTTGGAAAAGATATTTTTTTTTGTATTTCTGGAAATGTGTCATTTAAAATTATAACAAAAGAGGGTGTTATTGATGGTAATTCCTACCAATGTTATTTGTTAAAAAATGGTGATGAAGTCGATATCCGTTCAACCAACAAGTCTGTTTATGGATATTTTTCGATTAATGGAACTTTTGGTGTTGATTATTATTGGGGAAGCTGTTCAATAAATACACAAGCTCAAATTGGACCAAATAACGGGAATAAATTTTCTAAAAATTTAGAAATTGAAATAATTGATATTAATAATTCTTTTAACAAAAGAAAACTTGATTACTTTGGTAGCACTATTGAAAATATAAGGGTCATTAAAGGCACAAACTATGATTATTTTTCTGAATCTTCACAAAATAAATTCTTTAAAGAAAGTTTTAAAATTACAAAACTTTCAGACAGGATGGGTATGAGATTAGAAGGTCCAAAAATTGAAAATATCGTTGATCCTAACATAAAATCTGAAGGTTTGGTAAAAGGTGTAATTCAAATAACATCTGCTGGAGATCCAATAATTATGTTATCAGATCATGGGACTATTGGTGGGTATCCGAAGATTGCAACTGTCATATCTGCTGACTATGATCGACTGGTACAATTAACACCAGGATCTAATATTAAATTTAAAGATGTAAACTTAGAGGATGCTGAAACATTATATAAACTTTATCAGATGGAGACTAATAATCTTATTTCTCAAATTAAATGAATTTAATTACAAAATTACCAGGGCCGCTTTTGATTTTTTTTGGTGCTTTCAGTTTAAGTTTTGGAGGGTTGATAGTCAAATCTTTCGAAGGTTCCACTCTATGGCAGATTCTATTTTGGAGATCAGTTTTTTTTATAATTGTAGTTCTGATCTTTCTAATTATTAGTTATAAGCAAAATTTTATTTCAGCATTTTATAAATCTGGAATCCCTGGTCTTATTGGAGGCATTATACTTGCGTGTGGCTTTAGTGGTTATGTTTTTGCAATGTATAATACTACTGTAGCAAATACTAATTTTATAATTCAAACCCAAACATTATTTTTAGCAATCTTTGGATATATCTTTTTAAAAGAAAAAATAAACTTAATAACATTAACTTCTATAATTTTAGCAATTTCAGGAATAATTTTGATGGTTGGAAGCTCATTAACAGTTGGACAAATGAGTGGAAATATTGCTGCTTTTATTATGCCAATATCATTCGCAACATTAATTTTAATAGTTAGAAAATTTCCAAGTGTAGATATGGTTCCATTACAATTTATTGCAGGCGTTATTGCTTTGATCATTGGATATTTTATGTCTAAAACGATCTCTATATCTTTAAATGACATTTTTTTGGGATTTTTAGCTGGTTTTTTCCAACTTGGTTTTGGTTTTATTTTTATTACAATCGGTGCAAGATCTACACCTTCAGCCTTAGTTGGAATCATAATGTTATCAGAGGCAGTTTTAGGACCTTTTTGGGCGTGGATGTTTATAAATGAAAATCCTCCAACCAGCGTTTTAATTGGTGGTTTAATCGTGATATTTGCAGTATTAATACAATTTCTTTCACTTATGAAAAAAAAAAGTGCAACAAATTAGAGCTATAAATTTATACAAGTTATGTTATAAGAATTTATACGGGAGAGACTACTTTTGTAGCGCCGAAGGAGCAACCACCCCGGAAACTCTCAGGCAAATGGACCGTACATATTAACTCTGGAAAGAGAATTATTCTCGCCGAAGGAGCAAATCTCTCAGGCAAAAAGACAGAGGGGGCATAAAGAGTTAATATGAGTATAAAAAAAACATCGTTAAATAATCTCCACATCAAGTATGGCGCAAAGCTTGTAGAGTTTGCTGGATATCAAATGCCCATCCAATATAAAGATGGAATTATACAAGAGCATAAATACACACGTTCACACTCTGGTATTTTTGATGTTTCTCATATGGGTCAATTATTTATATCGGGTGGTGATGATCTTACAAATGATCTTGAGAAGATTTTTCCTGCGGATTTGAAAAAATTGAAAACTAATCAAAGTAAGTATTCATTTTTAATGAATAACAAAGGAGGAATTCAGGACGATCTGATAATTACCAAAACATCTGATGGATTTTTAATTATCTTGAATGCTGCATGTAAGTATAATGATTATGAAGTAATAAAATCTAAACTTGATAATCAATATAAATTAAATCTTGATGAGTCATTGTCATTAATTGCATTACAGGGCCCCGAAGCAAAAAATGTTTTAAATAAAGTTATACCTGGTTGTAATAGTCTAAAATTTATGAACGGAAACAATTATGTCTATAACAATAAAAAAGTATACATAACTAGATCAGGTTATACTGGTGAGGATGGATTTGAAATTTCTATAAAACATAATGATGCTGAAACTTTTGTAGAAAGTTTGATAGAAAATGGATCTAAATTGATTGGTTTAGGAGCAAGAGATACATTAAGAATGGAAGCTGGACTCTGCTTGTATGGAAATGATTTAGACAACGATACAAGTCCTATCGAAGCTAATCTAAAATGGGCAATACCTAAGAGCAGAATTGAGACTGAATTTGTTGGATCAGAAGTTTTAAAAAACCAATTTCAAAGCGGAGTAAAAAAATTGAGAGTTGGCATAAAACCAGACAGCAAAGTAATTGCTAGAGGAAATACCAAAATTTACAATGATAAAAATCAAGAAATTGGGAAAGTAACAAGTGGCACATTTGGACCAAGCGTTGAACATCCAATAGCAATGGGATATGTCGATAATAGTTATTCAACTGTAAATACAAAAATATTTCTTGAAGTTAGAGGAAAAAAAATTCCCGCAAATATTTGTAACTTACCGTTTTATAAAAAAAATTACGTAAAAGGGGAAATTAATGTCTGAAGTTAAATATTCAAAAGAACATGAGTGGATTAAACTAGATGGAGAAGAAGCTACAATTGGAATAACCAAGCATGCAACAGAAATGCTTGGGGATATAGTATTTGCTGAACTCCCAGAGAAAGGTTCAAATGTTGATAAAGATGGAACTGCTGGAGTGGTTGAGTCAACGAAAGCTGCTAGTGATGTTTACACTCCTGTTAGTGGAGAAGTTATAGATACAAATCAAATGATAGTTGATGATCCATCAAAAATAAATGAAGACCCAGAAGAGTCTGCATGGTTTTTTAAACTTAAAATAAAAGACAAATCTGAAATGGATAGTCTTATGAGTAAAGAAGAATATGAAAAATTTGCAAAGGAGACATCAGCATAATGTTACCAAATTCAGAAAAAGATTTTATAAAAAGACATATTGGACCTTCTAAAGAAGACCAATCAAAAATGTTAAAAGAATTAAATTATCAATCAATAGATGATTTAATGAATAACACTGTTCCAGAAAAAATAATGTTTAAAGGTGAGCTTAATATCGGAGAGTCTA
>CACMNP010000025.1 GCA_902615045.1 uncultured Pelagibacteraceae bacterium | reverse complement strand
TACTGACAGATTTGGAAAAGATTTAAATAAATCATTTGGATCTTTACCAGGATCAATGGGTAAAGGTGCTGGTATATTTAAAGAAGTTGCTAGTGCTGGTGGTATTGACTCATCAGGTCCATATACGGGTGAAAGTTATGATGCAGCAGCCTTGATCACACTTGCAATGCAAGCTGGTGGAAAAGCTGACAGAATGACTGTTCAAAAAAATGTAATGTCAGTAGCCAATGCTCCTGGAACAAAAATTTATCCAGGTGAATTAAAGAAAGCGCTTGATTTATTAGCTAAAGGTAAAGCGGTAAACTATGAAGGTGCTACAGCTGTTGAATTTACAGATGTTGGTGAAGCTTTTGGATCTTTTATTGAAAAAGAAATAAAAGGTGGAAAGTTTAAAGACAAAAAGCAAAGATAATTAGAAATTAAAACCCCAGTTTCTTAACTGGGGTTTTAAAACAAATATTTGTCAGATAAATAAAATATTAATCCTAAAACAATACCTAATAAAATATAATACATTATTGTTTAATAATTTTTTCCGGAATAATTCCTTGTGGTCTATAACGCATTATTAAAAGTAATCCAATTCCAATAACTAAGAATCTAAAATATGGAGCACTTTCAATTAAGTGAACTCTCACTGCATTAGTTTCTGGCAGATGGGATGTAAACAAATTAATTAAAAATAATGCAATTGGAGCAGCTTCGACCCATAAAAACCAAACTACAAATCCCCCCAATATTGCTCCGAAATTATTACCTGTTCCACCTACTATAACCATGACCCAAATTACAAAAGTATATCTCATAGGTCTGTAGCTACCCGGTGTAAACAAACCATCATTAGTAACCATCATAGCTCCAGCTAAGCCAACAATTGCAGATCCCAAAATAAATATAAGAAGATGCTCTTTAACAATATTTTTACCCATTGCACTTGCCGCCTCTTCATTATCTCTTATAGCTCTCATTTTTCTGCCCCAAGGTGAATAAAGAGCTTTCTGAGTCACAATTAACAAGATAATAACAACAGTAAGAAATAAGCCTGTAAAACATAATTTTACATAAACCGATGAAGCATCAATAACCATTTGATTTAGAGCTTCTTGCTTATCAGAGATTGAATTAATTAAATTTAATTTTGATGAATTAAATTTTGCAACTAAATTTATAAACCATTCTGAAGTTTGTAGATCTATTTCGTATGGTGCTGGTCTTTTTAATCCTATTACATTTTTTACACCTCTTGCTAACCATTCCTCATGTTTAATAATTGAAACGATAATTTCTGCTATTAATAATGTTGCAATAGCTAAATAATCTGCACGAAGACCTAATGCGATCTTTCCTATGACAAATGCTAAACCGCCAGCCAAAAGCGCACCGAAAATCCAGGAAAATAAAACGGGTAATCCCATGCCACCGAGAAATCCTGTCTTTGCTGGATCAACTGACTCTATAGCTTCTATCCCTGGTGCAGCAGTTACTCTTAGTAAAATTATTCCACCCAAGATTACAGAAGCTACTGAGTAATTTCTTAATTTAGACTTATCAAATCTATTAAGTATAAATTTAACTACAAAGATAATTGCAACAATTATCCATATACAAGCTAAAATATTTAAACCTCCAACTTGCCAAGCTTTTTTGACTGGTTCAACCGAAACTAAAACTACAGCTAATCCTCCTAATGCTGTATATCCCATTATCCCAAAATTAATTAATCCAGCATAACCCCATTGTATATTTGCCCCAATTGTCATAACTGCAGAAATTAAACAATAATTTAAAATAGTTAATGCTATAGACCAGGATTGAAATATCCCAACCAAAATTATTAAAAATATCATGATTGAATATGCGGCGATGACATTTTTATAATTCCTCATATTACTTTTCCTTTAAAGATACCTGACGGCCTTATTAATAAAACAATTACTAAAATTGAGAATGAAACTGCAAACTTATAATCTGTCGATAATAACTGGAGTAAAGAGTCTGGCTCAAGATGTTCAGGTAGCAGATATGAAATAAATCTTTTGTATGCGTAAGTTACAAATATTTCTGCAAAAGCTATAACGTATCCGCCTAAGAAGGCTCCAAATGGATTTCCGATTCCCCCAACAATTGCTGCGGCAAATATTGGAAGCATATTATTAAAATAAACAAAAGGTCTATAACTTTTATCTAAACCGTATAATACTCCACCAATAGTAGCCAAAATTCCTGCAATGACCCATGTTATCAAAACAACTCTCTTAGGATCTATACCAGACAATAATGCTAAATCTTCATTGTCCGAATAAGCTCTCATACTTGTTCCAGTTTTAGTTCTATTTAAAAACCAAAACATTATTGAAACAACAACTAAAGTTACGATTATTGTTATTGCTTGTGTTGATTTTAAAGTTATACCTTCTGCAAGACCAGTCATTTCTTTAAATTCCGTTGCTTTAATTATAAATTTTTCACCATCTAAAAATCTTCTATCAGATGGTCCAATGATTATTCTAATTAAGGCTTGAGTGACAAACATAACCCCTACACTAACCATTGCAAACTGAACTGGAGGACTTTTTTTTATCCTGTAATAACTGAAAACAAATTTATCTATGATTAACATATATAAAATCATCATAAGGATGGCGAAAGGAATTGTTAAAAGCGCTGTTGGTAAAAAACCTAATCCAAAACCTAAAGACTGAAAATAATATGTTAGAATAACTGCAAACATTGTTCCAAAAGACATCATGTCTCCAGTTGCAAAATTAGCAAATCTTAAAACTGCATAAATTAAAGTAACAAAAATAGCACCTAAAGCTAATTGTGAACCATAAGCTAACGCTGGTATTACTGTAAAATTAAAAAGTACAATTATTGCATTTAAGAAATCCATTATGCTCCCAAAAAAGATCTACGAACCTCAGGATCCTCAAGTAAATCATTACCAGATCCCTCAAATTTATTTTGACCAGTTACCAATACATAGCCTCGATCTGAAATACTTAATGCTTGCTTCGCATTTTGCTCGACCATAATAACGGCAACATTTGTTTTTTTAACTTTGATTATATGTTCAAACAATTCATCCATTACAATTGGAGAAACTCCAGCTGTGGGCTCATCTAACATAAGAACTGACGGATCGCTCATTAAAGCTCTTCCAAGCGCGACTTGCTGACGTTGTCCACCAGATAATTGTCCGACGACTTGGGATTTTTTTTCACTTAAAATTGGAAATAAACTATAAATACTCTCAATTTTATTATCTAAGCTCCCTTCTGTCAAAAAACCACCAATCTCTAAATTTTCTCTAACAGTTAATTCTGCAAATACATTTCTTGTTTGTGGAACAAATGAAATACCCTTTTTTACTCGATCTTGAGGATTAATTTTTGAAATATCTTCGCCATTCAAAGTTACAGAGCCTGATTTTAATTTTAATAAACCAAGCATCGCTTTCATGGCTGTTGATTTGCCAGCACCATTGGGACCCAAAATAGCTACTATCTCTCCCCTATTGGCATTTATGGAACATGAACTAATAATATCAGGTCCATCCCCATAACCTGCTGTCATTTTTGCTCCTTCAAAGTATGCCATTAATTTTCTTTTTTTGTTAAGTTTGACTTTCCAAGATAGCTCTCAATTACTTTTTCATTTTTTTTTACTTCTTCAGATGTTCCTTCAAATAAAACTGAACCATCTGCCATTACTATTACTGGATCACACATTCTGCTTATAAAATCCATATCATGCTCTATCATACAAAAAGTATAATTTTTTTCTTTATTCAATTTTAATATTGCAGTTCCTAGATCTTTTAAAAGTGTTCGATTAACTCCCGCTCCCACTTCATCAAGTAAAACCAATTTTGCATCAACCATCATAGTTCTTCCTAATTCTAATAATTTTTTTTGGCCTCCTGAAAGATTTCCTGCTCTTTCATTGGCTAAATGTGTTAAATTAAGAAAATCTACAACCTCGTAGGCTTTTTCTCTAATAATTTTTTCCTCTTTTTTAACTAGTCCAGGTTTAATAAGTGCATTTAATAAATTTTCTCCGCTTTGATTTGATGGCACCATCATTAAGTTTTCTAAAACTGTTAAGTTTGAAAATTCATGTGCAATCTGAAAGGTTCTTAATAATCCTCTGCCAAACAACTCATGTGATGGTACATCGGTAATATTTTCATCATTAAATATTACCTCTCCATCATTAGATTTTAAATTTCCAGCTATTAAATTAAATAATGTTGTTTTTCCCGAACCATTTGGGCCAATTATTCCAGTGATTGAACCCGATCTAATATTTAATGAGCAATTTGATACTGCTGCTAGTCCTCCGAACAATTTTGTAAGGTTATTTACCTGTAAGATATTTTCGGACATTTTACTTACTTTTTTTTAATCTATTTAAGACGCTATTTGCTGTTTTATTGAGAGATTTATAAAATCCAAGTTTTCTTAATTCTTTAACAGCTTGCTCATTTAAACCTTTTGGGGTTTGTGAATTTTTAACAAGTACTTTTAAATCTTTATTTGAATTAATTTTTGCATCCTCAGATAAGGCAATAAATAACGAGGTAATATACTTTTGAGAGTCACTTCTATTAATTCCCTTTTTTACTAACCATTCACTCAAAGTTTGTAGTAATTCATAAAATGGTGCCATCATTGATGAAGTTGACCAAAAATTTAGTGATAGGTTTTCATTTTTTATTTCAACAGATGTACCAAGCTTATTAAAAAAATTTCTAACTTGTTTATCTGGTGGAAAAATTGGTATTGGTCCTTTTCTAAGAGAAATTGGAGGCAAAGGAATTGCTCTAATAATCTTAGTTTTAACTTTAATATATTTTTTTAATTCAGTCATTTTTATAGTTGATATAAAACTTATTATCGTTTGACCTTTTTTAAATTTTAGTTTTGGAAGAATAATTTTTCCAATCTTTGGTGTTACTGCTAAAAAAACCCAATTTGATTGATTTATAATATCCTGATTATCAGTAGATATTTTTATTTTTTTACTTTTTCTTTTCAGTTCACTTGAAATTTTTGAATTTCTCTTTGAAACAATTATTTTATTAATTTTTAATTTTGATCCCAGTATTCCATTGATTACTGATTTTGAGATATGTCCTGTACCAATAAATCCGATTTTCATGATAAACTAAGTGATTATTATCACTAAAATTAATTAATTAGTAAAAAAAGAACCTCTAATTCTTAGTAATTCTCTTGATAATTTTTTATTTTCTACAAATGGTTTTCTACCATGAAGCCAGAAATAGTTGTTTGCAACTACAGAAAAACCGACTGGTAAAGGCATTACGATCTTATTTTGACTTCCCTCTAAAGAGTCTGATAATTTTTGTAGAAATAATCCCTGTTCCATATTTTTAGGCTCAGGAAATTGGTCGATATAAGAAATTTGTGGTTTTCCATTTTCATCCTCTGAAAAAACAGGATGTTCTACTTTATAGTCAACATTTTTACTTTTTGGAGAGCCCCATAAGAAGTTTTGTTTTCCAACTTTATCATTAGTTAAACTATCTAAATGTTCCCAATCATCAAGGTGCAACATTGCAGTTTCTCCACCTTGTACATTTTCTTCCTCCATTTTTAACATTAATAACCAATCAGTTTTTTCTTTAACATAAGTACCATCAGTATGAAGATCCATATTTGTATATGCTTTTCTAAGATATGAATCGCTGTTGTCCTCATGTTTAACATGAAATCTTGCATAATATTTTCCAGCCATTGAATCAAAATTTGGATTACCAAGTAAGTGCGTTACGGCTGTAGATAGTTTAATAAGAAAATTATTATCAATTTTTTTAGATTTATTTTTAGGTCCTATTATAAAACATCCTGTATCTCTATCTCTTAAAACAGAATTTATAAATTTTCCTAGCTTTCCACCCGTTGAATCATCTAAAGATTTTGCAAGTGTAAATCTGGTAAAAGGTTTATATTCAAGAGCTGTAATATCAAATTTTTTAAAAGGAAATATTAGTTTATCTATAATTTCATCTTCAATTTTAATATTGATTATTCTTTTGGAATAATCACTAAGTGAAATATCAAATCCTTGAATAGTATCTAAGCTATCCATTATAATTATTTGTTACAAACTCCAATTGAATTTGGTCCACATGTTTCACCATTGGTCCATGTAGCTCCAATTAAATTTGCCCCATCAAAATTTGCATTGGTCATATTTGATGAGGTAAAATTAGCTTCCATTAAATTTGCGTTTTGAAAATTTGCTTCAATTAATGTTGAGCCCATAAAATCAACTCTTGTCATATTTGCTCCTGTAAAATTAGCTTTTTCAAAATTTCCACCAACAAGAATTGACTCATATAAGTTAGCTCTTACAAATGTTGACTCTGGAAAAGTTCCAAATGACAAATTTGATGTCATCATAATACTTTTATCAAAATTTACTTGTATAAAACTTGCAAATGATAAATTTGAGTTAGGCAAATAACTGCCTTGTAAATCTTGTCCATCTGAAAATCTACAGTTAGTATAATCAACACCATCGGTTAAAGGATCATCACATGCTGCTTGTGAAATACCTGGTATTAAAACCAAGAAAAATAGTAAAATAATTTTTTTCATTTATATCGTAAAGCTACTTAATAAAAACATAATGATAGCAGAGAATAAAGTTGGGTAAACTAAATTATTTCTAGTTAATTTAAAAATTATTATTGCCAAAAGTACTACAATAAATCTAGACAAATAATTACTGTCAGAAAGTGCACCAGCTGGAAATATTATCATTCTAGAAATTAGAGCAGCC
>CACMNP010000024.1 GCA_902615045.1 uncultured Pelagibacteraceae bacterium | reverse complement strand
TCAATCTTTTTTTTTGAAAATAAAAAAATTAAATTAATCGAAACAATCCCAATAGGAGGAAATCATATCACAGCAGATATCTCAAAAATTTTTAAAATTTCAGAAATGGAAGCAGAAAAATTAAAAAAATCATTTAATAAAACTTATACAGAGTTTTCATACAACAATAAAACAACAGAAGATACGATGGTTATTCATGAAATTATTAATAAAAATATTTCAGTAGATTTATTAAAAAAAGTGATTTTGTATAGAGTTCAAGAAATCATAGATTTAATATTTAAAAAATCAAATATTAGTGATCGTAAAAATGTATTAGAAGGCTCAGATCTATTCTTGATTGGCGAAGGATCCAAACTATTTAAAAATAATTCATTTTATTTGGATAATAGATTTGGTTTTAAGTCAATTAATTATTATAGCGAGTCAGATGTTCAAATCTGTAAATGTGGCCTGGAAAATCATAAGATACACTATGAACTGCCAAAAATAATTAATAAAAAGTACGGAATTTTTGAAAAATTTTTCAACTTTTTCGACAAATGATGGTATTTTCTTGTAATATTTCTTGAGTATTTAATTTACAGCATATTTTATATAAATTTGTTGTGTCAATACTTACTCAAAAAACAATTTCAAAAAAAATATCTCTCAGTGGAATTGGTATTCATTCAGGAAAAAATGTAAGATTAGATATTTTACCCGCGGCTCCAAATACAGGAATTTTATTTAAAAGAGTAGATTTAAAAAAAAATAACATAATATATCCGCTTTACAATAATGTCTCAGATACAAAACTTTGTACAACCATATCAAACGAACATGGAGTAAAAGTTTCAACAATTGAACATTTAATGGGTGCTCTTTATGGCGTAGGAATAGATAATGCTATTATAGAATTGAACTCGCAAGAAGTGCCAATAATGGATGGGTCTGCAAAATTATTTGTAGAAAAAATTAATGAAGTTGGCTTAAAATTTAGTGATCAACCTATCAAAATAATTAAAATAAATAAAAATATTACAATAAAAGAGAACGAAAAAATTATATCAATAGATAAATCAAATGTTACTGGTGAAATAGAATTTGAAATAAAATACCAAAATAAATTAATAGGTAACCAAAAAAATAAAGTAAATGTGTTTGAAGATAATTTAAATAATATTTATAATTCAAGAACATTCTGTTTATATGAGGATATTGAAAAATTAAAAAAACTTAATCTTGGCAAGGGCGGTAGTTTAGAAAATGCTATAGTTGTCAAAGACACATTAGTATTAAACAAATCTGGTTTAAGAAATAACTTAGAGTTTGTAAATCATAAAATTCTTGATTGTATGGGTGATTTATTTTTATCTGGATATAAAATAATTGGAAATCTAAAATGTTCTCAGGGTGGACATCATTTAACTAACGAATTGCTTAGAAAAATTTTTGAAGATAAAAACAATTATTCTTTAATCGAAATTAAAGGAAAGCAATTACCATATACTTTCGGAAATTACTATAATTTAAAATCTATTGCATAAAAGTTAGAAATTTAAAATTTATCTGATAAAATCACCAGATGAAATTTAAACTGAAACATTATTACATAATAATTTTTCTTCTGTTAATTTCGTGCTCGAACGATGAAAAAAAAGTAGAAGTCCTGAAAGAAAAAAGTTTAGAAGCGCAAATGATAGAAGTTTATAACCAAGGCATGGAAGAATTTGAAAGAGGAGATGTGATATACGCTGGAAAAAAATTCAGTGAAGCTGAACTTTTATATCCACAGTCAGAATGGGCTTCAAAAGCAGTGCTAATGTCTGCTTATGGGTATTTTTCTCAAGGCTATTATAATGACGCAATAAATGATTTAGAACGTTTTTTAAAAAAATACAAAAATCATCCTCAAACTGATTATGCATATTATTTGTTAGCTCTATGCCACTATGACCAAATTATTGACGAAAAAAAAGATTTAAACCAAATTTTGTTATCCCAAAAATATTTTAATTACATAGTAAAGAATTATCCAAATACAGACTACGCTTTAGATTCTAAATATAAATTAGATTTTATCTTGGAAATAATGGCTTCTAAAGAAATGTATCTAGCAAGATATTATGTTCAAAGAGAAAAATGGATACCAGCAATTAATAGATTTAAAAGAATTATCAAAGAATATGATACAACAATTTATGTTGAGGAGGCACTACACAGGCTTGTTGAGTTACATTATAAAGTAGGATTAATTGAAGAGGCAGAAAAATATGCATTTTTACTAGGTTATAACTATAAGTCCAGTAAATGGTATGAGGAAAGCTACAAAATACTAAATTCAGATTATAAAAAAGAAAAATTAGTAAAAAAAGATGACAAAGAAACAATACTTAAAAAATTTAAAAAATTGTTTAAATAATGTTGAGAATTAATGAAAAAAGAGGATTTAAAAAAAAAGTATAACCTAAAGCTTCAAGAATTAGAAAAACACAACAGACTTTATTATCAAAATAGCAAACCAATTATATCTGACTCTAATTACGATAGATTAAAATCAGAGATAAGTGAATTAGAGAGAAAATATAAATTTTTAAATAGTAAAAACTCTCCAAATATAAATGTTGGATATAAACCTTCTAAAACATTTGAAAAATATGTTCATAAAATTCAAATGTTATCTTTATCTAATGCATTTAATGAGCAAGATTTAAATAATTTTGAAAAAAAAAATTTTAATTTTTTAAATAAAAAAATTAAATTCGAATATAGTGTTGAACCAAAAATTGATGGAATTTCAGCATCATTGACATATATAGATAAAAAACTTACTCACGGCGTTTCAAGAGGAGACGGTAAAGTTGGAGAGGTAATTACAAATAATCTTAAAACTATAAATGATATACCACACGAAATACAAGCGGATGATTTTCCTCAAGAGATAGAAATCAGGGGAGAGGTATTTATAAAAAAAAAGGATTTTTTTAAAATTAAGGAAAAATTTGCAAATCCTAGAAATGCTGCATCAGGATCACTAAGACAAAAAAATCCAAGTGAGACAAAAAAAATTCCACTAAATTTTATTGCCTACACTTTTGGATATACCTCTGATGAAGATTTTAAATTTCAGTCTAATTTCTTAAAAAAACTAAAAAAATGGGGTTTTAAAACAAGTAAACATAATAAAGTTTTTAATTCGATTAGTGAATTAGTAAAATTTCATAAAAATTTTGAAGAAACAAGGTTTGATTTAGATTATGATGTTGATGGATTAGTTTATAAGGTAAATGACATAAGCTTGCAGACCAGGCTAGGATTTACATCAAATGCACCACGTTGGGCAATAGCACATAAATTCTCAGCTGATAGTGCTAAAACAAAAATTCTTAATATTGAAATTCAGGTTGGTAGAACAGGTGCCTTAACTCCTGTAGCAAAAGTTCAACCTGTAAATATTGGTGGAGTTGTTGTCTCGAATGCAACACTTCATAATGAGGATGAAATTAAAAGAAAAGATATACGAATAGGTGATATAGTTAATATAGAAAGAGCGGGTGATGTGATTCCTCACGTGATTGGAGTTGAAAAAAATAAAAGAAGCAAAAACTCAAAAACTTTTGAATTTCCGACAAATTGTCCATCATGTGGATATACAACAATTAAGGAATATAACAAAATTACAAAAAAATATGACGCTGTAAGAAGATGTGCAAACGACGGATTTGGATGTGAGAAAATTGCTATTGAAAAAATAAAGCATTTTATTTCCAAAGAGGCATTAAATATTGATGGTTTTGGAAAAAAAGTAGTTGAAAAATTTTGGGAATTAAATTTAATAAAAAAACCACAAGATATTTTTTCATTAAACTATAGTAAAATTGCTAAAATGGATGGATGGGGCGAGCTATCTGTAAAAAATTTAAAAAACTCGATTGAAAATTCTAAAAAGTTATCTTTGCAAAGATTTATTTATTCTATTGGGATAAGACATATAGGTATTGAAAATGCTAAATTGATTAGTGAAAATTTGAAAAATGCCTCACACTTTTTAGAAATTATAAAATCAAAAAAGTTTGAAAAATTTCTAAATATAGACGGTATAGGAGAAACTCAGATTAAATCACTAAAAAACTTTTTTTCAAATAAATTGAATACCAACATTGTAATTGAATTAAATTCAATTTTACAAATTAACAATGAAAAAATTAATGCTAATGGAATTTTAAAAGATAAAAATTTCATGTTTACTGGTAAACTTGATGGAATTAGTAGAGCTGAAGCTAAATCTTTAATAGATAAAAATTCAGGTACAACATTAAGCAATATAAATAAAAATCTTGATTTTTTGGTTATAGGAGACAAACCAACTATGAGAAAAGTAGAACAGGCTAAAAGTATGGGTATAAAAATTATCTCATTAAAAGAGTTAAAAAAATTACTTGATTAATTTAATCAGCCATTTTTTTTCAAATTTATTAAGATAAGTCGAAAATTTATTGTAAATATTTAAATGATAATCAAATAAATACCTTTTTTCTTTTTGATTAAGAATTTTATAATTTATCATATCAGTATCTATAGGTGCGTAAGTTAAATTTTCAAATTTTAATTTTTTTTTATATTTGTAAACGTAAATTAGATTTTCAATTCTGATCCCATAATGATCTTTTAAATAATATCCTGGTTCATTACTTAATATCATGCCTTTTTTTAATTTCACTTTATTTTGTCTAGAAATTCCTTGCGGGCCTTCATGAACATTTAAGAAAAAACCTACTCCATGTCCTGTCCCATGAGAATAATTTAAACCTACTTCTTTAAGAGGTTTTCTTGCCAATTTGTCAATTAAGGAACCATTAAATCTTTTTTTTAAATCAGAAGTTACAACTGAAATATGTCCCTTTAAAACTCTAGTAAAATTATCTTTAATACTATTTGAGACTTTTCCAACACAAATAGTTCTTGTTACGTCTGTAGTGCCCCATTTATATTGTCCACCAGAATCTATTAAAACAATATCGTTATTCTTTATTTTTCTGTTGGTTAATTTATTTGATTTATAATGAATTATTGCACCATTTGGGCCAGAGCCGACGATTGTATCAAAACTTGGATAAAGATAATTTTTTGATTTTTTTCTATATCTTTCTAATTTTGTTTCAATTTCTTTTTCTGTTATTTTTATTTTATTTTTTTTAAACCAATATAAAAATTTTGTAAGAGCTAATCCATCTTCTAAATGCGCTTTAAAAGAATTATTTATTTCAGTTTTATTCTTTACAGATTTTAAATCATATATTGGATCATGCTGATTAGTAACTTTAAACCTACTAATTATTATTTGTTTTTCAAATATAGAACAAGTATTTGGATCAATAGAGAAATTTCCTTTTTTTAAATTACTTATTGTTTTAAATAGGCTTTCTTCATTACATAAAATAATACCTTTAAAATATTTTTTTAAATTATTATTAATTTTTTTTAGGTTAATAAATAAATATGATTTACCTTTATTTGAAATAATCAGCTTACAGTTGACCAAAGGACTATGTGGAAGATCCTTTCCTCTTATGTTTAGTAGCCAATTAACATTTTCACTTGCACTTACATACAAATAATTAATTTTATTTTTCTTCATATAAAATTTAATTTTGTTTATTTTTGCAGCTGAACTCTCTCCAGTAATATGTTTATTTAAATAAAAGATTTTATTTATTTTTTTTTCAGATTTATTTTTAAAGTTAAATTCTAAAGGAACTAAGTTGACTTTGCCTCCAAAGTAAAGATTGATTGTTTTGTCAGTAAATAATTTTGGATCAAAGCCAATTTTACTATTTCTTATATTTGATATATTTTTTGGCCAAACATAAGGTATTTCAAATATTTTGAATTTATCACCTGATTGATTATTTGCTTGTATTGTATACCTTCCATCAACAAATAGATAATTTTGCTTTCTTAAGATCAAAGCAAATCCTGCGGAGCCAGTAAAATTTGTTATTTTAATAAGATTATTTACTTTTGAATATTCAGTAAAATATTTATCATTTTTTGGAACTATATATCCATCTAATTTATTATTAATTATAAACTGTTTTAAATCTTTTATCACTTTAGTTTTTTTTGATATCTCAACCAACCAGGACTTCTTATTTCATTTTCAAATTCAATATCCTGATTAAATTCAAAATCGTTATTATCTTCATCAATAAAACTGTTATTTTTTTTTATAAATTCATCTGGTAATTCATCTACAAATCTTGATGCCATACTATCTATCCAATCCCCTTGATAAAATCTATTCATAGAGAAAGAAATCTTTGCAATTTTTTTTGCTCTAGTAATCCCCACGTATGCAAGTCTTCTTTCTTCTTCAAGACCACTTTCACCTTTCTCCTCGATACTTTTTTGATGAGGAAACAATCCCTCTTCCCATCCAGGTAAATAAACAATATTAAATTCTAAACCTTTAGATGCATGCAGTGTCATTAAGTTTACTTTTTCATTTTCCCAATCTTGATCCAAAGAAGTCGCTAAAGCAACATGTTCTAAAAAACTTTCCAAATTATCAAACTCTTTCATTGCAACTAAGAGTTCTTTAATATTTTCTAACTTATTTTCATTTTCTAAATCTTTTTTATTTTTTAACATTTCGCTGTATCCAGATTCATCTAAAACAATTTGTAAGAGTTTATTGTGATTAGTTTTTTTTCTATTCTCATATCTCCACTTTTCTAGGAGATTAAGAAGTGAAATTAAACCAACTTTTGTTTTTGGTTTAATTTTATTAAGTTCAATTAACTTTTTGGAAGCAATTTCTAAAGAACAGCTATTTTTTTTTGAAAATTCAGAGATAGTTTTAATTGTTGTATCTCCTATAGATCTTTTGGGAACATTAATTATCCTTTCAAAAGATAAGTCGTCTTGTGGTTGATTAATGCAACGTAAATAAGCAATACAATCTTTTATTTCAGCTCTTTCATAGAATTTAATTCCACCAATTATTCTGTAAGGAATTCCAACTTTTAAGAATCTTTCTTCAAATTCCCTAGTTTGAAAAATTGCTCTTACTAAAATAGCTATATCATTTAATGAGTTTTCCCTTTTAAAATTTTCTATTGTAGCACTTATTTCAGTTGCTTCGTCTTTGACATTTCTGAAACAATCTAAAGTAATTAATTCACCATTTTCTTGATTTGTGTACAATGTCTTACCGACTCTATTTTGATTATTTTCAATTAATTTTGAAGCAACGTTTAAAATATTCTGAGTTGATCTATAGTTTTTCTCTAATCTAATAATTTTAGTATTTTTATATGTCTTATCAAACTCTAAAAAATTTTTAATTTCAGCACCTCTCCAGCTATAAATTGATTGATCATCGTCTCCTACACAACAAATATTCATATTGGATACGGATAGATGCTTAAGCCATTCACTTTGTATAAAATTGGTATCTTGATATTCATCTACTAAAATATATTTAAATTTTTTTGAATAAATATATTTTATATCTTCATGATTTTTAAATATTTTTACTGTATGTAGAATTAAGTCGCTAAAGTCTGTAGAATTTAAATCAATAAGTTTTTGCTGATAGATATTATAAATTTTTAAAAAGTTTTTTTCTAAAACTTCTCTTTTTTTTAAAACTACATCTTCAGGATAAAGTCCTTTATTTTTCCATTTATCTATTACTGCCAATATATATTTGGGAGAAATTTTCTTTGTATCTATGTTTTCGCTTTTGCATATATTTTTAATTAATCTTGATTGATCATCAGTATCAATAATTGTAAAATTCGACTTTAATCCTACTGCTTCCGCATGTTTTCTTAATATTTTGGCACTTATGGAGTGAAAGGTGCCTAACCATGGTAAACCTGTTGCAACCTTTTCTAAATTTTTCGATACCCTATTTTGCATTTCTTTTGCAGCCTTGTTAGTGAATGTAACAGCTAGTATTTGACTTGAGAAAGCCTTGTGACTTCTAATTATATGTGCAATTCTTGAAGTCAGTACTTTTGTTTTGCCTGATCCAGCTCCTGCCACAATTAACAATGGACCATCAAGATGCAGTACTGCTTCTAGTTGCTTTTCATTCAAATTTGACAAATAATCATTGCTTGACATAATTTTTTTTTTATCTCTTATAAATTTAATGAATAAAATTAAGCAAAATAAAATTAACTTTACATTAATTTTAACAACTCTTGCTATTATTTTTTCATCACTAACCGTTTTATCTTTACCAGTTTTATTTAATTATGAAAGCAAAGTTACAAAAATAGAAAATAATTTTTATAAAAATTTTAAAATTTTTATAAATACTTCTGGAAAGATTACTTATAAACCCTTTCCAAAGCCACACCTATTAGTAGAAAATGCATCTCTCGATTTGTCCCAATTAAGCGAAAATAAGCAATTAATAAATACTTCTAACCTAAAAATATATATTTCCTTAAGAGATATTTATTTAAGATCTTTTAGAAATTTAATTTCCACAGAAATTTCAAACACAAATCTAGAATTTAATATTTCAGATATAAAAGATATTAGAAAACATTTATACAAAAAAATTAACAAGCCAATTTATTTAATCAATTGTAGAATTTTTATAAAAAATAAAAATAACGAAGTTATCTTAATATCACCAATAAAAAAAATTGCTTATAGCATTAATAATAAAAAAAAGATTAAAAATTTGAATATTGATGGTGCGATATTTGGATTAAGTTTTAAGTCTGAATGGAAAAGAGATTATAATTTTCCACAATCTAGTTTTCATAAAGTAAATATCTTTAATCCAAATATAGAATTAAAAAATATTTTTAAATTTAAAAATGGGAATAATTTTATAGGCACAACTCAAATTTCATACGCACAAGATAAATTGGAATACGAAATACAATTCAATAAAAATAAGATTAATATTTTTTCACCGAAAGACAAAAATATAA
>CACMNP010000023.1 GCA_902615045.1 uncultured Pelagibacteraceae bacterium | reverse complement strand
TTAATAGCTGATTATTAACTTTTCTTTTATCTTTGAGCAGAAATTTATGAATTTTATTATCTTTATCTAAAATAATATTAACATCAGTTTTTCCATCTATTACATCAAGTTTTTTTAATTTTTTAAATTCCTCAATATTGTTAAATTTAAATGTAATATTTGTCAGTTGTTTATTTGATAGTTCTTTTAATGAAATCATTTTTTTTACATTAATTCTTCTTTGAGATTTATCATCATCAACATAATTTTTTATTAATGTAATCATTAGTGAATTTCCTTCAAATAAATTTTCTCTGTTTGTTTCAAAAATATCTGAAAAGATGAATAACTCAAACACATTTGATAGATCTGAAAATTTTACTATCGCGTAGGAACTGCCCTTTTGGGTCTTTTTTTCTTGTACTTTTAATACAGTACAAGCAATATTTGAGCTTAAAATATCAATATTACTTTCAAAATCATTATAGCTAAGAATATTATAATGTTTATATACTGACTTGTATTGATTTAATGGATGGTCAGAAATATAAAATCCTAAAGTTTCAAATTCTTTTGTAAGTTTAATATCTATATCCCAATCATCGACTTTTTCTAAAATATTAATATTATCAGTTTCGTATTCTTCAAAGAGGTTATTTTGATTTAACAATTTATTTTCATGTATATTTTTTGATTTTAATATTAAATTTGGAATTGAGTTAAATAATGATTGTCTATTATTATTAAAAAAATCGAAACATCCTGCTTGAACTAAACCTTCTAATTGTAATTTATTTATATCCTTTGGATTTACTCTATTTATAAAATCTGAAAGATTTTTAAATACTCCATTAGAAACTCTCTCTTTAACTATATTTGAAATAGCCTCATATCCAACATTTTTTATAGCACCTAATGCATAATAAAAATTTTCACCATCAGAATAGAAATCACCAAAAGATTTATTAACATCAGGTCTAATAATTTTAATTTTAAGTCTTTTTAGTTCTTCATAAAACTCACTCAATTTTTTTTGGTTAGATAATTCCATTGACATAGATGCTACAAAAAATTCATGAGGATAATAAGTTTTTAGAAATGCAGTTTGATAAGCAATAACTGCATATGCTGCTGCATGACTTTTATTAAATCCATATTCTGCAAAGGGTTCGATTTTTAAAAATATACCTGCGGCTATATCTTTGCTAATTCCATTTTTATAAGCACCATCAACAAATCTTTGCTTTTGTTTTTCAAGTTCTGCTCTTTTTTTCTTTCCCATTGCTCTTCTTAAAATATCTGCTTCACCTGCTGTAAATCCAGAAAGAACTTGTGCAATTTGCATCACCTGTTCTTGATAAATAATTACTCCATATGTAGGTTTTAATATTTGCTCTAGCTTTGGATGCAAATAGTCTGGTTCTCTTTTTCCATGTTTACATTCATTATAAATTGGAATATTGCTCATTGGACCTGGTCTATATAAAGCTACTAAAGCAATAATATCTTCCAATCTATTTGGTTTCATGTTTAAGAGAGCATCTTTCATCCCAGAACTTTCAAGTTGAAACAGGCCTACGGTTTTACCACTTGATAATAGTTCATACACTTTTTGGTCTTCATAATTAATTTTTTCAATATTAAATTCGGGTCTTTTTTTTTTTATTAATTTTTGCGCTTTATCTATAACTGTTAACGTCTTTAAGCCTAGAAAATCAAATTTTATTAGACCAGCATTTTCGGCTGAATACATATCAAACTGTGTTGAAGGTAGTAATAAATCTGCAGAATTATCTTTGTATAATGGCACTGACTCGGTTAACTTTTTATCTGCAATAACTACTCCAGCCGCATGAGTAGCAACGTTTCGATTTAAACCCTCTAATTTAAGAGATAAATTAATTAAACGATCTACTCTTTTATCGTCTTTAATTAATTTTTGGAGTCTAGGTTCAACATTTATACACTCTTGTAAAGACATTGGTCTTGATGGATCGAATGGGATCATTTTGCAAATACTATCTACAAAACCATATGGTAAACCTAAAACTCTACCGACATCTCTAATTACCATTCTTGCCTTAAGTTTACCAAATGTAATAATATGAGCCACACTATCTTTATATTTTGTTGATAAATATTCAAAAACTAAATCTCTTTTTTCCTCACAAAAATCTATGTCAAAATCAGGCATTGAAATTCTATCTGGATTTAAAAATCTTTCAAAAATAAGGTTAAATTTTATTGGATCAATATCAGTAATGGATAAACACCAAGCAACTAAAGAACCTGCACCAGATCCTCTACCAGGTCCTACTGGTATTTTATTCTGCTTTGCCCACTTAATATAATCTGAAACAATTAGGAAATAGCCAGAATAATTCATTTCAACTATTATTTGTATTTCATGATCTAATCTTTTTTTATATTCTAAATATTTATCGTCTTTTTCAATATTTTTAAGATCTATATCAAAAAATAATTTAAATTTATCTTTTAGTCCTTCAATAGATAATTTTTTCAACATTTCATTTGGATCTTTTTCAGATGATGAAATTTTTGGCAAAATGGGTTTAGAAAAATTTGGCTTAAAAGAACATCTAAACGGTAAATTAAAATTATTTTCTAATGCCTCAGGTAAATCTTTAAAAACTTCAATCATCTCCTCTGAGGATTTAAAATAATGTTGATTTGTAAGTTTTATTCTATTTGAGTCATTTACATAAGTTTTTTGACCAATACACATTAGTGCATCATGAGCTTCAAACATATCTTTATCTAAATAATAAACTTCATGAGATGCAATAATTGGTAATTCTAACTTTACTGAAATTTTTCTATTATAATTTTCAAAATCCTTCTCATTCAAGTCATTATGTCTTTGAATTTCTATGTAAATATTTTCTTGAAATTTTTCTTTTAACTTAATCAATATTTCTTCAATCTCTCTAAATAAACCTTTGTTAAAAAGTGAGCCAAAAAAACATTTAATAGAACCAGTCAGAATTATTATGCCTTCAGAATTATTTAATAAATCATCTAATTTACAATGTGGATTAGCTGTCTCTGTATTTTCTAAATAAGATTTTGAGGAGAGTTTAATAATATTTTTATATCCGTCGTTATTTTTAGCTATAAGAGGTATTAAACCCTCAAACTCTTTATATTTAAATAGTATCTGTGTACCTATAATAGGTTGTGTGCCAACAGATGATAAATTTTCTGAAAACTCTAATGCTCCCGACAAATTATAACTATCTGATAATCCTAATGATTGAATTTTATTTTTTTTACAGAAATTTTTTAATTGATCAATTTTTACAGCACCTTCACAAATCGAATATTGAGTATGGATTTTAAATTGATTAAATGTTCTCTTAACTGATTCTTTCATTGGTGATGATCATCTTACCACCAATCATTTTAATTTTACAATCTGCCATATTTGCAAAATATCTATTGTGGGTTGCATAAATTATAATTCTATTTTTTTCTTTTTGATTAAATAGGATTTTAAATATTCGTTTAGCATTTTCAAAATCTAAACTGCCAGTGGGTTCGTCAGCTAAAATAATATTTGGCTCATTTATTAAGGCTCTAGCAATTGCTATTCTTTGACTTTCCCCACCAGAAAGCTCTGATGGATAATGATTTAATCTTGAGGTTAAATCAAATTTTTTAATGAGCTTTTTTGCTAATTCTATTGATTTTGATTTATTATTTGAAATTAACAAATTAGGAAGTAATACATTTTCAAGTGCTGTAAAATCGGGCAATAAATTTTTATCTTGATAAATTATACCTATATTTTTTGATCTCACATAGTCATTCTCAATTGAACTATTTGTATCAATTTTTTTTCTATTAAATTCAATAAAACCTGATGAAGGAATGTCAATTAAAGATAATAAATTTAATAATGTTGATTTACCGGATCCTGAAGGTCCTATAATTGAATATACTTTTCCTGACTCGAATTTAAAATTTATATTATTTAATACTTTAAGAGATTTATTTTTTTCATACTTCTTTGATAAATTATTTAATTTTAAAAAATTATTCATATTTTAAAGTTTGTATTGTATCTAATTTTGCTGCTCTAGAAGCTGGATAAATTGATACAATAGAAGTTATTATTATTGAACATAACGTAATCAATATAATTGAATTTACATTTATTTCTGATGGAAGAGTGCTTAAAAAATAAATTTCTTCTGGAAATAATATTATATCAAAAGTATCAGATATAAATTTCCTAATATCTTCAATATAGTATGAAAATAATGTCCCAAGTAAAATACCAAATATAGTTGCTGAAGTACCAATAATAAATCCAACAAAAAAGAAAATTTTTTTAATCGATGTATTTGTTACTCCAATAGATTTTAGAATTCCTATATCTCTTGTTTTATTTTTCACTAATATAGTCAAACCAGAAACAATATTAAATGCGGCTACAATTATTATTAAAGATAAGATTATAAACATCACATTTCTTTCAACTTTTAAAGCTGAAAATAATGACTCATTTAAATCTGACCAAGTGTAAACAAATGTGCCAGGAAATAAATCTAATAAATTTTTTTTATGATATTCAATATTTTTTGGATCTTTAAAATAGTACTCTATAAATCTTTTGTCTTTACTTTCATCAAAAAAACTTTCTAGAGTATTAAGATTGATATATGCAACATTCTCGTTATATTCGCTTATTCCACTATCAAATATTGAAATTACTTCAAATTTATCTTGTCTTGGAAAAGACCCAATAATTGTTTGAACACCAGATGGCGACATTATTGTTATTTGATCGCCTATATCTATATTAAGTAAAAAACTTAAATCCTTTCCAATTGAAATTGAATTATTTTTTAAATCTGTTGATCCAAAATATTTTTGGTTTTTTAAAATTTCCAAATTTTTAAAATCTTGTTTCAAATATCCTTTTAAAAGAATACCTTTTGTGTTTGATTTAGAAAGAATTACCGCTTCTCCATCATTTGAAACAATGCCTTTTGCGAAATCTTTATCAGTTATATGAATTAAAGGCTTGTCATAGGGTTTTACAACAGCATGAGCGTTAAAACCTACAATTTTATTTATTAACTCTGTTCTAAAGCCATTCATTACAGACATAACAATTATTAAGACAGCCACACCTAGTCCAATACCGATAAAAGAAAAAATTGAAATTATATTTAAAAAGCCATCTTTTTTTCTAGCTTTTAAAAATCTAATAATAATCTCTTTTTCTAATTGTGAAATCAATTTTGTTTAGCTTTTATAATTTGTGAAGCTATATCTTCAACTTTCAACTTTTGAGTTTCTCCATCAACTTCTTTAAACTCATATAAATTTCCTTCAGATTTGCTTCCAATTATCAATTGATATGGAATTCCAATTAGATTGAATTTTTTAATTTTAGCTGAGATATTTTCGTCTGTATCATCTATGATTGTTTCTATATTTTTTGATTTTAGAAATTCATATATTTTAATAGACTTTTCTAAATTAGATTTGTCATTTTTATTTATCATTGGAATAATTGCACAATCATAAGGTGTTACTGACATAGGCCATTTCATAATACCTTCTTTATCGTTATATTTTGCCTCAATTATGGCACCAACAAGTCTAGAAACTCCTATTCCGTAAGATCCCATTTTAACAAATTCTTTTTTTCCATTAAAATCAACGGCAGCATTCATTGGTTTTGAGTATTTATCTCCAAAATAAAATATGTGACCAACTTCAATACCTTTAGTATTTACTCTAAATTCCTCTAGAACGGATTTTTCAAATTCATCTTTATTAAATTTTTCATCTGTTACAGAATAAAACTTTTCATATTGTTTTCTCAATGTACTTAATGAATCTTTGTCTAGAATTGTTTTAGAACTGTCTACATCAAAAATTCTTTTATCCATATAAATTTTGCTTTCACCAGTATCGGCAAGAATAATAAATTCATGTGATAAGTTTCCTCCTATAGGGCCAGTATCAGCAGCCATGGGAATCGCGGATAAATTTAATCTCTTAAAAGTTTTTAAATATGAAAGAAAAAATTTATTGTACGAAAATATGGCATCATCATCTGTTAAATCAAAAGAGTAAGCATCCTTCATATAAAATTCTCTACATCTCATAATTCCAAATCGTGGTCTTAACTCATCTCTAAATTTCCATTGAATATGATATAATAATTGAGGTAAAGATTTATATGATTTAAAGGAAGATCTAAAAATTTCTGTCACAAGTTCTTCATTAGTTGGACCATATAACAATTCTCTGTTTTGACGATCCTTAATTCTTAACATTTCTTCACCATAATCTTCATATCGTCCACTTTCCTTCCAAATTTCAGATGATTGAATTGTGGGCATTAATATTTCTTGAACACCAACACGGTCTTGTTCTTCTCTAACTATTTGTTCTATTTTTTTCATAACTTTAAATCCAAGCGGTAACCAAGAATAAATTCCTGCAGAGGACTGTTTAATCATGCCTACTCTTAACATTAATTGGTGTGATTTAATTTTAGCTTCGGATGGATTATTTTTTAGTATCGGAATAAATGATTTTGTAAAAAACATTAATTTAAAAAGTTACGTAAATTTAAAATTTCATTAATTACTAATAAATATATAACTATAAAAATACCAGATGTAATTAAAGTACAATAAATTATTTTTTTAGTTATTTTTGGATTTTCTGGGGCTCCAGGGTCAACACCCTCTATATTTTCCTTTTTTTCACGATTAACATCTATAGGTAGAATGGCAAAAAAAACTATCCACCACAAGCACACATATACAACTATTGAGCCTGTAATACTCAATTAAATCCTCACTAAGTTTATATTTGTATAAGGTCTTTTTCCTAATTTTTCTTTTGTGTACTTTCTACAGGTTATTTTAAGAGCATCAATTAAATTTGATTCTTGCTTTTTATTATTTAATGAAAAAGTTTTTGCTGTTTTTTCAATTTCCTCTTCAAGATTAAATGTAAATTCATCTTTTTCATATATAGGCAAACCTCTAAAAGTTAACAAAGGTTTGTTGTGAATATTGCCATTAGGTGTAATTACTAATGTTGCTTCTATTAATCCGTTGGTAGATAAATTTTTTCTCTCTTTGATAGATTGAGCATCTTCTTCAACACTTATAGAACCATCTACATAAAGTCTTCCACTTGGAGCTTTATCATATACTTCAGGTTTATCACCTGGATAAATTCTAACTATATCACCATTTTCTACTCTAACAGGATATGGTACTTGCATTTCCTTAGCAAAATTTATGTGTTCAATCATGTGTCTATGTTCACCATGAACTGGTATGACTGATCTTGGCTTTATCCAGTCATACATATCTTTTAAATCTTCTCTATTTGGATGTCCTGATACATGAATAAATTCACTATCTTCAGAAATTACCTCTATACCTTCTCTAACTAATTGATTGTGAAGCTTGTATAATTTTTTTTCATTACCTGGAATAATTTTTGAAGAAAATATAACAGCGTCCCCTCTCTCAACAAAAACATCTGGATGTGTATAATTTGAAATACGGTTCATTGCACCCATTGGCTCTCCTTGACTACCAGTACATAAGTAAACAATTTTTTCTCTTGAAATATTTTTTGCATCTCTAGCATCAAGTGGTTCAATAACATTTTGTAAATAACCACATTGTCTAGCAGCTTTATAAATTCTATGCATTGAACGGCCGACCAAAGCAATTTGCCTACCTGTTTTTTCAGCACAATAAAAGGCAGACTCCATTCTGGCTACATTTGAAGCGAAAGATGTAATAATTATTCTTTTTTTTAATCTTTCCATTATCTTTAGCATATTTTTTCTTACATCGAGCTCGGATCCCGCTCTTCCTGCACTAAATACATTTGTTGAGTCACATATCATTGTCAAAACACCTTCTTCACCAATTTCCTTTAATCTTTTTGAATTCATATTGTCTCCAGTTAATGGATCTGGATCACACTTCCAATCACCAGTGTGTAATATATTTCCAACGGGTGTTTCAATTTTTAGTCCGTTAGGTTCTAGTATAGAATGTGTTAATGTAACAAATTCTATTTTAAAAGGACTTAAATCTACAATGCTATTTAATTGAACAACTTCTAGATATCCCGTTACATCAATTTTTTTTTCCTTAAATTTTTCTGAAATTAACACTGATGTAAACGGAGTAGCAAAAATTTTACATTTTAGTTTCGGCCATATATGAGCAATTGCACCAATATGATCTTCATGTGCATGAGTTAGAACAATACCTAACAAATCATCTTTTTTATCAACAATAAATCCAGGGTCAGGATATATTAAATCAACTCCAGGAATTGCATCATCTGCAAAAGTAACTCCTATATCTACAATTATCCATTTTCTATTATCTGGATTTCCATAGGCGAATAAATTCATATTCATCCCAATTTCTCCAGATCCCCCTAAAGGGCAAAAAATTAATTCATCTTTCATTTATTTAAATACATAGCAGCCTTTAAAACTCCATCAGTAGTTAAATTAGACTTTATTTTTACTCTTAGTTTTAAAGAATTTTTAAACATTTTTGCTAGTCCACCAGTAAATATTATTTTATATTTTTTTTTGGATTGTTTAATAATGGAATGAATTATATTGTCAATCAGACCAGTATAACCGAAGAAAAATCCTGAATTAATTGCACTTATAGTATTTTTACCTACAATAGTATTTGATTTTTTAAATTTTACATTAGGTATTAAAGATGCTTTTTTGGATAAATTTTCTAATGATAAATTTATTCCAGGAGCAATTACCCCTCCGTTATAACTATTTGCTGAGATTACATCAAAATTAGTTGCTGTTCCAAAATCTACTACAATATAGTTATTTTTATTATCAATTACTGATATTGCATTAGCTAACCTATCAGATCCAATTTGTTTTCTATCAACTTTTATACTTAATAATTTACTTAAATTAAGATTTTTTAACTCATTACAATTTGTATTAAAATATAATTTAAAATAATTTTTAATTTTCTTGTAAC
>CACMNP010000022.1 GCA_902615045.1 uncultured Pelagibacteraceae bacterium | reverse complement strand
TAAGAAATATATGTAATGCTACATCAATTCCAATAATATTTGATGGGGATACTGGATATGGAAATTCAGTGAACGTATTTAGAACTGTAAGAGGATATGCGGATGCAGGAGCAGCTGGTGTGATGATTGAAGACCAAAAGTGGCCAAAAAAATGTGGTCACACAAAGGGTAAAGATGTTGTCGATCTTGATGAGGCAAACTCAAGAATTAAAGCTGCGGTGGATGCAAGAGAATATGGAAATAAAGATATCTTAATAATGGCAAGAACTGATGCCATAGCAACTAGAGGATTAGATGATGCAATTAAAAGAATGCAATCATTTTCAAAACTTGGTGTTGATATTTTATTTATTGAAGCTGTTAAAAATAAAGAAGATATGAAAAGAATTATAAAAGAAGTTCCAGGTCATCATATGTTAAATTTGATCGAAGATGGTGAAACCCCATTATTAGAAATTAATGAAATAGAGGAAATTGGTTATAAAATTGCTGTAATGCCTCTAACTCTAATGAGTGCATCAGTAAAAACGATGCAAGAATGTTTGAATAACATGAAAAATAAAGTTTATAATAAAAATGTTTCCAAATTTTCAGACTTAAGAGATATAGTTGGCTTCAACGAATATTACGATATTGAAGACAAATATAAATAATGTTTCCAAAAAAATTCTCTAAAATTCTTTTCGTTTTTTTTATGGGTTTAGGAATGAGTTTGTTAATGACCCTAATTATTACATTTATAAATACAGGTTATGATGAATTTTATTACAAGAGATTTTTCAAAGCTTGGTCAATTAGTTTACCAGTTGCATTAGTTGCAACGACTTTTGTTGCACCATTGGTTAATAAATTAGTGGAAAAAATTACTAAATAGAGAGGATGTCATATGAGTGAAAATATAGCTTTTATAGGAGTTGGTAATATGGGAAACCCAATGGCCTGTAATTTAAAGAACGCAGGGAAAAAGGTTAAGGTTTTTGATGTTTCTAAAGAAATGATTGATAAAGCAGTTGAAAATAATCTTGATGTTGAGAAGGATTTTGGAAAACTAATCAATAGTGAAACGTCTGTAGTAATCACTATGTTACCCGAGGGAAAACATTCAAAAAAAGTTTATTTAAAAGAAAATGGTGTTCTAGATAAAGTTTCTAAAAATTGTCTACTAATAGATTGTTCAACAATCGATATAGATACCTCTAAAGAAATAGGAAAGAAAGCAAATGAAAAAGGTATTAAGATGATTGATGCACCAGTAAGTGGTGGAGTGATGGGTGCACAAAAAGCAACTTTAAATATTATGGTCGGTGGATCAAATGATGCATTTAATCAAGCTTTACCTATTTTAAAATTAATGGGTAAAAACATATACCATGCTGGAGAGATAGGAAGTGGAAACGGTGCAAAGATTTGTAACAATATGTCTCTTGGAATAACAATGATTGCTGCTTCAGAGTCATTAATGTTAGCAAGAAGATTGAATATAGATATCAAGAAAGTTCATGAAATTATGAAAAATGCTTCCGGAAATAGTTGGCCTATTTCAGTTTATCCACCTTTACCTGGATTAATTGAAGGAACTCCATCTAACAATAAATATAAGCCAGGCTTTTCTGCAGGTATGATGAACAAAGATTTAAAACTTGCAAATGAATGTGCTAAAAATGCAAATGCATCTACTCCATTAGGAGAGATGGCATTAAATATATATTCAAAATTTTGTAAGGATGGAAACAGTTCGAAAGATTTTTCTGCTATATCAAAGGTAATTGGTGGAGATGCTTGGGATTATCCAATAGAATAATTACCAAGAGGAATTTGGACTCTCCAAAAATTTTAACTCATCTGGTGTAGATTTTCTCCCCATAACTTTATTTCGATGAGGATATCTATGAAATCGTTTAATTGCAGCGGTATGATCTTTCCAAAATTTTTTTATCTCATTATAGTTTGGATGATTAGATAAATAGTTATCTAACAATTTATATGCTCTATCATGATCTATAACTTCTTCACTGTGAATGTATGGCAATAGCATGAAAAAACGTTGATATTCATCCATTTGATCAAGATAACCGTTATAGACTGCATCATTTACAATCAGTCTTGCTTTATGATCAAACTCAAAAGCTTTTTTATCATCTCTATATAAATTTCTTGAAAATTGATCCAATAAAATAACTAAAGCTAGAGTGCTTAATGGTTCATCTTGCCAATCATCATATTCATTTAAAGTAGCTTTTTCATGATCATCTTTGAATTTGTCTCTAATTAATTGATCAAAATTATCATCTCTTTTAAATCGCTTTTCAACGACCATATCATCAAACCAAAAATCTAATATTGCTTTGGCTCTATCATTCATAAACTTTGTCAACTTTTACCTGATATGATTCAACAAGTCTGTTAGTTTCATTTGCCATTGCAACAACTGCAATAAGTTCGCTTAACATCTCTGTAGTAGCACCTTTAGATTTAGCAGCGATACTGTGAGATTTAATACAATACTCACAACTATTTGTCATTGAAACTGCAACATAAATAAGCTCTTTTGTCATTTCATCCAAAGCACCTTTTTTCATCACTTGCTGTATAGAGGTCCAAGTTCTCTCTAAAGTTTCTGGGTTGTTGGCTAACATTTTCCAAAAATTGTTTATGTAGTCTGTATTTCTCTTCTTTTTTATATCTTCAAATACCTCTTTCACTTTTCCTGTAGCATCAGCTTCTTCAATCATATTAAAAACTGCCATTTCACCTCCTTAATTGTAAATTGTTTCTATTTTAGGCATTAATCTTAATAATTCCTTAGTATATTCATGATTTGGATTTTTAAACAACTCTTCCGTCACAGACACCTCGCATAGTTTTCCATTCCTTAAAACTCCAATATCATCACACATTTGTCGAACAACTGGTAGATCATGACTTATAAAAAGGATAGTTAAATTAAGTTGTTCTTGTAAATCTTTAAGTAAATTTAGTATTTGAGCCTGAATACTCACATCCAAAGCAGATGTTGGCTCATCACAAACTAATAATCTTGGTTTTGTTGCTAATGCTCTTGCAATAGAAATTCTTTGTCTCTGTCCTCCTGAAAACTCATGAGGATATCTTTCAGCTGAAGACTTGGATAACTCCACAGAGTCTAAGAGATCATTTATATACTCATTTAATTCATTAGAGCTAATATTTGCATCATGTAACTTTATAGGTTCAGCAATGATATCTTTAACCTTAAGCCTACCATTCAACGAAGAGTACGGATCTTGGAATATCATTTGAATTTGTTTTCTAAATTTAAGTAATTCTTTGTTACTTTTTATATTATTAATACATACATCATCAAAATAAATTTCACCTGAAGTGGGTTTAAATAAATTAACAATCATTTTTGCAATTGTAGTTTTTCCACTGCCACTTTCACCAACAAGTCCAAAAGATTTTCCTTCTTGTATATTAAATGAAACAGTATCAACTGCTAATACATTATTTTGAGATTTTTCTGTAAAAAAACCTTCATTAAAAGTTTTACAGAGATTTTTTATTTGAACTAAATCTTTTTTTAAAATCTCTCTTTTATTCCATCTGTTTAAAATTTTTAAATTGATGTTTTCCTGGTTATTGCTTTCTTTCTCTATAATTTTAAATCTGGATATTTTTTTATTTGTTGGAGGAACAGAACTAACTAAACTTTTCGTATAAGTTTCTTTTGGCTCTGTTAATATTTGCTTTGTTGTTCCCAATTCTACCAAATTGCCATTTTTCATGACAGCAACTCTATTGGTAGTCTCTGCTATAACTCCCATATCATGTGTAATTAATATAACTGCTAAGTTTCTCTCTTTAGTCAGTTTTTTGATAAGTTCTAATATTTGTGATTGTATTGATACATCAAGTGCAGTTGTGGGCTCATCTGCAATTAACAACTCTGGTTCACAACATAGAGAAAGTGATATAACAACCCTTTGTCTCATACCTCCTGAAAATTGATGAGGATAATCATTAAATCTTTTTTCAGCATCTTTTATGCCTACTTCTTTTAAAAGATTTATTGCTTTTTCTTTTGCTTTTGAGTTACTGAGGTTTAAATGAGTTTGGATTGTTTCAATAAGTTGTTGTCCAATTGTTAAGATAGGATTTAAAGATGTCTGAGGATCTTGAAAAATAAATCCAATTTTTTTTCCTCTTAAACTTAGAATATTTTTTTTATTTTCATGAATATTTATGTCGCTTAAATAAATTGATCCTTCAGATACTTTCCCTGGTTCGTCAATTAAATCAATTATTGCATTTGCAACGGTACTTTTTCCAGAACCAGATTCCCCAACTAATCCTACGATTTCTCCTCTTTTTATCTCAATATTAATGTCTTTTGCAGCATGAACCGTCTCTTTTCTCAATTTATAATCCACGCTTAAATTTTGTATTTTTAAAAAACTCATTTTTTTAATTTAGGATTAAGTGTGTCTCTCATCCAATCTCCTAATAGATTAATCGAAAAAGCTAAAACAACTAAGAATATTGCTGGGAAAAAGGTAATCCACCATTCACCAGAAAATAAAAAATCATTTCCAAGTCTAATCAGAGTTCCTAAAGAGGGAGTAGTTGGGGGAACGCCAACACCTAGAAAACTCAATGTGGCTTCTGCAATGATTGCTAATGCAAGACCTATGGTTCCAATAACAAGCACCGGTCTCATTATATTTGGAAGAATATGTTTAAACATTACTATAAAATTAGAAACTCCAATAATTGTTGAGGCTGAAACATAATCTTTATTTTTTTCAACTAAAGTTGCTGCTCTTGATACTCTTGCAAACTGTGGCCACTCTGAAATACCAATTGCAAAAATTAAAACATATATTGCCATCTCGTCATGAAGTTCACGCGAAATTATACCTCGAGCAATACCATCAACCAGAAGAGCCATCAAAATACTTGGAACTGTTAACTGAACATCAGTTAATCTCATAACAATCATTTCATACTTTCCACCAAAAAAACCAGCAGTAAGACCTAATCCAACTCCTAAAATTAAACTAAATAAAATTGCTGAGAAACCAACAATCAAAGATATTCTAGATCCATAAAGAATAGTTGATAACATATCTCTTCCTTGTCCGTCAGTACCAAGTAAAAATTCTACTTTTCCATCACTAGTCCAAGATGGTGGAGTGAATGCATCCATTAAAGATAAAGATGATGGATCGAATGGATTATAAGGTGTGATAAATTCTACAAAAAATGAACAGAAAAATATTATTACTAATAAAATCGATGAAACTATTGCTGTAGGAGATTTTATAAAACTAAAATAAATTTCACTATCTTTTATTTTATCCCAAGTTGTTAAAGCTTTATTATCCACTAGCTGAATCTCCTTTAACTCTAATTCTTGGGTCTATAAAGTAATACAAGATATCGACTATAAAATTTATCATTACAAAAACGAATGCTATAAATACTAAATATGCTGACATAATTGGAATATCTACAAACTGAACAGCTTGAATGAAAAGAAATCCCATACCTGGCCATTGAAATACTGTTTCCGTAATAATTGAAAATGCAATTAATGTTCCAATATTTATACCAGCAATAGTTATTACTGGAATTAGTCCATTTTTAAGTGCGTGCTTATAATTAATGCTTTTTTCATTAATACCTCTTGCTCTTGCAAACTTTATGTAATCAGTCTGAAGTATTTCCATCATTTCTGCTCTAACGAGTCTGATTATATAAGTCATTTGAAAAAGGCTTAAAGTAACTGATGGTAATATAATTGCTTTTAAACCTGAGATGGTTAAAAAGCCTGTCGACCAAAATCCTAGATCTACCACCTCGCCTCTTCCAAACGATGGTAGAACGCCCAATATAACTGCAAAAAGATAAATAAATAAAATACCAATTACAAAAGTTGGAAGAGAAACTCCTAATAAAGAAACTGCTAAGATAAAATCACTCAAAAAACCTTTTCTTTTTATGCCTGTATATACTCCCAATAAAGTACCAGAAACCAATGCAATTAGAGCAGATATTAAAACTAATTCAATTGTTGCAGGTAATCTTTCAATGATTAATTCAGATACAGGTCTTCTTAATTGATAAGATATTCCAAATTCTCCTTTAGAGGCATTAATTATAAACCTAGTAAATTGTACATGAATTGGGTCCATTAAACCCAAGGTTTCTCTTAACTCAGCTCTTTCTTCATCTGATGTTTCCTCACCCACCATATTATTTATTGGGTCTCCTACAAAATTAAAAAGAGAGAAAGATACAAAAGCTACGACAAGCATAACCATTGCAGATTGAAACAATCGTTTAAAAAAATACTTTATCAATTTATGAAATTTTATTTTTATACAAGCCCTTTAATTAAAAAGGGCTTGTAATAAATTATTTAGTCAAAGCTCGCAAAACGGAATAACGGCTCGTTATTCGGTCTTATCGGAACATTAACATCTTTTTTTGCAGCCCAAGATATAACTTGGTGATGTAAAGGAAGATAAGAAATATCATCTTTTACTATTTTCCAAGCTTTAGCTATCGCAGCATTTCTCTTATCTAGGTTAACTTCACCTTCCATAACTCTTATCGCAGCATCTACATCAGAGTTGCTAAAGTTAACTCTGTTCCAGCTTGCTCCACTTTCATATAAGTAATGGAAAACATAATGACTATCTAAAGTTGGAACTCCCCAACCTAACATATAAAAGTCACCTTGATTATCTTTTAGTTCTTTAAAGTGCTTACTTTTTGTTTGGGCAAATAAATTTACTTTAACACCGATTTTACCTAACATACCAACAACAGCTGTGCATATAGCTTCATCATTTACATATCTGTCATTTGGACATCTAAGCTCAACTTCAAATCCATTCGGATATCCAGCATCAGCTAGAAGTTTTTTTGCAGCAGCTACATCATAAGGAAGTCTTTTATCAAGTTCTTCTGTGTATCCGTTAACACCTGGAAAAGTAATTATTCCAGCAGGTTCACTTAAACCTCTCATTACTTTTTTCTTAATTGCTTCAATATCTATAGCTTGATAAAGAGCTTGTCTAACTGCTTTCTTTTTGAATGGATTATCACCTGTATTACCTGTTCTAAGTTTATCTGCTCCCTGATCCATACCAAGGAATATAGTTCTCATTTGAGCAGTGCTTTCAACTTTGTGAGCAGGTGAATTTTTAATTCTAGCTAAATCTTGCACAGGTGCATCAGTAACAACATCAATTTCACCAGATAAAAGAGCTGCAACTCTAGTAGCTGCATTTTTTATAGGTAGTAGATGAATTTCTGTTACTTTGTCATCCTTCATAGTACCCCACCATTTTTTATTACGTTTGAAAACTGTTTTAGTATTTGGTTCTCTTAATGTAATTTTAAATGGTCCAGTTCCCATAGCATTTGTAGCTGAAAATGTTTCTTGTCCAGCATCCCAGTTCTGCGCCATGACTGCAAAATTCTTTTCACTCCATTTTTTTGACATTATAAAAATGTTTGAAAGTTGGTTTAAAAGAATTGGATTTGGTTTACTTGTTGTAATTTCTACTGTGTAGTCATTAACTGCTTTTACACCTGATACTGTACTAATATATTCTTTAAAATCAGATGTTCTTTGTTTTGCTCTTAAAATACTAAATACAACGTCTTCAGATGTAAATGGAGTTCCATCAGAAAATTTAACATCTTCTCTTAATTTAAAGATCCAAGTATTAGGACCTTGAGTTCTCCACTCTGTTGCTAGTTGAGGTCCAATTTTCATATCTAATCCTCTGGTAACTAGAGCTTCGTATACTTGTCTAGATACTTGAGTGGTAGGACCTTCGTTTTGAGCATGAGGATCAAGTGTTAAACTATCACCCTGCATTGACCATTTAATAGTTTTTGCAAACGTTTGTGTTGGGGCAAAAGCTAGAAAAAAAGCCAATAAAATTTTTATAAAATACCCATACTTCATTTCTCTCTCCTATATTATTAAAATAAAAATCTAACTTATTAATTATGTAAACTAAAGTGATTTAATTCACTATTTTTTTGAAGTTTTCGTAAAGAATTTTTGAATATTTGTTCATAGATTGAATATTGTCTTTGGCATCATTATCAAATTTATCAAGAGCCCCCTGTCCTAGCTGACTCTCTAAAGCAGATTTATATTCAGGCACACATCCCCATTCTCCCACAGTGGTATCTTTTATTTCTATATGAAATTGAATACCGTAAGCATGTTTTTTGTATTTAAAAATTTGGTATTTCGTTTCAGGAGATGACGCTAAAAGAGTTATATTATTATTATTTTCTAGATTTTGAACTTCATATGAGTGCCACTGGAGTGATTTAATAATATCAGGATATTCTTTAAATAATAAATCATCCTTTTTACTATTTAAAAAATTAATATCTAAAATACCTATTTCTGGATTTTTTGATTTAACTACTGTACCTCCAACTACCTCTCCTAATAATTGACAACCTAAACAAAAACCTAAATATGGTTTATTTAAGTCTACAACAAATTCTTTGATTTTTTTTTTTCTTCTATTAACCACGGGTAATCTTTTTCCATCCATGTATCCATTGGTCCACCCATACAAAACATTGCATCAAATTCAGTTAAATCATCGGGTATCTCTTCACCCTCGTCAAGTTCTATAGTTTTAATATTAATTTTATCCTCTAACATTAAATCTTTAATATAACCGGGATCCTCAATTTTAATGTGTTGAAGAACAATTATATTTTTCATGTAGCTGGTTTTATTAATTTTAAAATTTTTTTGTGATTTGATAAATTATTTGAAACAATTATATTTCCACCCAATGAAGCATCTTTGTTATCCCATGTAGTAATTATTCCACCTGATGCTTTAATAATTGGTATTATTGGATGTATATCCCAAATTTTGTTTGCACATTGAGCTACAATATCTAGTCTTCCCTCTGCTAATTGGCAATATGTTAGTGCATCGAAACATGGAAACTGCATTCTCTTAATGAATTTCATTATTTTTTTTTGTTTTTGAAAAGACAAAGTTCCATGAAAAGCAGCGGCTACTTTTAAATAATTAAATTTTATTTTTTTGTTTACTTTTAATTTTCTTTTTTTTTTGCCTTCAAATACAAAAGCAGATTTATTATTTTGATTTAAATAGTACCTTTTCATTCTTGGGAAATTAGCTAGCCCGACCATTGGTTTATTCTTATAATTTAGAGAAATTAAATTGCTCCAGGTAGGATTTCCAGCAACGAATGATCTTGTCCCATCAATTGGATCAATTATCCATGAAAATAGACTTTTCGTCTTTTTTACCCCAAACTCTTCACCAATAATTTGATGATCTGGAAAATTATCATTAATCTTCTTTCTTATAAATTTTTCAAAAGCTTTATCAGCACTGGTAACAGGATCATAACCTTTGCCTTTTAACTTGTTATTAATTGTAAAAGTTTTGTTAAGTTTAGTGTAATAAAAATTAGTTAAATCCTTAGCCAGCTTATTCAAAAAGGTGTAATAAATCTTGAAATCTTTTGTTTTTTTGAAGGTCATTTATCTGATGAGTAATAGTTAAAATATACAACTAGTTCAAATAAAATATCTTGAAAATTTTAGAATTTGATAGAAGAATTCAGATAGATGAAAATAGAAATTAATTCTAAAAAAGTATTTATAAATAGTGGAAATAATAAAGAGGAAATCCATCCTTTTTGGCTTAGAGAAAGAATA
>CACMNP010000021.1 GCA_902615045.1 uncultured Pelagibacteraceae bacterium | reverse complement strand
AGCATACATTGATTTTAGTTATGCTAAAGTTGAACCCTCAAATCTAATTGAAATCAACGAATTTAACGAAGATTTTTACAAAAAAATTGATGAAATCGAAAATGATATATTAAATGAAGTTTCTTTAGAAGATATCGCTAGAAAAAATCAAATAAAATTGCAAAAAAGAAACAATTTTAAGTTCGTAAATGAGGATAATGTATTTAAAGAAATTTACGAAAATAAAGAAAAAAAAGAAATAGTTTTAAAAGATAAAGACAATTACTTTTTACTATATCAGATTACAAAAATAAATAATTTACTACCAAATAAAAATGATACATCCTTCAGAGATAAAGTTAAAAATAGAATTCTATTAAAGAAAAAATTTGATCTTAATAAAAATTTATTTGAAAAAATTCAAAATAAAGATTTTATTGACGCCGACTTTAACAATCTAGTAAAAAACAAAGAAAATATAAATTCAGGAATAATTAATTCAATTAATGATGATAGTTTATTTGATGAGACATCTTTAAAGCTTATTTATGAATTGCCAAAAAATAGTTTTGTTATGGTTTCAAATAGAGCTAATAATATATTTTTAGCAAAGATTAATCAGATTACTTATGAAAATTTAAAAAGCACAAATGAAAATATTCAAGAATATTTAGCTAAAACAAATATCAATTTGATTGATGATATTTATAGTTCCTATGATACATCACTTAACACCAAGTATGAAGTTAAAATTTTTAATAACAATATAGATCGAATAAAAGATTATTTTAAATAATGCTTAATATAAGCCTTAAACAATTTAAGATTAATCATAAAAAAAAAATAAACCAAATACTCTATTTATCCTTGGATAGTGATGGTTCTAAAGAAATAATAAATTTAATAAATAATTTCTTTACTGAGAAAAATGCTTTTGTATTTGAGTCAGTAGAAAAAGGATTTATTAAAGGTAGATATACGATTTTTGGAAAAAATCCTGATAAAATTTGGGAATTTAACAACAATGTTAGCAAGATATACTTTGATAACAAAGTTAAAATTTTAAAAGGTAGTGCAAAAAAAAATATAGAAAATGTTATTGAAAGTTTTAAATTTAAAATTCCTAGAGAATTACCCTCAATTAGCTCCATAATATCAGGATACTTTTCATATGACATTATTAGATATCTAGAAAATATTCCTAATAAAAATAGAGATGATTTAAAATTACCTGATGCTAGAATTATCAGACCAAGAGAACTAATAATACATGATAATATAAAAAAGAAATTATATTTTATAATTAATGTTTTTTGTGATGAAAAAATAAATAATTATCAAATAAGGTATGAAAAAATAATTAATCAAATTGAGAATTTAATTTTTTTATCTAATTATAATAGTTCGTATCTGGATAAAATTAATAAAAAAGTTAAAACAAAAGTAAAATCAAATATTTCTAAACAAAAATTTTTATCAAATGTAAAGAAGGCTAAAAAATATATTAAAATTGGAGATATCTTTCAGGTAGTTCTAAGTCAAAGATTTGAAACCAAATTAAGTAAAAGTCCAATAGAAATTTATAAAAAATTAAGGAAAACAAACCCCTCTCCTTTTATGTATTTTTTTAATTTTAAAGATTTTCAGATTATTGGCGCAAGTCCAGAAATACTTGTTAGGTTAAGAAATAATAAAGTCACGATTAGACCGATTGCTGGAACAAGACCAAGGGGAAAAAATAAAAAACAAGATTTATTTTTTGAAAAAGATTTACTGAATGACAAAAAAGAGCTGTCTGAACATTTAATGCTTCTTGATTTAGGAAGAAACGACACTGGAAAAGTATCAAAGATTAATACTGTAAAAGTAACTGAAAGTTTTTCAATAGAAAGATACTCTCATGTCATGCATATTGTATCAAATGTTGAAGGAGTATTTAATAATAAATATTCAAAATTTGAAACTATGTTGTCCGGATTTCCAGCAGGAACAGTATCTGGGGCTCCAAAAATTAGAGCAATGGAGATAATAGATGAGCTAGAAACAACTAAAAGAAAAGTTTATGCCGGTGGAATTGGATATTTTTCATCAAATGGTGAATTTGATACATGTATTGCACTTAGAACTGCAGTAGCTAAAAATAAGAAATTTTATGTTCAATCTGGTGCCGGAATAGTTGCAGATAGCAAACCACAAAACGAATATCTTGAAACAGTTAATAAAGCAAAGGCTCTATTAAAAGCAATTGAGTAATTATGAAAATAATTTTAATTGATAACTATGATAGTTTTACATTTAATTTGTATCATTACATATCTAAGTTTTGTCAAAATGTAGACGTTGTAAGAAATGATAAAATTAATACAAAAGACATATTAAAGAAAAAATATAATAAAATTGTGATATCACCTGGTCCAGGTAATCCTGATCAAGCTGGAAACTGTCTATCAATAGTAAATGAATTGTATAATAAAATTCCAATACTTGGAGTTTGTTTAGGTCATCAAATTATAGGTCAAATATTTGGATCTAAAATTGTTCAAGCAAAAGAATTGGTTCATGGTAAGACGAGTAAAATCATTTCGAAAAATATAGGTATTTTAAAAGGAATACCAAAAATATTTGAGGCAACTAGATACCATAGTTTAATAATCGATAGGAAAACACTTTCTAAAGATTTAGAAATTACAGCTATGACTTTAGATGGAATAATTATGGGTGTTAAACATAGAATTTATGATGTTCATGGAGTACAATTTCATCCTGAAAGTATAAAGACTAAAGATGGTTTAAAAATTTTAAAAAATTTTATTAAATAAATGGAAAAATATTTAAAAAAACTTGAATATAGTGAAAATTTAACATTACAGGAAAGTATTGGTGCTTTTGAAATTTTGATGAATGGAAAAGCTACTGATAACGAAATTTATAATTTTTTAACTCTGCTCTCTAAAAAGGGTGAAGTTTCAACAGAAATAGCAGGTGGTGTCTCTGTGCTTAGAAATAAAGCGAAAAAAGTTAATGTAGATGGCTGCATAGATACCTGTGGAACAGGTGGTGATGGCAAGGATACACTAAACATATCTACTGCTTCCGCATTATTACTCTCAAGTATGGGCATTAACGTAGCAAAACATGGTAACAAAGCAGTTTCTTCAAAATGTGGATCTGCAGATGTTTTGGAAGCATTAAATATAAATATCAACTTGGAGCCCAAAGATATTGAAAATCAAATTGAAAAAAATCATTTCGGATTTATGTTTGCTCCAAATTATCATAGCGCAATGAAATATGTTGGCCCAACCAGAAAAAAAATTGGGAAGAGAACAATTTTTAATATGATTGGTCCTTTGAGCAGTCCAGCAAATGTTGAAAAACAAGTTGTAGGAGTTTTTGATAAAAAACTTCTAGATATATTTGCTAATGCTTTGAAAGATTTAAAAATTAAATTTGCTTGGATTGTTAATAGCAATGATGGTTTAGATGAAATATCACCATATGATAAAACTATTGTTAAACAATTAAGAAATGGGGAAATTAACGAAATGATTATTGATCCTAAAGAATTGAAAGTAAATGCTGAAGGTTTCGATAAGATAGTTGGAAGTGACGCAAAATTTAATTCACAAAAAATTATAGATATATTTAAAGGTAATGATGATGATTTTTCTAAAGCAGTATCATTAAATGCTGCAGCTGGTTTAATAATATCCGAAAGAGAAGACAATTTTAAACATGCCTATGAAAAAGCAAGAGATCATTTGTTATCAGGAAAAACATATTCACATTTAGAAAAATTGAGAAATGTCTGAGAATATATTAGAAAAAATAATTAATATAAAAAGAAATAAAATTCAAATTTTAAAAAAAGATATTTCAATAAATTCTCTAAATGACAAAATTACAAATCTAAAAAATTATATAAATTTTAAAGAAAAAATACTAAATAATATAAATAACGATAAAATCTCTATTATTGCAGAGATTAAAAAGGCCAGCCCTTCAGCTGGTATAATTATTGAAAATTATAACCCTGTTGAAATAGCCGATATATACTTAAAAAATAATGTTACTTGCCTATCAGTTTTAACTGAAGAGGATTTTTTTTTGGGAAACTTAATTCATATTAGTAAAATTAAACAAAAAATAAATTTACCAATTTTATGTAAAGATTTTTTTGTTGATAAATTTCAAGTCCATCTTTCTAGGAGTTATGGTGCTGATGCTATTTTAATAATTTTAGCTGGGGTTGATGAAAAAACTGCAGATGAGTTATATGAAGAAGCTGAGAAACTTAAAATGTCTGTAATTGTTGAAGTTCACACTGTTGAAGAGGCCAAAAAATCTCTAAAGTACAAAGATGCACTAATAGGGATAAACAATAGGAATTTAAAAACACTAAAAACAGATATAAATACAACTTATGATATTCATAATATTTTAATTAATCACGACGGACCGTTAATTTCAGAGAGTGGAATAAAAAACAAAGAAGACGTTTTGAAAATAGCCTCAGAAACTAAAATAAGAACATTTCTCATAGGTGAATCAATTTTAAAAAATTTAGAAAATAATAATATTTTTTCTATTTTATAGAAAAAGTGTTGAATTCATTGGAGTTTTTACTCTTGTTTAATTGAAAGAACTTTTATAGAACATTTGTGTACACAGTTTGTTCTATGTTAACTAAAAAACAAAAAAATCTACTTTTATTTATCAACAAAAAGTTGAGATCTAGTGGTGTATCTCCCTCTTATGAAGAAATGAAGGAGTCGCTAAATTTAAAATCTAAATCTGGAATCCATAGATTAATTAGTGCCCTAGAAGAAAGAGGCTTTATTAAAAGATTGGCTCATAAAGCAAGAGCTTTAGAAGTCATTAAATTGCCTGAAACAGCTTCAGCAAATGATATTTATAATAGTTTTTCACCAAGTGTAATTAAAGGTGGGCTTGATGAAAGTTCAAATCAAAATAATACAGATGAAAATGAAATACCTGTATTAGGTAAAATTGCTGCGGGCACACCTGTTGAAGCAATTCAAAACGAAGTTTCTAGAATACCTTTGCCTACCAATATTGAGAAAAATGGAGAATTTTTTGGACTAAAAGTGCAAGGAGATTCAATGATTGAGGCTGGAATAAATGATGGTGATACAGTAATTGTGAAAAAAGCCGATACAGCCGAAAATGGAAAAATAGTAGTCGCGTTAATTGACGATCATGAAGCAATGCTAAAAAGAATAAGAAGAAAAGGTAAGACCGTAGCTTTGGAAAGTGCTAATAGAAATTACGAAACTAAAATATTTGGTCCTGATAGAGTAAAAGTTCAAGGAATTCTAGTATCTTTATATAGAAACTTTTCCTAAAATAGTCTAAATAAATCTGATGAAAACTGTAGCAACTAGATTTGCTCCGTCACCAACAGGACCTTTACACATTGGAGGGGTGAGAACCGCATTATTCAATTGGCTTTATTCAAAAAATAAAGGTGGTAAATTTTATCTAAGAATCGAAGATACAGATAAAGAAAGGTCTAAAGATAAATTCAAAAATCAAATAATTAATTCCTTAAAATGGATAGGAATTTATTACGAAGATAATGAATATATTCAATCAGATAAAATAAACGATCATATAAATGTAGCTAACGAATTGCTCAAGAAAGGTTTAGCTTATAAATGTTATTGTTCTAATGAAGAAATTGAAGAGCAAAAAAAAAGGGCAAAACAAAAAAAAATACCATATATTTATAATAGAAAATGGAGAGATAAAAGTGAAACTGATGCTCCAAAAGAAATTGATCCTGTAATAAGATTTAAAAGTAAAGTTGAAGGAAAATCTATCTTAAAAGATTTGGTCCAGGGAAATATAGAAATTGAAAATAATACTATTGAAGACTTTGTTATATTAAGAGCGGATGGATCACCTACATATAATTTATCAGCATCAGTAGATGATCATTTAATGGGTATGACACATATAATTAGAGGTGATGATCATAAAATAAATACATTCAAACAAATACAAATTTATCATGCTATGAATTGGAAAGTACCTTCTTTTGCTCACATACCGCTAATTCACACTATTGAAGGAAAAAAACTATCAAAAAGAGATAATGCATCAACATTAGATGATTTTTCAAAAATTGGAATAATGCCTAATGCTCTTAGAAACTATCTTCTGAGATTGGGATGGTCATACAAGGATAAAGAAATTTTTGATTTAGAAGAAAGTATCAAATACTTCAATTTGGAAGGAATTGGGAAATCACCCTCAAAATTAGACATTAGTAGAATTTATTCAATGAATGAACATTATATAAAAAATATTGATGAAAATGATCTATTCAATTTTTTAATAAATTATTGTGAGAATTTTCAACAAAAGATACCTGATTTAGCAAAGAAAAAAATTAAAAATTCGTTACATTTTTTAAAAAATAAAGCAAAAACTTTGGAAGATATTTACAAAAATTCAAAGTTTTTAATAAATGACAAAGTTCAAATAGAAAAAGAAGATAAAAAACTTTTAGACGAAACAGCTATTAAAATTATTAAGATATTTAGCGATGATATTAATAAACTATCAGATTTTACTAGAGAAACACTAGAACCAATAATTAATGACATAATAAAAAATAATAATACAAATTTTAAAGGAGTCGGACAACCACTAAGAATATGCCTTACAGGATCAAAGTTTGGACCAGGTATATATGATATACTGTGTTCTCTAGGAAAAGAGGAAGTATCTAAAAGATTATCTCAAATATGATAACAGAACATTGGAAGCTTCATTGGTTGATGAAGTGTTCGATTTTAATTCTCTAATAGTTTTATTAACTTGTTTTAATTGTTCGCTTATAAGTTCAGGTTTTTTTAATAAATAATTAACTGTTTTATATATTTCATCTGAGTTACATTCTTTTTGTAAAAGTTCAGGGATAATTTCTTTATTATTAATAATATTTATCATGTTTGCATATTTTATTTTTAAAAATAACTTAGCAATAAAGAAATTTAAAAAATTCATTTTATAAATTATTATTGATGGTACACCGTATTTACAAACTTCAAGTGAAACTGTTCCAGATTTAACAATTGCAAAAATAGATTTTTTAATTGTATCTATTTTTATATTTTCATTTGAAATAAGATCAACATTTTCTATATTATTTTTTTTAATAATTTGAGATAAATATTCTTTAGAAACTTCGGTAGCGTGAAAAATATAATTATAATTATTTTGTTCTTTATTCATTTTTTTAATAAACTCAATAAGTATAGGCACATGTAATTTCAATTCAGACAATCTACTACCAGGAAAAATTGAAATAATTTTTCCCTTTAATAATTCATTGATTTCAATCTTTTCATGATTTGTGTCATCTAATATTGGGTGACCAACAAATGTATTTTTTAGTTTTTCCCTATCAAAATATTTCTTTTCAAAATCAAATAATAAAAGAATGTGATCTAAGAAATTTTTCATTTTTTTAACCCTACCCTCTCTCCAAGCCCAAACCTTAGGTGCAATAAAATGAATAGTTTTGATATTTGGTTTTTTCAATTTTATTATTTTTGAGACACGAAGAGTAAAATCAGGGCTATCAACACTAAATAAAATATCAGGACTGAAATCTATAATTTTTTTTACCGTTTCATTTATTTTACTTTTTATCTTAAAAATATTAAATAATATGTCTGTAAATGCTATGTAAGTAACATCCTTTTGATCATATATTGACTTAATACCTATAGAATTTAAATGTTGACCTCCAACCGATAAATATTCAATATTTATTTTAGATTTTTTTAATTCTTTAATAACTTCAGCAGCTAATTTATCACCAGATGGTTCGCCTGTTAAAATAAAAACCTTTTTCATTTAGCCATTACAAAAATGTTATTTTTATTTGCGAATTGAAGTCCTTTGCGTTTATCTAAAAATATATTTTGACCTGCTTTAACTACAATTCCTTTAATATTTGCTTTTTTACAATCTTTTAATGTATCCAGACCAAAAGTTGGTAAATCAACGCGCAAGTCTTGCTTTAATTTAGGCATCTTTATTAAGAGTTTATTCTTTAGATTATTATTTCTAATGGATTTTAACATATCCTTTGTACCTTTTCTTTTTTCAATAGAAATAATCTTCTGATTATTAATTACCAATGCTTGAACATGATTAAATGAATTTGATCTATTTAATATTTCAATACCTTTTCTCATTACTAATTTATCAGTCATACTAGGTTTTAATTTCGTATAACATCCTTTACTCAGTGTTAATTCTGGATTAAATGTGTTTAATTTAATAACTTTTATTTTATTTTCTGATAGAATTTTAATCAATTCTTTTAATATAGCAGCATCTCCTAGTTTAGATGCTTTTATAATTCTAGGGATATAGTAAAAACCTCTGAGATCTAATTTTAATTTAGAAATTCTAGGTTTAATAATATTACCTGCAAATAAAACTTTATTACATTTTTTTGATTTAATTAGTTCTAAAATTTTACCAAATTTTCCAATATTAATAAAATAACTATTTCTATCTTTTTTGAATTTATTATTTTTTGATAAATCTATAATGAAATATTTAATTTTCTTTTTTTTTAAACTTTTTAAAATTTCTAATGGAAGTTTTTTTTCCCCTAAAAATAATCCGATCATTTACAATTTTCTGGAAGAGATATTGGTCTTTTTTTATCTGAATTTATAAAATCAATTATGATTTTGACATATTTATTTTCTTTTATCTCAGCATTTAAATTTTCGATATTAGATCGAAAATTTTGATTACAAAATACAATATCATAAAATTTTTGTAATATTTTAATATCTTCATTTAAAATTTTTGCTCTTCTTAGTCCAATAAGATTAAGCCCAACTAAATTATTTCTATTTCCTAATGATAGACCAAACGGAATTACATCACTTAAAACACCTGTCATCCCTCCAACCATTGACAAATGTCCTATTCTAGAAAATTGGTGTATGGCGCAACTACCTCCAATTACAGCATTGTCTTCTATTGTAACATGACCGCCAACTTGAACATTATTTGCCAAAACTATTTTATTCCCAAGATTACAGTCGTGTGCTACGTGACAGTAAACCATCAATAAATTATTACTTCCTATTTTTGTAATTGTGCCTCCTTGAGACGTTCCTGGATTAATATTCACATATTCTCTAAATTTATTATTATCACCAATAGTTATAGAGTTCTTTTCACCTTTATATTTTAAATCTTGCGGATCCGTACCTATAGAAACAAAAGGAAAAATTTCATTATTTTTTCCAATTTTCGTGTTTCCTTTAATAGATACATGTGAATGTAATTTTGAGTTTGATGCAATTTCTACTTCAGAACCGATTACACAATAAGGTCCAATCTCGACATCTTCAGAAATCTTTGAATTTTTATCAATTATTGCTGTATGATGTATCACAGTTAAGTGATAACAAATTATTTTTTAAATACTTATCAAGAATTACTACTAATTATTTCTTTCTATCTACTATAGTTGCAGCCCATTGTGCATCTGCCATTTTTTTTCCAGCTACAATAGCTTCTCCTTTATATTTCCATACTTTACCATGTGATCTAACTGCTTCAATATTTAATTCTAATCTACAATCAGGAATTACTGGATTTCTAAATCTTGCTTTATCAACTGTCATTAAAAAAACTAATTTATTTTCATATGTTTTTTTATCGATACCTGCGGCTGTCAGTGCTGCAGCAGCTTGTCCAAATGCTTCAACAATTAAAACTCCAGGCATAACTGGTTCACCAGGAAAATGGCCCTGAACAAAAAAACTATTTTTTTTTACGTTTACTATCGCTGTAGCAGATTTTAATTTTTTTATATTTATTAACTCATCTATTAAAAGCATAGGTTCTCTGTGCGGTAGTAAATTTTCAATTTGTTCTTTATCTAAGCTTTCAGACATTTATTTATTTTCCTTTAAAAATTTTCTAATATCTTTTGCAGGATATCCCATCATTTTAGTGTTGTCTGGTATATTTTTTATTACTCCACTCCCACCACCAATTTGAACATTATTTCCAATCTTTAAATGCCCGGAGATACCTGCTTGTCCACCAATTGATACATTGTTACCAATAGTAGAGCTACCAGCAAAACCAACTTGTCCAGTAATAATACAATTTTCTCCAATTTTAACATTATGTGCTATATGAACTTGATTATCTATAAATGTATTTTTACCTATAATCGTGTCAGATATAGAACCCCTATCAATTGTGTTGTTACAACCTATTTCAACATTATCTTGAATTATTACCATTCCAACATGAGGATATCTGAAATTTTTTTTTTTATCAGGTAAAAAGCCAAAGCCTTTTTTTCCTATTATTGCACCATCCAATATTCTTACATTGTTACCAATAATTGAATTTTTTATTATTACATTATTACCAATAACACAGTCTAGACCTATAACAACATTTGATTCGATTATACTATTGTGACCAATAATAGTATTTTTACCTATTTTAACATTTTTGCCAATTAGTATATTTTTTCCAAATTTTATTTTTTTATAATTACTTTCTATTGGCTGTTTTAATGAAAGATCAACTGCATCATCTAAAGAATTAGGATAAAAAAGTTTAGTTACTAATGCCACAGATTTCAAAACATTTTTAACTATAATTGGCTTACAATACTTTTTAACTATTTTGCTATATTTTTCACTTGTTATAACATATTTTACATTTGATTTTGATAATAAATCTAAATATCTAAGACTGTTAAAAAAAGAGATATCATTTTTTGTAGCTTTGTCTAAATCCATGATATTAAGTATTTTAATATTTTCTTTTATTTCAGTATTTTTAAAAATTTTTAAAATATCAGATAAATAAATATCTTTTTTTTTTGTGAAAAAATTAT
>CACMNP010000020.1 GCA_902615045.1 uncultured Pelagibacteraceae bacterium | reverse complement strand
TCCGAAGTTTATCTGGGAGACTCAGGTTTGAAATCTCAATTAAAATATGCTGATAAAAGAAGTTCGCCAGCTGTAATTCTTTGTGGAGATGATGAATTTAAAAACAATACAATTACTATAAAAAAATTAGTCGCAAATTTAGAAGAAACATCAAGAAATTTATCTAGAGAAGAATGGAAAAAATCTGAAAATACTCAAATTACATTTGATAAGGAGAACCTGATTGATGAAATCAAAAAACTTATCTGAAAATATTTTAAAAGTAATTAAGTCAAATGGATATAAATATATTGATCTTGATACAGTTATTGACACCAATTTAATATTGGAAAGATCAGGAGAAAATTTCAAAAGATTTATATTTTCTTTCAATGATCAATTAGGAAATGAACTTTGTTTAAGACCTGATTTAACAATTGCATCTTGTGTTAGATATTTAAATAATAATAAGAAAACTAGTGAAAAAATTTTCTATAGTGGTCAAGCATTTAGAAAAGGATTAAATAAAAAAGATTCTGTTATCAGGAGTCAAATTGGTTTTGAAATATTAGGATCTTTTACTGAAAAAAAAGATGATAAAAAAATAATAGAAACTTCACTTAAAGCATTATCAAAAATTAAATATAAAAGCGGAAATTTAGTAATAGGTAACATAGAAATTTTTAGGCTTTTGTTAGATAAATTGGATTGTCCAGCAAGATGGAAATTAAGATTGAAACGTCATTTTTGGAGAGAAAAATATTTTAATGATTTATTAAAAAGATTGGAGACGAACTCCGATATCGATCAAACAATTGTAGAAATAGATAAAAAAAAATATTCAAAAATGATTAATGGAAATAAAAAAAAAGAAGTTGCTGGAAGATCAATAGAAGAAATATTATTAAGATTTGATACTAAAATTAAAGATCCAAGAAGAACAAAAAAAGGTAGTAATGTCGTTAAAATTTTAAAAGAGTACTTAAAAATTGAATGTCCTATTAATCAAGCATCTAAAAAGTTAAATTTATTTTTTAAAAAAAATAAAATTAATCTTAGAGTTCAGAATGATTATTTTCCAATAACTAAAAATAAAATTAATAAATTAAATGTTAGATTTAATTCTTCTTTTGGAAGACATCTCGAATATTACACTGGTTTGGTATTTAAGATCGATATTAAATCAAAGTCTCAGAAGTTAAATATTAGAGGTGGTAGATACGACTCTTTAATTAAAGATCTTGGCTTTAAAAAAAATATACCAGCCGTTGGAGCTGCTATTAACTTGGAAAAAATATGATAATTTGGTTAGCTTCATATCCTAAAAGTGGAAATACATGGCTAAGATCTTTGATATCAAGTTATTACTTTTCTACCAATGGGACTTTCGATTTCAATTTGTTGAACTACATCGATCAATTTCCTGCTCCGAAATATTTTGAGGACGTAAAAGACAATATTATAAATCCTGAAGATTTTTCAAAATATTGGTTAAGTAAACAATCAGAAATTAATAAAGACAAAAAGTTGAGATTTTTTAAAACGCACGCAGCGATGTGTAAAATTAATAATAATCCATTTACAGACAATAAAAATACTTTGGGTGCAATTTATATTTTAAGAGATCCAAGAAATTTGATAACATCACTATCAAATCATTATCAGCTCAATCTTAGTGAGTCATTGGATTTTATGATTGAGGAGAAAAAAGCTCTTGTTGACAGAGTTGATAATAAATTTAAAGCATTTGTACCAATATTTTCTTGGCGATTTCACTTAAAATCTTGGATACACAATAAATCCTTTAAGACTATTGTAATAAGATATGAAGATTTAACTAATGAAACATATTATACTTTTAAAAAAGTAATAGAATTCATTGACAACCTAGCAAATAATAAAAATAAATTCGATAAAGAAAAAGCAAAAAAAACTATTGTAAGCTGTAATTTTGAAAACCTTCAAAATCTTGAAAAAAATAAAGGATTTTCCGAAGCATTAACCAAAAAAAATTCCAAAGAGAAAATAAAATTTTTTAATTTAGGAAAAGATAATGATTATAGGAAATTACTTAATGAGAATTTAATAAACAAAATGAACAATTTATTTCAAGAAGAATTAGTAAAATATAAATATGAGTAACAACATCATTAAAATTGGAATTCCAAGTAAAGGTCGTTTACGGTCTGGAGTATTAAATATTTTTAAAAAAAAGAAATTAAAAATTCTATCTGAAAGAGGTGAGAGAGATTTATTTGGATTTATCAAAGGAAAAAAAAATATAGTTATTTATTATCTTCATGCTAGAGAGATAGTAGAACGTCTTGCAGATGGATCTTTAGATATTGGTTTTTCTGGATATGATTTATTAATGGAAAGCGAAATTAATATTCAAAAAAAGGTGATTGTAAAAAAAAAGTACAATTTTGGAGAGGCTACATTGGTAGTTGCAATTCCAGATGATTGGATAGATGTGCAGACAATGCCTGATCTTGAAGAAATAGCTTTTGAATTTAAAGATAAAAAAAGAAATAGATTACGTATAGCTACAAAATATCCTAATCTAACTAGAGAATTCATGTTCTCAAGAGGAGTTACACAATTTAAATTGGTAAAGAGTCTTGGCGCAACAGAGATATATCCATTTACTGGATCATCAGAAATTATAACTGACATAACTTCAACAGGAGCAACCTTAAAAGCTAATAAATTAAGGATATTGAAAGACGGGATAATTCTTAAATCCCAAGCGTGTTTAATGACCCCAAAAAAAAATAAAGAGGTAGAACTCTTAAAAGTGTTTTAAATAAACTTTAAATATTATTAAGTAAGTGTAACATACGAATCATGGATATAATTTTAATAATTATTTTAGCTTCAATATTAATAGCGACTTTATCTATCCTTTATTTAAATATTAAATCAAATGTAAAAAAAAAGGATGAATACAAAGTTGATGAGATAGCTAATCTAAATACTGAAATAATTAAATTAAAAGATAGTTTAAATACTACTATAAATACATCTTTAAGTTCGATGTCTTCATCTTTTAACAATCTTTCAACTGGTGTTACGAAAGATATGACAGCAGCTCTGACAAAAGTTGATGAGAAAGTTGCAGCTTTTAATTACCAAGTTGAAAATTTAAACGAAAGTCAGAAAGGCATTAATAAAATTTTAGCTGGAGTCAAAAAGTATGGAACTTTAGCTGAGTTCAGCCTGGGCTCACTTATTAAGGATTTACTACCTTCTTCACAGTACCTTTCAAATGTTAAAATGAAGGAGGAAACTAGCGAAAATGTTGAATTTGCTATTAAACTTCAAGAGGGTATATTGGTTCCGGTTGATAGCCATTTTCCTGTTGAGAGATTTAAAGCTATCCAAGATGCTCATCAAGAAGATGATAAAAAAGCTATTGCGGATGCAAGAACTAAACTTGCAAAAGCTTTCAAAGAAAAAGCCAAGAGTATAAATGAAAAATATATTGTCCCACCTAAAACTACCGATTTTGCAATCGTGTATGCGCCAACAGAGAGTTTGTTTTTAGAGTTAGCTAATTATCAAGATCCAAATACTAAAGAATTATTGAGCCAAGAATTAATGAAAAAATATAAAGTAACTGTTATGGGACCAAATAATTTATCTGGGTATCTACAATCATTACACATGGGTTTTCAAACATTAAAAGTTCAAAAACACGCAACAGAAATATATGATCATTTAAAAACAATAAGTACTAGATTTACAAAACACTTTGATGGAATTGTTAATCTCAGAAAAAAATTAGAAGAGGCAATGACAGCTGTTGATAAATTTGGAACAGATGCAAGATCTATCAAAAGAACATTAGAAAATATAAAAGATCCCGAGCAAATTGAAAAAGCTATTGAAACAGAAAATGTCGAGAAATTTGAGGATATTCCAAGACAAGCAAAAAATTAAATTAATTCTAATACAATAAATTTAATGAAGTGGAATAATAAATTTAATTATCCCAAGTCTTCAAGGTCAATTGAAGATGGATACAGAAAATATTTATTAGGAGAGAACAAACTACCAAGTGTTACTACTATTTTAAGCACTACAAAGTCTGAAGAAGAGAAGGCAGCTCTTGCAAATTGGAAAGAGAGAGTAGGAGTTAAGGAAGCAAATAGAATTAAAACAGAGGCCTCATCGAGAGGTACTTCTATGCACTCTTATATTGAGGACTATTTAAGAGGAAGAATTAATGAGAGTTTTTTTGAGAGTAATGAACAATATAAAAACATGGCTAAAGAAATAATTCAAAAAGGAATTACTGGAAGGCTTAACGAAGTATATGGAATGGAAGAAACTTTATATTATCCAGATCAATATGCTGGAACAGCTGACATGATAGCAGTATACGAAGGTAAAGATGTCATTGTAGATTTTAAACAGTCTAATAAACCAAAAAAAGTAGATTACATTCAAGATTATTTTTTACAATTAGGAGCGTATACATTAGCACATGATACTGTCCATGGAACTAAAATGAAAGCGGGTATAATATTATTATGTACTAAAGATATTTTATTCCAAGAATTTAAAATTGAGGGAGCTGAATTAGAAATGTATCAAAATTTATTTTTAGGAAGGGTTAAAAAGTTTTACGAATTGAATAATATATCTTGACTTTAACTAACCAATCCATAAAAGAGTTATTAATACCTGAGCTAATCGTTTATATGCTAATGGTGAAGTATTTAAATAACTTTCCAAAAACCCATAAAATATTAGCTAATTTGAGGATAAAATTATGAATTTAGCAATTTGGGACATAGAATCATCGAGCGCAAGTACTGACTTCGGGAGCATCATTGAAATTGGCGGAGTTTTAGTTGATGAGAATTTTAAAGAGAAAGACAGATTTAATTTAAGATGCAGCTTACCTGAAGGAGAAATCTTTCAGGCCATGGCGCTTATAGTTAATAAGACTTCAATAAAACAATTAACTCAAACTAATCTTTCTCATTATCAAATGTTAGCAGAAGTTGAAAAAATATTTAAAAAGTGGAGTCCCGCAGTATTTCTTGGTTGGTCTAATATTGGATTTGATGATGAAATGATAAGAAAAGAGTTTTTTAAAGGAATTAGATATCCATATTTAACAAACACCGCTCCGAACAAAAGACATGATGGTATTAATATTGCTCGTGCAGCTTATGCAATTGATCCTTCAATTTTAGAAGTAGAATTTAATGAAAAAAATAATGCAGTATTCAAATTAGAGTCCTTAGCTAGAATGCAAGGTATTGACTCAACTGACGCCCATAGTGCTTTAAGTGATAGTATAATGACAGCTAAAGTTTTAAATATTGTTAAAAAAAAACAACCATATACTTGGGAGTCTTTTTTTAAAACCGCGAACAAATCTGACACTGAAACTATAATTAAGAAAGGGGAAATTATTACTCTAAATGAGTATTATTATGGTAAATCTAGACTTCATCTAGTAGCACCTCTTCATCAAAAATACTGTATGCATCCAATATATGCCGGTTGGTATTATGCATTCGACTTAAGAATTGATATAGAACCTTTATTAAATTTATCAATAAATGAGCTAAAAGTTGAAATGAAAAAGTCTCCTAAGTTCTTAAGAACTATTAGATCTAACAAGGCTCCAATTATTGTAGATGCAAAATACGGTATGCAAGTAGAACCTTATAGTGCTATGGATAAGTCATTAATCAATAAAAGAGCAGATATTGTTAAAAATAATGAGAAATTTTCTCAAAATATACTTCATGCATTAAGAGAAGTAGCTGAAGAAAAAGAACAGTCTAAAACACAAGAAGATATATATGCTGAAGAAAGTATTTATACTAAATTTACATCAAACAAAGATACAGCCTTATTTCCTGCATGGCATGCAGCATCATGGAAAGATAAACTTAAATTACTAGATAAATTTGAGGATGATCGTTTAGTAGGATTTGGAAAAAAAATCATATATCAAGAGGCACCAGAAGTTCTACCCGAGAGCATGCTTAAAACAATAAAAAGAGAAATTGCAAAGCGAATTTTGAGTGAAAAGAAAGAAAAATGGTGGACAATTCCTACACTTTATACAGAAATTGATACACTTAGAGAAAAATATACTAATGAAAATGACAATGAAAAGCTTGTTCTGCTAGACGAGTTTAATGAGTATGCAATGTCAATACAGAAGAAGTATGAAAATGTTTAATGTGGATAATTTTAACATTTCTCTTTTAACTGTTGATAAAAAAATTTTTATTTATATATAAGGCTTATGGCAACATTAAAAGTTACAGACGAAAAATTTGAGGAACAAGTTTTAAAAAACGAAAAACCAGTTTTAGTAGATTTTTGGGCCGAATGGTGTGGACCCTGTAAAATGGTAGGACCAATTTTAGAGGAAATTTCAGAGGAGATGGCGAATGATATTGTCATTGCAAAACATGACATAGACTCAGAGCCTAACATGCCTACTAAGTACGGTGTTCGTGGAATTCCTACAATGCTTTTATTTAAAGGTGGTGAATTAAAAGCAACAAAAGTTGGAGCTACACCTAAGAGCGATATTGTTGCTTTTATAAAAGAAAATATTTAATTTAAATTAAGTAGCTCACCAGCAAGATATAAAGACCCTGTTATCATTATCAAATCATCTTTACCTGGATTTATGGACTCAAGAGCTTCTTCAATAGATTTTTTGTAACTAACATTAGGATATTTATTTAATTTTTCCTTTAATTCTTTTCCTTTGATAGCATTTGGTTGGTTAGGAATATCAATTGTTGTTATGGAAGATATATTATTAAAATTGCTTAAATATTCTTCATGATCTTTATTAGACATCATTCCAAGAATTAAATGCTTTTTACAATCAAGAGTGTTTAAATATTCATTAAGTGCTCTTGCACCTAAAGGATTATGTGAACCATCTAAATATAATCTATTATTCTTGCAAATATTTTTAAGTTTTCCAGATTTAATCTCTTGTAGTCTTGCAATACTTTTTATCCTAGTAATACCTTCTTTAATATTTTCATCTTTTACTCCCAGTTTTAAATTTCTCACTGTAGCAATAGCAGTTGCACAATTGTCAATTTGAAAATTACCCAAAAGATTTGGTTTTGGTAATTTTAAAAGACCATATTCATCTTCATAATAAATAAAACCATTTTCGTTTAATAAATAATTAAAATCATCTTTATAAATGATTTTTTTTGATTGATTATTAATAATTGATTTTTTTATTAAATTTAATGTTTCATCTGAGCTTTGTTTACTAACTACAATAGTAGAATTTAGAAGGTGTGAGGTTTTTTCATAAACAATTTTTTCAATATTTTGCTCATTTTTTGGTAACCAATCTAAATGATCTAAACCTATTGAAGTAACAATACTAGATAAATTATTATCAACAATATTTGTTGCATCAAATCTATGAAATAGACCACTTTCTATAATATTAATTTTGTCTTTGAATTTACTTGCATGATAAAAATATGCTGCAGTTAATATTTCGAAGTAAGTTATTAGTTCTCCATTATTAACATTTTCAACTTCTATTAATAACTTAGACAAGTTATCATCAGATATTTCTTCGTCATTAAAAATAAATCTCTCATTAATTTTTTGAATATGTGGACTAGTATAAATATTACAATCCATATTGGCAGTTTTTAAAATTGATCTTACTGCCTGTATAGTTGAATATTTTCCATTTGTTCCAACTACAGATATATATTTTAATTTTTTTTGAGGATCACCTAATTTTTTACAAAGATTTTTAACTCTATCTAGACTTAGGTCGATTTCTTTAGGATGCAGCTTTTGCAAGCGGTTCAATATTGTCTGAAGTTTCATTTATTTGATTTTCATTTACCGCGTTATCTTTTTTTAACAATATTGATAATAGTAAGCTTATTTCGGTTTTTAAATCTTTTCGTTCAACAATTCTGTCGACAAATCCATGCTTTTCGACGAACTCAGATGTTTGAAAGTCTGAACTAAGTTCTTCTTTAACTGTTGCTTGTATAACTCTTTTTCCCGCAAAGGCTATTAAACAACCAGGTTCAGCAAAATGGATATCACCTAACATCGCAAAAGATGCAGTAATTCCACCAGCTGTTGGATCTGTAAAACAAACTAAATAAGGAAGATTATTTTTTTTAAGTTCATTAATAGCAAGCGTAGTTCTTGTCATATTTGCAAGTGCAATCGGTGACTCAAACATTCTTTGTCCACCACCACAAGGAAAGAAAACAAATGGTGTTTGATTGTCAATAGCGTGTTGTACACCATAAATAATTGCTTCACCTTCCGCTGCACCAACAGAACCACCAATAAACTCAAAATTAATAGCTCCTGCTGTCACCTCGATTCCATTTATTCTTCCTTTAGCAATCATCACAGCTGAATTTTGATTAGTTTTCTTTCGAGCAGATCTTAATCTATCTTTATAAGACTTGGTATCTACCCATCCAAGAGGATCTTCTGCAGGAATTGGTGTATCAAGTATTTCGTAAGCATTTCTTCCAAAAATAATATCAAATCTTTGTCGACAATTAATTCTATGATGTTTTCCACACGAGTTGCAAACCCATAAATTTTCTTCAAGATCTTTTTTTAATATCGGGCCTTTGCAACAACTAGTCCAGTCTGAATTTGCAATATCATCTTTTGATGGTCTTTTTTTTAATACTTTTTTAATTTTTTCACCAAAACTTAAAGCTTTTGTAATCCAGTTCATACAATCTTATATTTTAATTTTTTTACTAGCTTACTTACATTTGTGACAGGATTTTGTCTATGCTTTAAACTCCTGCTAATTTCCTTACAAATAGCACTTCCTACAACTAATCCATCTGCGGATTTTAGTTTAGCAATTGTTTTTTCTGTGATACCAAATCCAATTACAATTTTTTTCTTTGGATTGATTTTTTTTATTTTTATGTAATTTTTTATTATCTCTTTAGGCGATACTTTAAGTTTACCACCAGTTGTACTCAACATTGAAATAAAATAACTCATCGGATGAGCATCTTTTATAATTTTTTTTAGTCTAATTTTAGTTGTTGTTGGTGACAAAAGCTGAATAAAATAGATAGATTTTTTTTTACATTTTTTTGCGAAATTCTTATTTTCTGGCCAAGGTAAATCCACAACAATCAATCCATTAACGCCAGATAACTTACATTTATTTAAGAATTTATTTTCACCATATTGAAAGATCATATTATAATAGCCCATTAAGATAACAGGTTTATTTTTATCAAATTTTTTGAAGTCTTTAACAATTTTGAAAATATCATTTACTTTAATTCCATTTTTGATTGCTCTATACGCACTTGTTTGAATCTGATTTCCATCTGCTACAGGGGTGTTGTGGGGTACGCCTAATTCTAAAATATCAGCATTTTTAGAAATTGATTTTAATATATTTAAAGATTGTTTTTTTGAGCTATCACCAGCAACTGTATAAGTTAGTAAAGCAGGCCTATTTTCTTGTTTTGCTTTTATAAATGCTACACTAATTGGATTTAACATATTTTTTTCCTAATCTTTTCTCTAAAATTCCTCGGTCCTTGTAAGCGTCACCGCAACTGTTAACTACTACGATTGTATCTTTGCTAAATTTTTTAGATTCAGATATTGCAACAGCGAATGCGTGGCTGGGTTCAAGCGATGGTCTTAATTTTTCAAATTTTGTAACAAGTTTGTATGCATTTAATGCTTGTTCATCACTTGCAGCAGTATATCTAGCTCTCTTTGTGTCTTTTAAAAAACAATGAAGCGGAGAAATTCCAGGGTAATCCAAACCTGCTGAAATAGATTCCGTTTCTTCTATTTGTCCATCTGAGTTTTGATTAACATATTGGGCTGCACCATGTAGAATTCCAATTTTAGAACCATATGTTAAAGGTGCTGCATGCTTTTTACTTTTTGCAGGTCCACCGGCTTCTACGCCAATAAATTCACACTGCTTTTTATCATAATCCATAAACTCATTCCAAAACCCAAAACTCGAACTTCCACCACCCACACAATTGTAAAGTTTAAGTTTTTTTGGAATTGATCCAAACTCATCAATTAATTGAACTTTTAATTCTCTTGAAATTTGACTGGTACTCCATCCACAAATACGAACAAAAACAGCTGGCCCTACTGTGCTTCCAACACACATGGCTGCAGTATCACAATTAGCAACCCAGAATCTCATACATTCTGAAACCGCATCCACAAGCGTTTGACTTCCTGAATAAACTGGAACTACCTCAGCACCATTTTTTTTCATCGCTTTTACATTTGGTTGTTGTCTTGCAATATCTTTTGCACCCATGAAAATTTTACATTTAAGACCAAATTTTTTTGCGGCCATACTTAACATTTTACCCGCATACCCAGCTCCTGTGTCTCCACATATAACTTTTTTACCAGAACGTTTTGCAAGCAAACAATGAACAGTTGCGTTGTAAACTTTGTGTGCCCCACCATTTGCATCTGAAACAACTTTAGACCAAATTTGAGCTCCACCTACATGTTTAGTTAAATTCTCTAATTTAATAAATCGAGTTGGTACACCAATCCAATTTTTAAAATACTTATCTCTTTCTTGTATAAATTTTTTATCTTTTTTAAGTTTGTTAAATAGCACTTCTAAATCTTCAATAGGTTTTTTTAATGTTTCGGGAACAAAGTTTCCTCCAAATTTACCTCCCCAAAATCCAAGTTTATTACCTTGGTCTATTACAGGAATTCCTTTTTTAAGTTTCATATTTTTGCAGACAAGTTTAACAATTTATCAATTTTACTTATATCTTTTTTTCCATGTTCATCTTCTAATGCACCGCTAAGATCAATCATAAAGTTTTCATTTTTAAAACTAGGAATATCATCTATTTGGATATTTCCTGCAATCATTTTATCCATTTCATCAGGCACTTCATTTAGTAGATTATGATCAAAACTTTCAGATTTATGGTAACCTTTTGAGTCAAATAAAATCACATCTGATATATCTGAATATTTTTTATACTTAATTACATCATCTTTTTCTGAAACTGTAATTGCTGTTATTATTTTAATATTATATTTGAATTTGATTTCTTTTGTTCTCTCAGGTGTAACATCGTA
>CACMNP010000019.1 GCA_902615045.1 uncultured Pelagibacteraceae bacterium | reverse complement strand
AATATTAAGTATGATTATTCTAGTATTACTCAAAAAGAAAATAGTATTTCTGAAACATTTATATTTTCATCCGGTTCAGAATATATAAAAAATGAAGTCAGCTGTAATCTTGAAGGTCAATATTCGTCAGCATTTATTAATGGAATACATTTTTTATCTAAAAATAAACACCACGAAATAAGAACTAATACCAATCATTTGTATGAAAATACGAAAAGTTATCAGTTAATAAAAAGTGTAATTGATGACAGTTCAAAGTCTGTCTATCAAGGGAAAATATACGTGGATTCTAAAGCTCAAAAAACAGATGGTTATCAATTAAGTAAAGCTATACTTTTAAATGAACAAGCAGAATTTAATGCAAAGCCTGAACTAGAAATTTATGCTGACGATGTTAAATGTTCACATGGTTCAGCATCAGGTAGTTTAGATGAAGATTCTATTTTTTATTTAATGTCTAGGGGTTTAGATCAAAAGACTGCAAAAGAATTATTAATTAACGGTTTTCTTCTAGATGTTGTTGAAAAGATCACAGATGAAGAAATTAAAAAATTAATAAAAAATATGATTGGATTAAATTAATGAACATACATGATATAAAAAAAGAGTTTCCAATTTTTGATGATAAAATTCAAAATAATGATTTAGTATATTTAGATAGTGCTAATTCATCTCAAAAACCAAGAATTGTTGTAGATAGAATTTATGACTTTTATACAAAAGAGTTTTCTAATGTAGGTAGAAGTGTTCATTATTTGGCAGTTGCCGCTACCAATTTATATGAACAAACAAGGGTCTCAGTCCAAAAATATATTAACGCTAAAGATAGAGATGAGATCGTATTTACTAAAGGAGCTACTGAAGCGATAAATTTAGTCGCCAACACTTTTGGTCAAAAGTATTTGTCTGAAGGAGATGAAGTATTGTTGACTGAACTCGAGCATCATTCAAATTATGTGCCTTGGCATTTTCTCAGAAAAGCAAAAAATATTAAAATAGAATTTGCTGAAATTAATGATGATGGTGAAGTAACATTAGAAGCTATAGAAAAAAAAATTACAAACAAAACAAAAATAATCAGTGTAAGTCATTTATCTAATGTAACAGGTGCAATATTGCCAATCAAAGAAATTGTGCAATTAGCACATTCAAAAAATATACCTGTTCTAATTGACGGTTGCCAAGGAGCTCCACACTTAAAATTAGATATGCAGGATATTGATTGTGATTTTTATGCAATATCTGGACATAAAATGTACGGACCAACTGGAATAGGTGTTTTATATGCTAAAAAAAAATGGCTTGAAGATTTACCCCCGTATCAAGGTGGAGGAGGAATGATAAATGAGGTTAAAAAAGAAGGAATTACTTATGGCGAATTACCTAATAAATACGAGGCTGGCACAATGGCTACAGCTCAAGTTATAGCTTTTAATGAATCCATAAAATTTATGGAAAAAATTGGTATTCAAAATATCGAAAAACATGAAAAAGAATTATTAGACTACGGACTAGAAAAGTTAAGAAAAAATAATTCAGTTAATATTATTGGAAATCCAAAAGAAAAGGGTGGGGTTATATCATTTACTATTGAAGGTGTTCATCCACATGATATCGCAACAATTCTTGATGAGGATGGAGTAGCTATTAGAGCAGGGCATCATTGTTGTCAAATATTACATGATAAATTAAATTTACCTGCAACTGCAAGAGCTTCATTTGGAGTTTATAATACGAAAGATGATATTGATAAACTTGATGAAGCAATAAATAAATGTAAAAAAATTTTTAACTTATAATGGACTTAAAAGATTTATATCAAGAGATAATTTTAGACCATGGAAAAAATCCAAGGAATTTAGGAAAGTTTGATAATTATAATAAAGATGCAAAGGGAAATAATCCTTTATGTGGTGATAATGTTCATGTTTATCTTAGATTAAATGAAAATAAAAAAGTCGAAGATATTGCATTTGAAGGTCATGGCTGTGCTATTTCAATGGCATCGGCATCAATTATGACTGATATGGTTAGAGGCAAAGAAGAGAAAGAGGTAAAAGAAATTGTAACCGATTTTCTAGGAATGATAAAAGAAAAAGATTCTTTAGATACTAATATTTTAAAAGAAGACGAAAAAACAAAATTAATGAGCCTATCTGGTGTTAAACAATATCCTATGAGAGTAAAGTGTGCAACTTTATCTTGGCATACTCTTACATCAGCATTAGATAATTCTGATCAAATTATAAAAACAGAGGATTGAAAATGGATCTTAAAGAAAAAGTAATTGCTGAAATAAAAAAAATTTATGATCCCGAGATACCTGTTAATATATACGAATTAGGATTGATATATGATATTATCGTTAATAATTCTGAAGTTAAGGTTAAAATGACTTTAACAACTCCTAATTGTCCAGTTGCTGAAAGTTTGCCTAAAGAAGTTAAAGACAGTATATTAGAAATTAAAGAAGTTTCAAAAGTAGATCTTGATTTAGTCTGGGAACCACCATGGGATAAATCAATGATGTCTGAAGCTGCAAAACTTGAATTAAATTTATGATAAAACAAATTATAACATTAAGCGATAACGCAGCTCAAAGAATAAAAGAAATTATGTCTAATGCTGAAAAAGACTCTTTAGGTGTTAGAGTTGGAGTTAAGTCAGGTGGGTGCGCAGGGATGTCTTATATTATGGAGTATACAAAAGAGGCAAACCCAAATGACGAAGTAGTAGAAGATAAGGGCGTGAAAGTCTTCATAGACTCTGCAGCGGTAATGTATTTACTTGGAACAGAAATGGATTTTAAGAAAGAAAAATTTTCTTCACAATTTGTATTCAATAACCCGAATGAAACGGAGAGATGTGGATGTGGAGAATCCTTTAAAATATAGTATTTAATATACGCATATCAGCATTGCGTTTATTGCATATCTATGTTAGAATCATTGATATGAACACTTTTGAGCATAAAAACCTAATTAACTCTGAAGTCAAAACTCAAAAAAGAAGATCTTTATTCAGAAGTTTAATTAAACCAGTAGATGCGGGCGCACATGGCACCCTCAACTACGTGGTTAAAAAAGGTTTAGGAAAAAATAAAATAGCTAAAAAATAAAAAAGCTATTTAACAACTATAGTACATATCAAACTCAATAGGATGAGGTGTATGTTCAAAGTTGTGTATCTCCTCAAATTTAAGAGCAATATAAGCATCAATTTGATCGTCAGTAAATACTCCACCTTGAGTTAAAAACTTTCTATCTTTATCTAAACTTTCCATTGCTTCTCTTAATGATCCGCAAACCGTTGGAACTTTTTTAACTTCCTTCTCTGATAAAGCGTAAAGATCTTTATCAAAGGATTTACCTGGATCAATTTTATTTTTGATACCATCAATTCCCGCCATTAACATAGATGCAAATGTTAAATATGGATTACCAGATGCGTCTGGGAATCTAATTTCACATCTTGCTCCTTTTTTGCTTAGAGTTATCGGAATTCGACAAGATGCTGATCTGTTTCTTGCAGAATAAGCAAGCAATACTGGAGCTTCAAAACCTGGAATTAATCTTTTGTAACTATTTGTTGTGGCATTTGAAAACGCATTAATCGCCTTAGCATGTTTAAGTATTCCACCAATATAATATAGTGCTGTTTGTGACAAACCTGAATATTTATTTCCAGAAAAAACTGGAGTTTTTCCTTTCCAAACTGATTGGTGAACGTGCATTCCTGATCCATTATCACCTTTTACAGGTTTAGGCATAAACGTAGCAGTTTTACCAAATGAATGTGAAACCATTTGAACTACATATTTGTATAATTGCACATTATCAGCTTGATCAACTAATGTACCAAAAAGCATTCCAAGTTCGTGCTGACTTGGAGCAACTTCATGGTGATGTTTTTCAACTGTGATACCTACGTCTCTTAAACCTTTTAGGTATTCGCCTCTTATATCTTGAGCACTATCTACTGGAGGGACTGGAAAATATCCTCCTTTAACTCCAGGTCTATGACCCATATTCCCATTTTCATAACTTTTTCCTGAATTATATGGTCCTTCTGTACTATCTATCGAAAAACTTGTTTCGTTCATATCGTTTTTGATTTTTACATCATCAAAAACAAAAAATTCTGGCTCTGGACCAAAGTAAGCTTTATCGCCTATACCAGTCTTCTTTAAATAAGCTTCAGCTTTCTTCGCTATACCTCTTGGATCTCTTTCATAAGGATTTCTTTTAATTGCATCTAATATGTCGCAAAATAGAACAAGAGTATTATGAGATGTAAATGGATCAACGATTTGTCTGTTTAAATCTGGTTTTAATATCATGTCAGATTCATTTATTGCTTTCCATCCAGCAATAGATGATCCATCAAAAAATACACCATCGGTTAACATGTCCCCATCGACTACCGATGCATCCATAGTTAAGTGCTGTAATTTACCTCTTGGGTCTGTAAATCTTAAATCGACAAACTCAATTTGCTTGTCTTTCATCATTTTTAGAACTTTGCTTGCGCTCATATAATCTCCTGTAGAATTAAATATCTGGGTTAATTACCAATATTGTTATAATAAAGAATACATATAATGAGGATATCACCTATGCAATTTAAACATATAATAATGCCAATAATTTCAGTACTTTTTTATCAATCATAAGTTGAATATGACTTTATTAAATAAAGAACCAGTTAAAAGAGCTGAGAAGTGTCTTAAAGAGTTTGACGAAAATCTATCAGTTGTTGAATTACAAAACTCAGCAAAAACAGCATTGGATGCAGCAAATTCATTAAATTGTGAAGTAGGAGCAATTGTTAAAAGTCTGCTTATTAAGATAGAAAATGATTTTTTACTTTGTTTAGTTTCTGGTGACAAAAGATGTTCGTTAAATAAATTAAAAAAAATTTCTGAAAAAAAAAATGTAAGAATGGCTTCTGCTGACGAGGTTAAATCTCAAACAGGATATACAATTGGAGGCGTATCTCCTGTAGGTCATATAAATAAAATTCAAATATTTATTGATAATTCTTTAAGTAGGTTTACAGATATTTTTGCTGCAGCTGGTCATCCTAATGCGATTTTTAAGATCAATTATGAAAAATTAATTCAAATTACAAAAGGTGATGTGAAAGATATTACAGAATGAAGCAAGCTAATTTAACAGATTATATTTTATTAACATTATTATCAATAATTTGGGCATCTGCTTTTTTTAATATAAAAATTGCAACAGAGTCTTTCGGTCCAATGACAATTGCTTTTTTGAGAGTATTTTTTGGATCTATACCAGTATTAATTTTATGTTTTTATAAAAAAATAGTAATTGAAGCATTTTCAAAAGATTGGCATTGGTTCATGTTAATAGGACTAATCAATTTAGTTATACCATTCTTTTTAATTGCTTATGGAGTAAAATCTGTGCAAAGTAATTTGGCTGCAATTTTGATGTCCACTACTCCTTTGAGTTCTACCATATTAGGTCACTTTTATACAAAAAATGAAAAATTTAATTTTGCAAAAACTGTTGGAATACTAATTGGATTTGCAGGAATTGTTTATTTATTTTCTGATAATATTTTAATTGATGAAAATAATTTTCTTTCAGCAATATTAATTTTAGTAGGATCAACATGTTATGTAATAGGTGGAGTTTTAACCCTTAAAATTAGTAAAAAAAAAAATGAAAACGTTACTGGATCAATATTAATTTGGGCAACTCTGATTTTATTTCCTTTAATGTGTTTATTAGAAACACCTTGGGAAAATACTCCATCAATAAATTCAACCATGTCAGTAATTTATCTTGGTATAGTACCAACAGGAGTTGCGTGGCTTTTAAGGTTTAAAATTTTGAAAAAGAATGGTTTGATTTTTCAATCTCAAGTCTCATACTTAATTCCAATCTTTGGAATTATTTTAGGCTATATATTTTTAAGTGAATTAATAACTTACAAGGTATTAATATCTTTATTGGCTGTAGTTGTGGGAATTTATTTTGTTAGAAAAGCAGATACAAAAATTATTATTTAAATGAAGATATAGAGCTAATATGCTCTGGTTTTGTCTCACAACATCCACCTAAAATTGTTGCTCCACCTTCTATGAATTTTTTTGATAGATTATAAAATTCATTTGCATCGAAATTATCTCTTTTTCCTAAAGATTGGTTAGGATTTACTCCAATTTCATGAGGTTTTGCTGTATTAAATGTCTGTATTGGGCCTGGTTCATCAACTCCCCACAAATTTATTTTAAATCCAAATGGTACTTTACAATTTAAAAATTTATCTAATACGGATAGAGATATTTCTGGAGAAATACATGCACAAACAATACCAAGTGTATTTTCATCTTGAATAATCTCAAGTAATTGTTCAATTTTTTCTTCTGAGGGTAGGTCACCATTTTTTTTTAAATGTATTCCAATTAAAACTTTTTTGTTTAATTTTTTAGATATATTAAGAGCGGCTTTAACTTCATTAGTGCTGCTAATAACATCTAAGTATAAAAAATCAGTAAATTCACTTAAAATATCAGCTTGTTCAAACATATCTCCCTCTATTAATTTGATATCGCGATCATCAGTTATATAAGTGTCTCTTTGGCTTGGAATTGATCCAGCTACTAATATATTTTTCTTTGATAAATCTTTAGCTTTGATTGCAAGTTTACATGCAATTTCGTTTAATTTTTTGAATTCATCACCAACTTTATTTTCTATTAATCTAAATTTTCTACAACTAAAGGTGTTAGTAACAATAACATCTGAACCTGCATTAATATATGATAGATGAGTATCAACTAACATTTGATGATATTTTTCATCTAATAAAGCGCTAGCAGACCATAAAGTCCCCATAGATACCATTCCTTTTTCAAGTAATAATTGACCCATACCACCATCTAAAATTCTTATTTTTTTAAAAAAATTGTTATCCATTTTTTTTATCTCTTGTAGCTATAAATACTCCAACGGTTGTTATTAAAAAACCAATTATGTCAGTAAATGTTAATTGTTCATTTAAAAATATCCATGCCATCACTGCTGAAGTGGGAGGTACTAAAAAAAATAAAGTAGTAGTTTTGCCCACAGTACCCCTTTTGATTAAAAACATAAGAATAGTAAAAGCTCCAAATGAAACTAATATAATTTGGTGAGACATACCCAATATAAAACTAGTTGTAAAATTTATGTAAGCATTTTCAAATATAAACATTAATATTAGATTAAAAAGGCAACCACCAACTGCTTGATATGCATTGTTAACTGACAAGGCTAAATTTCCACTCAATTTTTTTTGCCACAATGTTCCAGCCGTTATTGCAAATAAAGCTAATACTGTAGCTAACAATCCTAAAGGAGGAATTTCTTTTCCAAAATCAATACCTAAGACAGTGACAGAACCAATGAAACCTAAACTGATACCTACCCACTGTTTCCAAGATATTTTTTCTCCAAAAATAGGACCAGATAAAATATTTGTTAAAATCGGTTGAAGTGTGACTATTAAAGCTACAATTGCAGCTGGCATCCCAATTGAAAATGCATACCAACATCCACCTAAATAAATCCCATGAAATAAAATACCTGTTGAAAGACTTTCAATAATATTTTTTAATTTTCCGAAAATTTTATCATTACTGAGATAAGCAAATACAAGAAAACCAATTGTTACAATCCCAAACCTAAATGCTAAAGCTGCAAATGGAGAAGCGTTTTGAACAATTTCTTTCCCAGATATGAATGCCGATGACCATAATAATATAAAGAGCAAAGGAAATGATTTTGTCATGGTAAAGATATATGGCGTAATATCTAATTTTTGTTGTGAATTCTATCCATTTCTTGAAGTTCGACTTCAAGTTTGTCTAATTCTTCACCACCAGCCATCATACTAAGAAGCTTTTCTCTAGAAATATCTTTTTTTTGGAATGTTCCCATGCTTTTTCCTCGATTAAGTACAGTGAAACTATTACCAACAGGGTAAGCATGATGTACATTATGAGTAATTAAAATTACAGCCAATCCCTCAGATGCAGCTTTTACAATATATTTTAATACCATTGATGCTTGATGAACTCCTAAAGCAGAAGTTGGTTCATCTAAAACTAAAACTTTTGCTCCAAAATATATAGCACGTGATATTGCTAGGCATTGTCTTTCACCACCGGACATAGTTCCAACTGCCTGAGATGGATCTCTAACATCGATACCTATCTGTCCCATTCTATCTGCTGCTATCTTATTTGCTTTATCCACATCAAAAGTTTTAAGGAAAGGAATACCTTTTTGAGGCTCTCTTCCCATAAAAAAATTTCTAGTAACACTCATTAAAGGAACTAATGCTAGATCTTGATAAACTGTTCCTATACCAATATCTAAAGCATCTTTAGGTGAGTCAAAAACAATTTTATTATCTTCAAATATAATTTCTCCTTCATCAGGCTTATGAACACCTGCTAAAGTTTTAATTAAAGTCGACTTTCCTGCTCCATTATCTCCAAGTAAGCACATGATCTCACCTTTTTTTAATCTCATAGTGACATCTTTAAGCGCTATTACCTTCCCAAAAAACTTACTAATATTATTAAATTGAACGAGATAGTCTGACATTATTTACTCTCAGTCACTTTCTTTCTGATATAGTTATTAAACACTACAGCTATCAACATCATTGCTCCTAAGAAAACTTTAAACCAATCAGTGTCAACATCTGTATAAAATATTCCCATAGATACAGTGCCAAATATAATTGCACCAAAAGCAGCACCTATTGCAGATCCATAACCTCCAGTTAAGAGACACCCACCAACAACAGCAGCTGCAATAGCTTCTAGTTCTTTTAAAGTACCTCTCATAGTATCTGCAGAACCCGCATCTAATACTTGAATACAAGCAAAAATAGTAGAAGCGACTGCCGTACCAATAAATAGACTTATTTTTACCCTTCCAACAGGTACACCCACATTTGTTGCTCCAACCTTATCGCCTCCAGATGCGAAGATCCAATTCCCGTATCTTGTTTTCATCAATATCCATGTTGCAAACAATGTTAATGCAATAAACCAAATAACTGATGGAGGTATTCCAGTTGCAAGAGGAGTTCCATCAGTTCTCAGTTCAATTAATTTTAATGATCCCAACCAAGTAAAAAACCATTTAAAAGTATCTGTAGCAAATAACCAAGCTAATGGATCATCTTCAATTAATACTCTTAGTCCTGGAACTTGCGTTCTACCAGTAATCAATCTTGTTATTGCTAATGTCAAACCTCTTAAAATAAAAAGCATTGCAAGTGTTACAATAAAAGATGGCAAACCAGTTTTGACAACCATTATGCCATTAAAGTATCCAACCAATACTGCCATAGCGAAAGCAAAAACTATACTCATCCATAAAGGCCAACCCCAGTAAATCGCAGGAATTGCAATACAAATTCCAGCAAAACCAATCATTGATCCAATTGACAAATCAAATTCACCACCAATCATTAACATCGCTGCTGCTATTGCTATAATTCCTAAATTAGCTGAAACATCGAGGAAATTAAGCATTCCATAGGCGCTAAACATACCAGTATCGCCAGCAACTATTCCAAAAAATATAAATACAAGTATCGAGCCACCTAATGCACCTAGCTCAGGCCTATTCAATAAAACTCTTAGCGGTGATATTTTTTTTAGACGTTCGTCTTCATTAAGACTACTTTTTGATGAAATACTTTTTGATTTTAATGACATTCAAATTTTGAAAAAAGGCCTGACTATTAAATTTAGTCAGGCCTTAAATATATAGATTTTATCTATAACCTTGAGCTGCCCATTTAATTACTTTAGCAGCATTATCAGGAGTAACAAATCCAGGTCCAGTCATAACTACACCTGCAGGCATTGTTCCCCATCTCATGTACTGAGCAAAAATAGCTATAGGCAAATAACCTTGTAGATATTGTTGTTGGTCAATTAAAAACTCTACTTTACCTGCAGCAGCAGCTTTTAACATATTAGGTGACATATCAAATGTTCCTAATTTAACATTTCCAACTTTACCAGCAGCTTCTAAAGCTTTTAGTGCTGCTTCACCAGATAAACCAGCTCCTAAAGTTAGAATAGTGTCATATCCACCACCTAATTTTGCAGCAACAGCTTTTTGAATTTCAGTTGGGTCATTTGATGTTCCAAGAATATCAACAGATCCACCAAAACCTTTTTTGAAACCTGCACATCTTCTATCAAGTGCTACGTTTCCAACTTCGTGGTTAACGCATAACGCTTTTTTTCCTCCAGCAGCTTTCATTTTTTGTCCACCACCAACGCCAGCTTCAAATTCAGTTTGACCTACGTGTGCACTAATTCCTAATGATGCATAGTCATCCGAACCAGAGTTCATAGAAACTACTGGTATACCAGCAGCTATTGCTGCTTTAACAGATTTTCCTAATGCAGCTGCATCAGGCAAAGTAATTACAATACCTTTTGGTTTTTGTGATACAGCGTTATCAATTAGTTTTGCCATTTCAACCATGTCAAAAGTTCCAGGCGCAGTGTATTTGCAAGATACTCCCATATCTTTACAAGCAGCATCAACTCCATTTTTAGCTACCGACCAAAAAGGGTCATTAGCTTGTCCATGTGAAACAACAATTATATCAGTCGCTAATGCTGATACAGACATCATTGCCCATGCAGCAACAGCTAATATAAAGTTCTTTATTGTTTTCATTTTTAATTTCCTCTCTTAAATAAAAGTTAACTTTTAAACATTAAAGCTAACATAAATTTATTTAGATTGTAAAGAAGCAGGTTGTATTCAACCTAAAGTTGATTTTTAATATTTTATTTTTTCAAACTTTTTTGATTTTAATGACCGGATAGCACTCTCAGCAATTTGTATTGAAATCTTTCCATCAATAAAACCACTTTTAGGTCTCAAATTTGATCTGAATAATTTGGCAAGATCATTTAATTGTTCTTTATATGCCTGATCGTATCTTTCTATAAAAAAATGTTTAAAGCGTGAACGTGCATTTGTACTTTTATTAGAATACAAACTAATCTCATTTTCTTTGATATTATCAGAAATAATCATTCCTTTACTTCCAAAGAGCTCTACTCTTTGATCATATCCAAAACTACAATGTCTCGAATTACTTATAATACATTGAACACCATTTTTTGTTTTCAAAATTGCCGTAGCAAGCTCGAAATCTTTAAGTTTATTGAAGTATTTATTAGAAATATTACTCCCTGTAGCAAATATAGAAACAAATTCATCTTTACCCGCATAATATCTTGCTAGATCGAAATCATGGATCATCATATCTTTAAAAATACCACCTGAGGCTTTTAAATAATTTATAGA
>CACMNP010000018.1 GCA_902615045.1 uncultured Pelagibacteraceae bacterium | reverse complement strand
AATTCCACATACCTTTTTATTCATTATTTTTAAATCATTTGGTAGTTTAATATTTATTTTATATGGAACAATATTTTTTAAAATATTTTTTATTATTTTAAGATTTGAAAATGTAATTTTCTTTAAATTTAAACTTTCACTAATAGGAAAAAAAATTGAAATAAAAAGATTGCCTCGTTTAGAAACCCATTTTTTCCCCTGTTGTCCTTTTCCATTAGTCTGAATATCGCTAGTAACTATACCTTGTTTTATATTCTTTTTGATTAGTCTTATTGCTGTATCATTAGTGCTTTTAACACTGTTGTAAGAATATATTTTGAGTTTCATTAATTAATGTTTATTTGTGAAATTATATCTACTATTCCACTTGGATATATAAAATAAGCAAGAATAAAAAAAGTTGATACTACTAGTGTGAATTTTAAACCTAAATTATGTTTTGATTCAAATTTTTCTTTTTCCGGGTCGAAATATATAATTTTGATTATTCTTAGATAATAAAAAGCAGCGATTACTGTTGCTAGCAGTCCCACTATTGCTAAAAAATACATTTTTTCATTTATCACAGCCACAAAAATATAAAATTTCGCAAAAAAACCAGCTAGAGGTGGTATTCCCGCTAAAGAGAAAAGCACAACAAGCAATGATAATGACAGTAACGGATGATTTTTTGAAAGACCCGATAAATCATCAATGTTCTCATAATATTTATCGTTTCGCTTAAGCATAAATAAACAACAAAAAAATGCTAAATTCATAACAAGATAAATTGTTATATATGTAATAGAGCTCTGCACACCTTGCGTTGTACCTGTAGATAAACCTGCAAGAGCGTATCCCATATGACTAATTGAGCTGTAGGCTATCAGTCTTTTAAGGTTTTTTTGACCAATTGCTGCTACTGCTCCGAATACCATTGATGCAATAGACAAAAATATTATTATCATTTGCCACTGATCACCTAATTCATAAAAAGGAATGTATAGAAATCTAATAAATATGGTTAATGCAGCAATTTTTGGAAGTAATGCGAAAAAGACTGTTACAGATGTTGGTGAACCTTGATAAACATCAGGTGCCCACATATGGAAAGGAACAGCAGAAATTTTAAAAGCTAATCCAACTAAAATAAATACTATTCCAAAAGTTAATCCGTATTCTATTTCTTTTGTATTAACCATAATTTGATTAAAATTAGTTGTTTCTGAAAAACCATAAATAAGTGAACAACCATATAATAAAAGTCCAGATGAAAGAGCACTTAAGACAAAATATTTTAATCCAGACTCTGTTGAGAGTAAATTATCTCTATTAAATGATGCTAACACATATAATGCTAATGATTGCAATTCTAATCCCATGTAAAAAACAATAAGATCATTTGAACTAATCATCACCATCATGCCTAGGATTGAGCATAAAATAAGAATTGGATATTCAATTTTGCTAATTTTACTAATCTGAATGTATTTTGATGATGACAACATTACAAAAATTCCAGATAAAATTAATAAAATTTTCATAAATCTAGCTAAACTATCTATATTGTAACTATTATTGAATAATGATGATTGAATTTGTGTGTCTAAGTTAATTATTAAAGCTAAAGCAGCAACTAAACTTACTGTTGTTAAATTATAAACTAGTTGAGAACTATTTTTCTTAAATACCCCAAATATTAATAAAAACATAATCATTATTGATATAAATAACTCTGGAATTATAAGTTGTAGATTTTCCATTAATCGCCTAGTGCTAATTTATTAATCTTGTTTAAATCATTCATATCTATCATATTTGCAACTGATACCTCTATAGAGTTAATTAAAGGTTCTGGATAAAAACCAAAAAATATAATCGGTAATACTAAAAGCCATAATGTAACAATTTCAAATCTTTTTAAATCAACCATTTTTTTTAAATCTTCATTAATTAATTTTCCAAAGATAATTCTCTTATATAGCCAGAGCATATATGCCGCCCCCAAGATCACTCCTAGACTTGCAATCGTTGCTACAAGTATATTCTTTTTAAATGCACCCATTAAAACTAAAAATTCACCAATAAAACCACTTGTTCCAGGTAATCCAAGAGCTCCTAAAGTAAAAACCATAAAAACTATTGCGTACTTTGGCATTATAGAAACTAAGCCTCCATATCTATTTATAAGTCTTGTATGAAGTCTATCGTAGACAACTCCAACACATAAAAATAGTGCTGCAGATACCAAACCATGACTTATCATTTGAAAAATACTTCCTTCTATTCCTTGCTGTGTCATTGTGAAAATACCTAGTGTTACAAATCCCATATGAGCTACGGACGAATAAGCTATTAGTTTTTTCATATCTTCCTGCATTAAGGCTACTAGTGATGTATAAATAATCGCTATCAAACTAAGTGTGTAAACTAAAGGAACAAAATATAATGAAGCATCTGGAAACAAACCTAGAGAAAACCTTATAAATCCATATCCAGCCATTTTTAAAAGTATTGCAGCTAGTAAAACTGAACCAGCAGTTGGTGCCTCTACATGAGCATCTGGTAACCATGTATGCACTGGCCACATTGGTGTTTTAACAGCAAAGGAACTAAAAAATGCTAGCCATAATAAATTTTGGTATTTAGCGTCGATACCCAATTCATATAACTTAATGACATCAGTTGTACCAGTTATCCAATATATTGATATAATAGCAACCAGCATTAAAACTGAACCTAGCAAAGTATATAAAAAGAATTTAAATGCTGAATAAACTCTTCTTTCTCCACCCCATATACCAATAATTAAAAACATTGGTATAAGACCAGCTTCAAAAAATAAATAAAATACAACTAGGTCCAACGAGCAAAAGACACCAATCATAAATGTTTCAAGTATCAAGATTGCTATTAAAAAATCTTTTAATCTATTTTTGATAGTTGCATTTACAGTTATTACACAAATTGGAGTAATGAATGTGGTAAGTAAAATAAATAAAATTGATATCCCGTCAACTCCTACTTTATAATTAACAAATCCTGAAATCCATTCTCTTTCTTCAACAAACTGAAAGTCAACTATAGATTTATCAAAAACAATCCATAAATATAAAGATAAGAAAAAATTAGCTAAAGTAATAAAAAGGGCAACATATTTACTACTTTGATATTGAGAATTAGACGATCTAACAAAAAAAATAAATAAGGCCCCTATTGTTGGAAGTAAGATTAATGATGATAGAATTGGGAAATTCATATTATTTTACTATTAATAAAGTTAATAGAATTGAAAAACCTAGAAGCATTATAAAGGCATACTGATAAATATAACCTGACTGAAACTTTACTGCTTTAAAAGAAAAAAGTTTTACTAAATTTGAAATTCCATCTGGTCCAAATTTATCGATTATTAATCCATCAATTTTTTTCCAAAGAAATATACCAAAACTTTTTGAAGGTTTAATAAAAATTTGATCGTACAATTCGTCAAAATACCATTTTTTTTGGAGAAAAATATAAACTGGCATGTTAATGGAAACTATTTCATTTACAATTTTAGTATTTTTAACAAATAGATAATATGAAAATGGAATTGTTAAAACTACTAATGTAGGAGTTAAAAACAAAAACCAAGTTGGAGGATGTTCTTTTCCTAATGGTTCTAGAAATTTTATAGACTCTCCCCAAAAGTTGTACATTGTATCATGACCTATAAATAATTCTTTAAATAAAAATCCTGAAAAAACAGCACCGACTGCTAATAACACCAAAGGTAACATCATACTTAATGGAGACTCGTGCATTGTATCAATACTAAGATCTTTATTTTTGTAATCTCCATGAAAAGTTTTAAATATTAATCTCCATGAGTATATTGAAGTCATTACAGCAGTTAATACACCTATACCAGCAGCATAAATTCCAAATTTTGTGTCACTTATATAAGCAAATTCAATTATTGCATCTTTAGAATAAAAACCTGATAAGAAAGGAAATCCTGTTAAAGCTAAAGTACCAACAACCATTAATGCATAAGTGTAAGGTAATTTTTTAAATACTCCCCCCATCTTATTAACATCTTGCTCATCTTTAAATGAATGAATTACTGATCCAGAGCCTAAGAAAAGTAGAGCTTTAAAAAAAGCATGTGTAAATAAATGAAACATTGCAACATTATATGCACCTACACCAGCTGCAAAAAACATGTATCCCAATTGACTACATGTTGAATAAGCGATAATTTTTTTTATATCTGTTTGCACTAATGCAACTGTAGCTGCAAAAAAAGCTGTGGTCATTCCTACTAATGTGATTACAGACAAAGCTAATTCTGAGTACTCATAAATTGGAGAACATCTAACTACTAAAAAAACTCCTGCAGTTACCATTGTGGCTGCATGAATTAATGCAGATACTGGTGTTGGACCTTCCATAGCATCTGGTAACCATGTATGAAGCAAAAATTGAGCTGACTTTCCCATTGCTCCAACAAAAAGTAATAAACAAATTAAATCTATTGTATAAAATTCAAAAGATAGAAAATTTATTTTTTGATCTAAAATTTCAGGTATTTTAAGAAAAACTTCGTCATAATTTACTGTGCCAAAAATATAAAATATTAAAAAAATACCTAATGCAAAACCAAAGTCCCCAACTCTATTTACTATAAAAGCCTTAATAGCAGCAGCATTAGCAGTTTCTTTTTTATACCAAAAACCAATTAAAAAGTACGAACAAAGACCAACTCCTTCCCATCCGAAAAATAATTGCAAAAAATTATCTGATGTTACTAAGGTTAACATAGCGAATGTAAATAATGATAGATAGGACATGAATCTTGGTTTATGTGGGTCATGAGACATATAACCAACAGAATAGATATGAACTAAGGATGAAACTAGAGTAACTACAACTAACATTACTGCAGAAAGAGCATCAACTTTAATTGACCAATTTACATTTAAAGATCCTGAGTTAATCCACGTTGCGATAATTGCATTATGCTCATATCCTGATGAAACAACTTTAAAAAATATGAACAAAGATAATAATGCCGAAATAGAAACCAAAAAACACGTGATGAATTGCGATAATCTATCACCAATGGTTTTGCCAAAGAAACCTGATATGATTGAACCTATTAAAGGTAAAAATAATATTAAGTATTCCATTTACCCTTTCAATCTATCGATTTCTTCAACTCTTATTGTTCCAGAATTTCTGTAGTAAACTACAATAATTGCAAGTCCTATTGCGGCCTCAGCTGCAGCCACTGTTAATATGAATAATGTGAAAACCTGGCCACTCAGATCATTAATAAAAATAGAAAAAGATACTAAATTTATATTTACAGCTAAAAGTATTAATTCAATACTCATCAATATAACAATAATATTTTTTCTATTTAGAAAAATACCCACAATACCAATTGTGAATATAATAGCAGCGAGAGTTAAGTAATGTCCAAGACCAATACTAAGCATCTATTTTAACTCCTTTATTATTTTCAACATTAACTAATTCAATACCATCTTTTCTATCTCTAGATATTTGTTTGAAATAACTTTGTCTTTTTACTCCAGATCTTTGTCTGAAGGTCAATACAATTGCTCCGATCATGGCTACCAATAAAACCATTCCAGATAATTGAAACAAATGAATATAATCAGTATATATAACGCTTCCTAAAGATTGAGTATTTGTTAAGTCAGTATTTATTTCAATCGCAATTGAATCTAACAAATCTGGTTTATATTTCCATCCACCTATAACAATAATTAATTCAAAAAATATAATTATACTTACTAACAGACCAACTGGAATATGGGAACTTCTTCCACTAGAATTAAACCATTCATTTTTTTGTTGAGCCACATTTAACATCATAACCACAAATAAAAATAATACTGCCACTGCTCCTACGTACACAATAAGCATTATCATTCCTAAAAATTCGGCACCAATCATGATGAATAGGCAAGAAATACTAATAAAGTCTAATATTAAAAAAAAAACTGAGTTAACTGTGTTTTTCGAAACAGTTACCATAATTGCAGAGACAATTGCAATGAGTGAAAATATATAAAATACTATTGCGTGAGCAATCATAGATTATCTGTGGGAGCTATCAGCATTAATATTTGCTGCTAAAATATTCTCCCATCTATCTCCATTCTCTAACAACTTTTCTTTGTTATAGTAAAGTTCTTCTCTTGTTTCTGTAGCAAATTCAAAATTTGGACCTTGCACAATCGCGTCCACTGGACAAGATTGTTCGCACAAACCACAATAAATACATTTTAACATATCAATATCATAACGAGTAGTTTTTCTACTTCCATCTTCTCTCTCGCTAGACTCTATTGTTATAGCCTGAGCAGGACAAACAGCTTCACATAGTTTACAAGCAATACACCTCTCCTCACCATTTGGATATCTTCTTAGCGCATGTTCTCCCCTTGCTCTCGGACTAATTGAACCTTTTTCAAATGGATAATTAATTGTTTTTTTTGGTTTAAATATTTCTTTTATTGCCATGATTAATCCTGTTAAAAAATCAATCATAAAAATTGTTTTGAAAAATCTTATAAAGCTCATTTTAATTCCCCGGTAATAAATCAAAATACATTAAAAAACTTGCAGTTAATACTACATAAATTAATGAAAATGGTAGAAAAATTTTCCATCCAAGTTTCATTAATTGATCATACCTGTATCTAGGTACTATTGCTTTTATTAGAGCAAATAAGACAAATAAAAAGAGTATTTTTAAGATTAACCATATTGGAGCTGGAATAATGTTAAATGGAAATAAATCTATAGGAGATAACCAGCCACCAAGAAATAAAATGGATCCCATTGCACACATAAGTAATATGTTGGCATACTCCCCTAACCAAAACATTGCATACATCATTCCAGAGTATTCTGTCTGGTAACCCGCAACTAACTCTGCTTCAGCTTCGGGTAAATCAAAAGGTGGTCTGTTCGTTTCTGCTAAAGCTGAAATAAAAAATATTATAAACATTGGGAACAGAGGTATTACAAACCATAAATCTTTTTGAGCTAAAACGATGTCACTTAGATTTAATGATCCTACACAAAGTAATACATTTATAATTATTACACCTATTGAAACTTCATAAGAAACCATTTGAGCAGCTGATCTAATTGCTCCTAGAAAAGGATACTTTGAATTAGATGCCCATCCACCCATAATTATTCCATAAACACCTAAAGATGAAACTGCAAAAAGATATAAAATACCGACATTGATATCTGCTAGTACAAATTTTTCACTAAAAGGAATTACCGCCCAAGCAATTAAAGCCAATGTCATTGTAACTATTGGGGCTAAAATAAATATAACTTTATTTGAGCTTGCTGGAATGATTATTTCTTTAAAAATGTATTTTAATGCGTCAGCTAATGTTTGAAATAATCCAAATGGACCAACAACGTTAGGACCTCTTCTTTTTTGAACAAATGCCCATACTCTTCTATCTAACCAAACAATCATTGCAACAGATACTAAAACTGGGATCAATAGAAACAGAATTCTATAAATTTGTTCAAAAAATACAAATAGTTCAGCCATTAATTATCGGTTCCAGTTTTTGGTAAACTCAGTCTAATATTTTTACACTCTGACATTGTTTTTGATGCTCTCGCTATTACATTTGAGTGATAATAATCAATCTCTTCAGTAATAATTTTTTCTGATTTAAAATTATATTCAGGCACTTTAAAATCATTTTCATTTTTATTATTAATTTTTAAATAATTCATTAATGAATTGATAAGTTGATTTTTATCTTTATATAAATTTTTTCTCTTAATGAATGAGGACAATTCATTTATTATTTGCCAATCCTCTTTCGCTTCACCTGGTGGATATGATGCCTTGTAGGCTTTTTGTAATTTTCCTTCTAAGTTTGTAAAATAACCATCTTGTTCTGTGTAAGTAGCGCCAGGCAAAATTACATCAGCAATACTTGCACCTTTATCACCGTGACTACCTATATATATTATAAATTCATTTTTTTTCTCAAAATTTAAATTATCTTGGCCAAATAAAATTAAAATTTCAAAGTTATTATTTTCTAATTTATCCAAAATTTCGTAGCTAGAATTTTTTGACAATACATTTAAGTCATATGAGCCTACTGCGGATGAATTTTTTGATAATATATTTAATGCATTCCAATCAACGGAAATTTTATTATTTACTAATAGATAATTTTTAAATTCTTCAAAAATATAAGGTGCCGACTTAAGTTTAAGGACCGATTGTCCAAAAATTATACTCGGATATTTTGATTTTCTAATTTTTTCTGAAATTTCATGCTTATTATCAATGATATCTTTTATAGTGTCGGTGTTATTTGCTATAACTTGGTAAGGATAAGTTAAATCACCAACATTGCCTAAAGATATAATTTCGGTCTTATTTTTTAAATAATTTTTTCTAATTCGTGAGTTTAATATTGTAGCTTCAAATCTTGGATTTGTACCTATTAGAATTATTAAATCACTTTTTTCTATTCCTTCAATGGAACTGTTAAATAGATAATTACATCTTGCATTTGTATTAATATATAATTTTTCATATCTAGATTCCAAATTTTCAGACTTAATCGTTTTTTCAAAAAAATCTTTTGCCGCATATGTAGTTTCCATATTTGTCAAATCACCTATAAATCCAGCAATTTTTTCAGACTTTGTTTTTGAAATTCTTTCAGATACAACTTTAAAAGCTTCATCCCAACTTGATGGCTTTAATTTATTATTAATCTTTACATAAGGTGTATCTAATCTTTGATTTTTTAAGCCATCACATGCATATCTGGTTTTATCTGATATCCATTCTTCATTTATTTCTTCATTAATTCTTGGAAGAACTCTCTTGACTTCCCAACCGTAAGTATCGACTCTTATATTTGATCCAACAGCATCCATCACATCAATTGTCTCGGTTTTTTTAAGTTCCCATGGTCTAGCTTCGAAGACATAAGGCTTTGATGTAAGTGCACCGACAGGACATAAATCAATAACATTAGCTGAGAGTTCAGACTCCATTGCCTTTTCTAAATAAGTAGTAATTTGCATATTCTCACCTCTACCAATTGCTCCAAGCTCAGGAACTCCAGCAACTTCGGTTGCAAATCTAATACATCTTGTACAATGAATGCATCTTGTCATTTGAGTTTTAATTAGTGGACCCATATATTTTTCGGGTACATATCTTTTATTTTCTTTAAATCTTGATTTATCAATTCCGTAATACATAGATTGATCTTGTAAATCACATTCCCCACCTTGATCACATACTGGACAATCTAGTGGATGGTTTGCTAGTAAAAATTCCATTACACCTTTTCTTGCTTTTTTCACTTTTTCGGTGTTAGTTCTAAGCACCATTCCTTCTGCAGCAGGCATCGCGCAAGATGCTATTGGCTTAGGAGATTTTTCCATTTCAACTAAACACATTCTACAATTTCCAGCTATTGATAATTTTTCGTGATAACAGAACCTTGGTATCTCTGCTCCAGCTTGTTCGCAAGCTTGCAATACTGTAGTTCCTTCTTCTACCTCGACATCAATATCATTTACTTTAAGTTTAAGCATTTTCTTTTTCTAATAAATGTTGGTCAACTAAATAAGGTATATCTTTTTGTTTTTTCACAATTGGATCAAACTTGTTTCTTTCTATTATTTCATCTTTAAAATTTCTGATTAATCCCTGAACAGGCCATGAAGATCCTTCTCCAAAAGCACAAATAGTATGGCCTTCAATTTGTTTTGTTACATCTAATAACATATCTACTTCATCTCTTGTTGCTTCACCTTTTGCCATTCTTTCTAACATTCTCCACATCCAACCAGAACCTTCTCTACATGGTGTGCATTGACCACAGCTCTCGTGTTTATAAAATCTTGCAATTCTAGCCATACACTTAATAATGTCTTGATCTTTATTTATAACCACAATACCAGCTGTTCCTAAACCAGTTTTATTCTCAACACATGCATCAAAGTCCATTTTAATTGTTTCACATGTCTCTTTTGGTAGTAAAGGCATTGATGAACCGCCAGGTATAACTGCTTTTAAATTATCCCATCCACCTATTACTCCACCTGCATGTTTTTCAATTAATTCTTTTAAAGGAATTCCCATTTCTTCTTCTACATTGCAGGGATTATTTACATTTCCTGAAATACAATATATTTTAGAACCAGTATTTTTTGGTCTACCAAGGGATGAAAACCATTTTCCACCTCTTCTTAGTATAGTTGGCACCACTGAAATTGTTTCAACATTGTTTATTATTGTTGGGCAACCATAAAGGCCTATTAAAGCTGGAAATGGAGGTTTTAATCTTGGTTGACCTTTTTTTCCTTCAATGCTCTCAAGTAAGGCAGTTTCCTCACCACAGATATAAGCACCAGCACCATAATGAATATATATATCTAATTCCCAATCGGTCCCTGCAGAATTTTTTCCTAAGAGACCATCCTTGTAAGCTTCATCAATAGCTGTTTGAAGCTTTTGTCCTTCATTAAAATATTCTCCTCTTATATAAATATAGCACTTGTGTGCATTAACTGCGTAAGATGCAATTAAGCAGCCTTCTATTAATTTATGAGGTTCAAATCTTAGAATATCTCTATCTTTACATGTGCCAGGTTCAGACTCATCGGCATTAATTACTAAATAATGTGGTCTTGATCCAACTTCTTTTGGAGCAAAAGACCATTTCAATCCAGTAGGAAATCCAGCTCCACCTCTTCCTCTAAGTTCTGATGCTTTAATTTCATTAATAATCCATTCTCTTCCTTTGCCACAAATTTCTTTTGTATCCTGCCAGTCTCCCCTCTGTTTTGCAGATGTTAGATCAGCACCAAAATCATTATATAAATTTTGAAAAATTCTATCTTTATCTTCAAGCATTTTTATTACCTATTAATGTTTTTCTAGTATTTTCTGGTTCAGAACTTAATCTGCCTCTATAGGATCCTGGTTGGGGAACTTCACCATTACTAATTTTATCAATTATTTGTTCAAGTTTTGTTGGATCTAAATCCTCATAATAATCTTCATTTAATTGAAGCATAGGAGCATTCACACAAGCACCCAAACATTCTACTTCTAACCAAGAAGTTTTTCCATCCTCTGATAAACGATTTTCTTCCTCAGAAATTTTTCGTTTACAAACATCTACTAAATTATACGCACCCCTTAACATACAAGGAGTTGTAGTACACACTTGAAAGAAATATTTACCAACTGGAGTTAAATTATACATACTATAAAATGTAGCTACCTCATATACTTTTATATATGGCATATCTAAATACTTTGCTATGTATTTCATTGCACTTAAAGGTATCCAATTATCATTTTGTTTTTGTGCTAAGTACAATAAAGCCATAACCGCACTTTGTTGTTTTCCAGATGGATAATTTTTAATAATACTATCAGCAGTTTCTTTGTTTTTTTTATTAAACTCAAATTTTTCAGGTTGTACTTTTGATATTTTTTTAACAGCCATTATCTATCTACCTCTCCAAAAACAATATCCATTGATCCTAAAACTGCAGGAACATCAGCTAACATATGACCTTTAATTAAGTAATCCATTGCTTGCAAATGAGAAAATCCTGGAGCTCTAATTTTGCATTTGTAAGGTTTGCTTGAACCATCAGAAATTAAGTAAACACCAAATTCTCCTTTAGGAGCCTCTACAGCTGTATATATTTCGTCTTTATCAACCCTATAACCTTCAGTATATAACTTGAAATGATGGATCAACGCTTCCATAGATTGTTTTATTTCTTTTTTTGGTGGTGGACTGATTTTTCCATCATCAGTTTTAATTGGTCCAACAGGTAAATTTGCCAAGCATTGATTTATTATATTTACACTTTCTTTCATTTCTTCAATTCTGCATAGGTATCTGTCGTAACAATCACCATTTTTTCCTACTGGAATTTTGAATTCGAATTGTTCATAACAATCGTAGGGCTGGGATTTTCTTAAATCCCATGGAACGCCAGATCCTCTCAACATAACACCAGAAAAAGAGTAATCGAGAGCATCTTGTTTTGATACTACTCCTATATCAACATTCCTTTGCTTAAAAATTCGGTTGTCAGTTAAAAGTAATTCTAAATCATTTATTATCTTTGGAAATCTTTCACAAAATTTTCCGATCTCTTTATCTAATCCTTTTGGTAGATCTTGATGTACTCCTCCAGCTCTAAAATAGTTAGCATGCAATCTAGAACCAGAAACTTTTTCATAAAAACCCATTAATATTTCTCTTTCTTCAAATCCCCATAAAGTCGGAGTTAATGCACCAACATCCATTGCTTGTGTTGTGACATTCAAAATATGACTAAGTATTCTTCCAATCTCACAAAACATTACTCTTATGTATTGAGCTCTTATTGGAACTTCTATTTTTAATATTTTTTCAATTGCTAAGGCAAAAGCATGTTCTTGATTCATTGGTGCAACATAATCTAGCCTATCAAAATACGGAACAGCTTGAGTATATGTTTTGTTTTCAATTAATTTTTCTGTTCCTCTATGCAATAAACCAATATGTGGATCTGCTTTTTGAACTATTTCACCATCCAACTGTAAAATTAACCTCAAAACTCCATGAGCAGCAGGATGCTGAGGTCCAAAATTTAGATTTAAAGTTTTAGTTTCTTTTGCCATTATTCTTTAGTTTGTTCTTTTATATACTTTGTTCCTTCCCAAGGACTCTCATAGTCAAAGTTTCTATAATTTTGTTCTAATTTGACAGGTTCATAAATAACTTTTTTAGTTTCATGACTGTATCTAACCTCATTATGACCTGTTAAAGGAAAATCTTTTCTTAATGGATGTCCTTCAAAACCATAATCTGTAAGTATTCTTCTTAAGTCTGGATGATCTTTGAAATCAATTCCATACATGTCAAATACTTCCCTTTCCATCCAATTTGCAGCAGGAAATATCAATCTCTATGATAATTCTTTGATTAAATTCATGACTTAATAGTAGATAAACTAATTTAAATCTAATTTCATTTTCGGGAAAATCTACTGCAGTGATATCTATCAATTGCCTGAATTTAGTCTTTGAATTT
>CACMNP010000017.1 GCA_902615045.1 uncultured Pelagibacteraceae bacterium | reverse complement strand
CTTTGCTTTTAATTATTTCTCTAACAATGGAGTTTTCTGATATTTTGGTAATTTCACTGTCTGATAATTTTTGCAAGTTTGGTCTTAAAAAGATTAAATATTTTTTTTCTTCTAAAATATCTACATTGGTAACAATTTTGTCATCAATCTTATATTTTATTTGGACTTCTGAATAACAAAAACTGCATATTATTAAGCTTACTATTAATAAAATGGATATTTTTATCTTCCTCATAAACTAATTTCCAACTAAATTTCCTAAATTAGTTACACCTAATTCTGTAAAAGGTATTATTTTCACTAAGAAAGATAAACTTTGACTAGGTTCTAAACTTCCATCACTGTAAAACGATCTGTTGAAGCTGAGATTTAAAGAAATGCAATCCGTCTGGTGTGTAAAAATTAGGTCATAATATTGAGTAAAGTTTTGAGTTAAATCTTTAGAAATTTCAAAACTTAATTTATTTTCATTATTAAATTTTAATTCACTTTTATTTTTAATGCTTTCCTTTTCTAAAAGATCATTATGTTCATAATAATAGGATATATTTGTAAAAAAATTGTTTAAATTCCAATCTAAATCAATTTGATCTAAGTTTGAATATTTCAAATCTTTATCATATGAGAAAAAATATCCAAATCTTGTATTGTCAGTTATTCCAAAATTTATATTTCCGAAAATATCAGATCTTTTCTTGTTCAACTTTGATTTCAATGGCATAGTATGGTTTTCATCAGCTTTCAAAACATGAGCTACTTTCGCGTCTAAAATATTAAGACCTTTCTTATTTTTGCTTTTGAACTCTAAGCCTAGACTTAATGACTCTCCACCTTCAACTTGTGAAGTTTCTCCTATACGATTTATATCAAACACATTATTGTATTTAAGCATAACGTCTTTAGAAGATAAATCAGTATTTCCATTTGGACTGTACCTTAAAGACAAAATTGGTTTTAGAAAATTAGTGTAATTAACCATTTGTTTTTGCATGGGATAATTTAGATCTAACTTAACTAACCCAAATAAATTGTAATTAAAATTATCATCGAAAGTATTTGAATTATTAGAATAATTATTAGAATTTTTTAATAATAAATCATAATCAGTAATAATGCCTTTTGAATTTATAAATTCAATTGACTCAAATAAAAAGTCATTGGTTAATACTGTCTCCGTAACATTTGTATTATAAAGTTTGTTATAGCCATATGAATTAAAATTAAAATTACCATTATAATTATTTGGTATTATAATTTGCTTAGTAAAATTGAAATCTGGAAAAATGTATTGATATCTATCATGATAATTTCTACTTAAATCTTCAAATATTTTGAAAGAAGTATTCAATTTAGAATCTGTAAAATTAAAATCTAAATCTAAACCTGAAACTAGAAGACTGTCACTTTTAATTAAACTTGAGGTTTCTATTATTTTATGTGTTTTTAAAAAATTATCTCCTTTAACATTTTGAAGGTTTAATTCAAAACTTATCTTATCACTCAATTCACCTATCTGATTATAAAAAAAATGTCCTTTGGTTCCAGCATCACCCACCAAAAAACTTAAGTCACTTAAAATTTTGGATTTTTCTAAGGCTTGCCTGTATTCGTTTTGTAACAAAAAACTTTTATCTGCATAATACCTTGGGCTAAATGTGATATCTTTGTCTTTATCAAGGACTTTAAAATATGGTATATTTATTGATATTCCAAGTGTATCTGAACTAGTATATGAAGGAGTTAAAAAACCTGATTTTCTTTTAACTGATGGATCTGGATGATTAAAATAAGGTACATAAAAAATTTTATAATCAAAAATTTTTAACCACGAATTTTTATATTCAAAAATTTTCTTTTTTTTGTCATGTTTAAACTCATCTGTGCTTAGTTCCCATCCTCTACACTTTTTATTTTCAACATTACAAGTGCTAAAAACTGCTTTATATACTTTAAGCTCTTCATCGCTTGAGTAAGAACTTCTTCCTTTTAAAAGAGGGTCATTTTTTTTATTGCCAAACAACGATTTATTAAATTTAACTTCTATTTCTTTACCAGCGATTTCGTTTGTTTTTAAATTGACAACTAAGTCTTCAAATAAATAATTATTCCCATCTTTATCTAAAATAATTGAATTTTCAGATTTGATTAACTCATTTTTTAAGTCAAACTTAAATTTATCGTTTAATTTAAAAATATTTTTTTCACTATCCTCTAAAACTGAATTTCCGTCACCGTAAATAATTTGTGGGATTCTCTCAAAAAAAATATCAGACGAATTTAATAAAAATTTATTTTTTAAAATAAATTTTGTTGGACCATAGCTATTAATTATTTCACTTTTTCTATCATATTTTATCTTATCACTTTCAATAATAAGATTTTCATTCTTATCATGAAAATAAACTTTATCTGTGAAAATGATAATGTTTGTTTTTTTATTATAATTAACTCTTTTTGAATTAATTTTTATATTGTTTTCCTCAATAGTCGTCTCTGAATTTATAGCGTTAATTTTATTTCCATTATCTTCTATATTTATTTTTTCAGCATTAAATATTACTTCTTCAGCAATAATTTTTGAACAGTTAAGAAAAAATATAATTATTCCTAAAAAAAATATATTAATTTTCATTTATTTTTAATAATCCAATGTTACATACTAAAAAAAGTATTAAAAGAGGAGCCCAAATTGATAAGTTTACTGGCAGTACACCATTATTACCCAATAAACTTGAAAAATAGTTTAAATAGTAAACTATAACTGAAACGAATATCCCAAAAATAATGACAAAAAACTTTGACTTAATTCTCTTCAATTTATTTATAATTATAAATCCTAAAATTGACATTAGGATATAAAAAAACGGCATACTATAGATTTTGTTTAAATGAATTTTTATATCTGTATTTGAATATCCAATATTTAAATAATTTTTAGATAATTTATGAAGTTCATAAATATTTAATGCGTTCAAATTTGAAAACAAATTTGATATGGTTTTTCCATTAAAAGATGAATTATATACATAACTTTTTAATTTTTTTGTTTTTCCATCTTCGTCTAATATGGAAACATTAGTTAGCTGCCAATTATTTGAACTAATATTGGCCCCTTCAGCTTGAATTGTAATTTTGCTTTCGTAATATTTGCTAGCTTCATTTATTGTTAAATTTTTTAAATTATTTTTTTGTAATTTTTCTGCGTGTATTATGTACAACTTGTTATCTATTTCCTCTTTTATCCAAAGGCCATCATTATTTACAACCGCTAAATATTCATTAGACTTTGTAAACCTATTTTTTGTATCTAAATATTTGCTTTTTAAAGTTGAAGATAATGAGTAATAGAAAAATAATACAAAAATACCTAATAATGCAACAAATACTGACAATTGTATTACTATTCTTAAGTTACTTATTCCGTTAGTATGCAAAAGTTCTATTTCATATTTTTCAGTTAAATCTAAATAAAAAAATATAATTGTTACAAAAAAAACAAAAGGTAAAATTTCAAATATTAATGATGGAGCATTTAGAAGAGAGAGGTATATAACAAAATAAACTTCTGCCTCATACTTTTCAGAAAATCTTATTTCTTCAAAGAAATTTATTAATATAACAACACAAAAAAATACTAAACTTATTTTTACTAATTTTTGTATAAATAAAGTAAATAAAAAAATTTGATATTTTTTAAAAATCATAAATACCTAGGTTTAAATTTTGTTATGAATAAAATATTAAGATAAAATAAAAATACAAATATAATTGGCAATAATAAGAAAAGTATTTCTATTTCGAGATTGTAACTTAAAAATTTATAACTTAATTCTGAAAATATAATTATAAGAAAACCAATAATAAAAATAAAATATTTAAAAGAATTTCTAAACTTATTCACTTTTGATTTTAATATCAGAAGTGAGCTTAATAGAGATAAAATAATAATATAAACTGGATTAACAATTCTTTTAAATATTTCCTCATATATATCTTTTATTAAAAAAGAATCCTCTTTGTCACATCTAAACTTTTCATCTTTTCTTTCGTTAATAAATTTTTTTAAACAATTGATTAGTAAATAACTTTTAGTCTCTCCCAATTTATCATTTTTTCTAGTTTTAAAATTTAGGTCTGAAAGCTCATATGTTGTCTCTTTAAATTTAAGATTAAAATTACCTTTTTTATCAATATTAATGATTTTACCGTTAAACAATTGGAAGTTATATCCATATTTAGTTTTATTTAATTTACCTAAACTTGCAATAATTATTTTATTTTCATCTTTTCCTAATTTTTCTTTGATGTATATTCCTTTAAGTGTTCCATTTTCATTATATTCCTCTACAAATATGTTTAAATTTTTCATTACCTTTGAAAATTTCTTTTCTTGAATTAATTTTGGAAAAAAATCAATTGATGAATTCTTTAAATATTTTTGAGCCAAATTTTCAGTATTTGGTACTATATAAATGTTGAATACAATTTGTATAATTACAAATATAAAAGAAATTCTGAATATAAAATTTATAAAAGAAATTTTTTTAATTCCATTAGTCCAAAAAACTAAAATTTCATTATTTTCCTCATATCTATTAATTACTGTAAATAAACTTAAAAAAAGAGAAATAATTATAAGTTTTGAAAATATTTTGGGTATACTTAAAAATGAATATATAAAGTAAACTTTGAAGGAGTGTCCTTGTTCTGTTACTATGTCTAATAAATTAATTCCTTGTATTATCCACACAATCGAGGTTATTGCTAGTGAAGATAATATAAAGAATATAAATATATCAAAATATAATTTACGAAATATTAATTTATTCATTGAAATTACTAATTTAATAAATATACAACATTATCTATTAAATATTTCAAAAAAATGAAGCTAAAATTAGATTTTGTAAGCAAACAACCGAAAGTCTTTAAAGATAATGAGGTTATTTTAATAAAAAGTCAAACTAGTAAAAATAAAATAGTCAAATCTTTAAATAAATTTGTATTTAAAAATAACCTATTTACAGAAAAAAAATTTCTAATCAAAAACAATAGAGACAAAAATTATATATTCGTTAATTGTATGAAATCCAGCAATTCTTTAGATTATGAAAAGTTAGGATCTGAATTTTACGTTTTTTTAAAAAATAATAAAATTACTCACTCTTTTATTGATGCAAATTTAATATCTCTTACAAATGTACAATTAGAAAAATTTTTACATGGCGCTCAGCTAAAATCTTATGAATTTGATGTTTATAAGACTGACAGATCTAAAATTTCAAAAATCAATTTAAATGTAGTTGGAAATAAAATTAAAAAATCAAATTTACTTAGAGATAAATTAAAATCACTTTTGGAGGGTGTTTTTTTAACTAGAGATTTAGTATCTGAGCCAGGAAACATTCTTCATCCAGATGAGTATGCAAAACGTATAACTAAATTAAGAAAATTTGGATTAAAAGTCACTGTATACGATCAAAAAAAATTAAAAAAATTAGGTATGAATGCTTTGCTAGGTGTGGGTCAAGGAAGTATCAGAGGATCTTATTTGGTAACGATAGAATGGAATGGAGCTAAAAATAAGTCCAAACCCTTAGCTTTTGTTGGAAAGGGCGTATGTTTTGATACCGGAGGTTATTCTCTTAAACCCGCAAAATTTATGGAAGATATGACATATGATATGGCAGGCTCAGCGACCGTCGTTGGTTTAATGAAAACACTTGCGCTTAGAAAACCAAAAATAAATGTTGTTGGAGTAGTGGGTCTTGTAGAAAATATGGTAAGTGGAAATGCACAAAGACCTGGAGATATTGTTAAGTCTTATAGTGGAAAAACTATTGAAGTTTTAAATACTGATGCCGAAGGTAGATTGGTGTTGGCAGATGCTTTAACATTTACAGAGGAAAAATTTAAACCTGAATTTATAGTAGATCTTGCGACATTAACTGGGGCTATAATTGTTTCACTTGGATCAGAATATGCAGGCCTATTTTCAAATAATGATAGATTATCAAAGCAATTAATCAATGCTGGTGAAAGTGTAGATGAGAAACTTTGGAGAATGCCATTAAATGATAATTTTGATAAATTAATCAATTCTAAAAATGCAGACATGCAAAATATAAATTATGTTGGTGGAGCCGGATCTACAACAGCTGCTCAATTTTTACAAAGATTTATAATTAATAAAACTCCGTGGGCTCATCTAGACATCGCAGGTATGGCGTTTTCAAAATATGGAGGTGCACTAAACTCCGGGGGAGCAACAGGTTATGGAGTTAGATTGTTGAATAAATTAATCGAGGATCATTATGAGTAATATAGAACAAACTTTGTCCATAATTAAACCAGATGCAGTTGAAAGAAATCTTCAAGATCAAATTAAACAAGAATTCATTAATAAAGGATTTGAAGTAATTAAAGAAAAAAAAATTCATATAACAAAAGAAGAAGCAGAAAGATTTTATAAAGTACATGAGTCCAAACCATTTTATAACGATTTATGTGCATATCTGTCTTCAGGACCAATAATTGTGATGAATTTACAGAGAGAAAATGCTGTTTTGGAAAATAGAAAGTTAATGGGGGCTACAAATCCAGTAGATGCTGAGGAAGGAACATTGAGGAAAAAATACGGTATTTCTATTGATAAAAATTCTGTTCATGGCTCTGACAGTCTTGAAAATGCAAAAATAGAGTTGAATTTTTTTTTTAGTAGTTAGTAAATAGTTTTTCAATAGCTTTTGAATAAATTTTATGCTCAATTTTTAATACTTTTTTTTGTAAGCTTTTTTCACAATCAGATTTTAAAATTTTTACTCTTTTTTGTAATATAATTTTACCAGCATCTAATTTTTTATTGACTATATGAACTGTTGCTCCTGAAAATTTTTCTTTATTTTTAATTGCTCTCTTGTGGGTATTTAATCCTTTATATTTAGGAAGAAGGGATGGATGAATATTAAGTATGGGTTTATAGAATTTTTTAATAAAGTTACCCGAAAGTATTTTCATAAATCCTGCTAAACAAATTAAATCAACGTTATTTTGTTTTAGTAATTTAAGAGATCGATTTTCAAAATTTTTTTTATTAGAATATTTGATATATATATTTTTTATTTTTGATTTTTTTGCATAATCTAATCCTTTTGCACTAAAATTATTTGAAATAACCAAAACAATTTTAATTATAGATTTTTTTGTATTTGAATATTTAATTAATGATTTAAGATTACTACCTCTACCACTTATAAAGATTGCAATTTTTTTTTTACCAGATGACTTTTCCACTTAATTTTACTTTTTTTGAATGTTTAATAATTTTTCCAATGATATAGGGTTTATATTTTTTTGGAAAAAATTTTATTATTTTTTTGTAGTTTTGAGGTTTTATTATTAAACAAAAACCAACGCCGCAATTGAAAGTTTTAAGCATTTCTAGATCACTAATACCTTGATTCTTAATCCATCTAAATATATCCAAAGTTTTGACGTTTTCTAAATTAATTTCAGCACATAAATTATTTGGGATTATTCTCTCAATATTATCTTTTAATCCACCCCCAGTAATATTTGCGCATGCATTCAAATACTTTCTTTTAATTAATTCTAAAACATGAACTACATAAATTTTCGTTGGCTTAAGTAATTCTTTTTTTAAAAAAGGATTTTTTTTCAAATTAACATTTTTTTTTTTTATAACATGTCGTACTAATGAGAATCCATTTGAATGAAGTCCACTTGATGGTATAGCTACAACCAAATCTTTCTCTTTTATTTTATTGGTTAATATTTTATCTTTTTCTACTAAGCCTAAAGAAAATCCAGCTATATCAAATTTTCCTTTAGAATATGTTCCAGGCATTTCAGCAGTTTCTCCACCAACCAACTCACAGTCAGATAATTTGCATCCTTTAATAATACCATTAATAATTTCTTTTAATTTTTTTAAATTTATTTTTGATACTGATATATAGTCTAAAAAAAGTATTGGTTTTGCACCTTGAACAATAATATCATTTACACACATTGCCACGAGATCGATCCCGATGGTATTAAATTTATTAAGTTGATTTGCAACTTCAATTTTTGTTCCAACTCCATCAGTACTAGTTACAAGGTATGGGTTTTTTAGTTTATTAGGTAGTTTTGTAAGCGCCCCAAATCCTCCAATATTCTTAAATTCACCACTTTTTTTTGATTTTTTTGTACTTGAGGATATAAATTTAATAAAATTATCTGCTTTTTTTATGCTAACACCACTTTTTTCATATGTGAAATTTTTAGATTTCATATTTCAATTATGTACGTAATAAAAAATAAAATTAATAATTATTTATACTTTTTTTTTTTACTTTTGATTTTAATTTTTCTCAAGTTTTCCACAATAAATGCTTTTGGAGATAATTACACTGTAAAAAATATTAATATTAAAGAACAATACAATACAAATTTTAATAAAAGTCAGGTAATTAATAAAGGCTTTGAAGAAGCATTTAAAACTTTAATATATAGAATTGTAGAAAACAAAGACAAAAATTTATTTAACGATACACCAAAAAATAAAATAAGATCATTAATTGATAATTTTTCAATAACAAATGAGAAATTTGTAAATAATAATTATGAAGTAGATTTTGAGGTCAAATTCGACAAAAAAAAATTATTTTCGTTTATAAGAAGTAAAAATGTAATTTCATCAGTTCCAGAAAATACAGAAGTATTAATTATACCGATTTTAATTAATACACAAAGTAATGAACTTGAATATTTTGATCAAAATTATTTTTACAATAATTGGAATAAAAAAAATAAAAAATATTTTTTATTAAATTATAATTTACCAGATGAAAATATTGAAAACTTTCGTCTTTTTCAAAAAATAAAAAATAATTTGGAGAATGATGATTTATCTGAGATTACAGATAGATATAATTTCGAAAATATATTCATAGTAACATTTTATAAAAATAAAAATAATTTAAGGATTTTTTCGAAAATTAGTTTTTCAAATTTTAATTTTAACTTTAATCTAAATCAAAATATTATCGATTATGAAAATAATAAAATATTAGATGAAATTATACTAAACTTAAAACATATATATGAAGACAAATGGAAATTAATTAATAAAATTAATACTTCAATCGCAATCCCTATAAAAATTTCTGTAAAAAATAGTAATTATTTAATCACAGATAAACTAGAAAATTTATTAAATCAGTCAGATTTTGTGTATGAGTATAAAATTGAAAAAATAAATAGTAAAGAAATTATATACAGAATAATTTACAATAGTAATCCAGATAAATTTATTAATATTTTAAAAGTGAATGGTATAGATATAAATTCTTCTAATGATATTTGGAAAATAAAATGAGGGAAGTAGATCAAAAACTATTAGACTTTGCTGTAAATGAAAGTTTTAATGAAAATGATTATTATGTATCAAGTAGTAATTACTTCGCAAAAAATATTATACAAACTTGGCCCAAATGGGAAAAAAAAATTATTAATATAACTGGTGAAAAATATTGTGGTAAAACACATTTATCGAAAATATTTAAAATAAAAAGTAATGCTTTATATTTATATAGCAACAAAATTAATAATAATTCTATAAAACAAATAAAACTTTATAATAGTATTATAATTGAAGATTTAGATGAAAGTTTTGATGAAAAATTACTATATTCTATATTCAATCTTGTTGAGCAGGATAACAAATATTTACTAATCTCTTCAATAAAACCTATAGATACAATGAAATTTAAACTTCCAGATTTAGTTTCTAGATTGAAGAACTGCATAATAGCTAAAATTGAGCAACCAGATGATGATTTGATTTACGCAATAATTCTAAAAAGTTTTTCTGATAGGCAAATTAAATTAGACAATAAAATTATTGATTACATTATTAAAAGAATTGCCAGATCGTATAGCAAAATGCAAGAATTTATATATAAGATTGACGAATTGAGTTTAAAGAAAAAAAAATCTATTAACTTTAAAATAATAAAAGAGATAATAAATTGAGTAAATACAGAACACACACTTGCGGAGAACTTACTTTAAATAACAAAGGTCAAACAATAAAGTTATCAGGCTGGATAAATAAGAAAAGAGATCATGGAAATCTTTTATTTTTAGATTTAAGAGATCACTATGGACTTACTCAATGCGTAATTGATGAGGGTAATAAAATTTTTAAAGAAATAGAAAAACTTCCATTAGAAACTGTTCTACAAGTTGAAGGTAAAGTTTTAGTGAGAGAAAAAGATACAATTAACAAAAATTTAAATACTGGAGAAATTGAAGTAGGAATTGAAAAATATAAGATACTTGCAAGAACTAAGGAATTGCCACTACCTGTCTTTTCAGATCAAGAATACTCTGAGGAAATTAGACTAAAGTATAGATTTTTAGATTTAAGAAGAAATAAAATTCATAATAATATTATTTTAAGATCTAAAATTATCTCATTTATTAGAACTGAAATGCAAAAATATGGTTTTCTAGAATATCAAACACCTATATTAACTTCATCTAGCCCAGAAGGTGCCAGGGACTTTTTAGTTCCAAGTAGATTAAACCCAGGTAAATTTTATGCTTTACCTCAAGCCCCTCAGCAATTTAAACAATTAATCATGGTGTCTGGTTTTGATAAATATTTTCAAATTGCACCGTGTTTTAGAGATGAAGACGCAAGAGCGGATAGAAGTCCAGGTGAGTTTTATCAACTTGACTTAGAAATGTCTTTTGTAGAACAAGAGGATGTATTTGTAATAGTTGAAGAGCTATTTGTAAATTTATTCAAAAAATTTTCTTCTAAAAAGTTACTCCATAAGAAATTTCCTAGAATTTCTTTCAATGAAGCAATGTTGAAATATGGCTCTGACAAACCAGATTTGAGAAATCCTTTAGAAATAACAGATATTACTGAAATTTTTAAAAGAGATGATGTTAACTTTGAAATATTTAAAAAATTAGTAATTAAAGGATCGATAGTTAGAGGAATTGTTACAAAAAATACATCTGAAAAACCAAGAAGTTTTTTTGATGGAATTGATAAATGGGCAAAAGAAGAAGGATCGTCGGGTCTTGCATATTTTTCTATTGAAAATTTTGATAAATTGAGTGCCAAAGGGCCTGTAGGAAAATTTTTTTCTGAAAAATCTCTGAAAGAGATAATGACAAAAATGAATGCTGAAGTAGGTGATACAATATTTATGTCTTGTGGAAATAAATCTGAAGTTGAGAAATTATTAAGTAATGCGAGAAATAAAATAGCAAATGAATTAAATTTAATTGATGAAAATGTTTTTCATTTTGTTGGGTAGTCGACTATCCAATGTTTGAAATAAATGAAAATACTAAAAAGATCGAATTTAGTCACAACCCTTTTTCTATGCCTCAAGGTGATATTGATAACTTAGATCTTTCAGAACCACTAAAACTAAAAGCTTTTCAATATGATATTGTATGTAATGGCATTGAATTGTCCTCTGGAGCGATCAGAAACCATAAACCTGATTTAATGTATAAGTTATTTGAAATTGCTGGCTACTCCAAGGAAAAAGTGAATGAGAAATTTAGTGGAATGATTAACGCTTTAAGCTATGGGGCACCTCCTCATGGCGGTATTGCCCCTGGTATAGATAGAATCGTAATGTTATTAGCAGAAGAAAAAAATATTAGAGAGGTAACGATGTTTCCAATGAATCAAAATGCCCAAGATTTAATGATGAATGCACCGTCAGAAGTAGACGAAAATCAATTAAAAGAACTTAATATTTTAAAAAGAAAAAAATAATTATTTTTTTCCTTTAAGGTTTATTCTTATATCTGACAAATCTACTAATTTTTTTTTGTAGTCGTTTCTAACAAAACCTTTGCTAGTAATATCTTTTACAAGTTTAATTAGTTGATTTTGATCCTCATTATCTTGATTTTCGTTTGTGTCTGAATTTCCAGTTATAGACGGGGTGTGAGCTAAATCCTCTCTATTTAAGTAAGAAATTGCTAGTTCTCTAAATATATAATCTAATATTGAACTTGCGCTCATTATTCTATCATTTCCGTAAACTTTTCCAGAAGGTTCAAATTTTGTATCTAAATATGCATTTACAAATTCATCTAACGGAACTCCATATTGAAGACCCAATGATATTGCTATTGCAAAATTATTCATTAGAGCCTTTACCAGCTCACCTTCTTTACTAGTATCGATAAAAATTTCTCCTATTTTACCATCTTCATATTCACCAGTATGCAAATAAACTTTGTGATCACCTATCGAAGCTTTCTGTATATAACCTTTTCTTCTATCAGGCATACTAAATCTTTTACCTATATTATCGGTGATATTTTTCTTAAAATTTTCATCTATTGGTTTGGATTTAATACTATTTTTAATTTCTTGCCCACTAATAGGCTGCGAAACTATCTCAACTTTGCTACTTTTGGTATCTTGAAGGTTTTTTGTTTTTCTATTATCTAACTTAACATCAATTATCTCAAATTTTCCATCTTCTTTATTCTCTAAGTTTTTAAGATTTTCCTCATTTATGTCATCTAAATAATGAGATACTTTAAAGCTGCAAGTGTAATAAGTTTCTACTAAATATTTTGCCATTGTAATCCTATTTGTAAATTGAATCTTAGCGATTATTATGTATATACATTTTTCTATTTTAGTCTAATTGTTAATTTACAATTATAAATTGAAATAATTTTTAAAATATGATCAAAGAAATTTTTACTTGGTGGAACAAACAAACATTTGGTACCAGATTAAATACATTATTATTTGGAAAATTAGTTGGAGAAGATAGTTCAGGTAATAAATATTATGAGAGCAAATCAGGCAAGAGATGGGTTATTTATAATGGCGAGGTAGAAGCATCAAAAATACCTATTGAATGGTATTCATGGATACATCGTACAGGAAATAAAATAGAAAACAGTCATGAATTAGACAAATATAAGTGGCAGAAAGATCATAAGCCAAATCAAACAGGAACTGAAAATTCTTATCACCCAAATAAAAATAAAATTAAAAATGCAACAAATAAAAAATACACTTCTTGGAAAAGCTAAAGCGTATATAGTTATTTTGTTTATTTATCATTTGTTAACAAATAATTCATTAAGTGAAAATCAACTACAAACTGAAAATTTTGCAGTTTTAACGGTATTGGATAAAGTAAATTCTCAAAGCGATATTGTTGAAATTGAAGTTGGCAAAGAATATATATTTAAAAACCTATCTATAAATATTCTTAAATGTAATAATTCCGAATTTGATGATGATCCAGAAGTTACAGCATATATGCAAGTAAAAGATATGGTAAATATTGACGAAAATAAGGTGTACATCTTCAACGATTGGACATTTGCCTCTTCCCCATCTATTAGGCCCTTTGATCATCCTGTTTATGATATTTGGTTAAAAAAATGTTACTCTTAAAGTAATTTTTCTTTATCAAGCCAACTCACATTAAAATCCGAATTTAAAAATTTTTTATGATTTAAAAGTATTTTATGTAAATCTATTGTTGTTTTAATCCCCTCAATAACAAATTCATCTAGGGATCTTCGCATTCTTTGAATTGCTTCAGTTCTATTTCTTCCATGACATATAACCTTACAAATCATACTATCATAGTATGGGGTTACTTTATATCCTTGAAATATTGCTCCATCTACCCTAGTTCTAAAGCCTGAAGGCTGATGGCACATCGTAATTTCTCCTGGTGAAGGTTGAAAATTTTTACTTGCATCTTCAGCGTTTATCCTACATTCAATCGCGTGACCTCTTGGCTTAATATCTTCCTGTTTTAAGGCGGTATTACCATCATATGCAATCCAGATCTGTTCTTTTATTAAGTCTATACCTGTTACTACCTCTGTTACTGGATGTTCAACTTGTATTCTAGTATTCATTTCTAAAAAATAAAATTTTCCATCTTCAAAAATAAATTCTACTGTTCCTGCACCTTCATATCCAATCTGGCTTACCATTTTTACGGTTTTGTCAAAAAGATCATTTCTTATATGATCATTTAGTAAAGGACTAGGTGTCTCCTCAATTAATTTTTGATGTCTTCTTTGAATAGAGCAATCTCTTTCATGAAGATGTACAGTTCTATTTTTACCAGATAATACTTGAACTTCGATATGTCTTGGATTTTGAAAAAATTTCTCGATATAAACCTCATCATTACCAAAAAATTTTTTTGCCTCAGTTTTTGCAGTCATAAATAAACTTTCAAATTCATCTGCTTTAGTGACAACTTTCATGCCTTTTCCACCACCACCACCAGCAGCTTTGATCAGAACTGGATATCCAATATCTTTACATATTTTTTTTGCTTCATTAAAATCGGATACACCTCCATCAGATCCTTCAATGACCGGAAGACCATACTTTTTTGCAATTTTTTTTGCTTCAATTTTATCACCCATCATTTTAATTAATGAAGATGATGGACCAATGAATTTAATTTTATTCTGTTCAAGAATTTTTGCAAATTCATAATTTTCAGATAAAAAACCATATCCCGGATGAACAGCTTCAGAATTTGTTAATTCAATAGCTGACATAATAGCTGGAATATTTAAATAACTATTTGTAGCCTGATGTGGTCCTACACATATACTTTCGTCAGCTAATCGCACGTGCATACTGTTTCTATCAACGTCAGAATGGATAGCGACAGTTTGTATGCCCCATTCTTTGCAAGCTCTGATAACTCTGACAGCTATCTCACCTCTATTTGCAACAAGAATTTTTTTGAACATTATTACTCAATTATTGCAATGGTATGACCATATTCAACAGGCTGACCATCTTCAACGCATATTTTTTTTACAGTTCCAGCGATTGGAGATGGAACATGATTCATTGTTTTCATGGCTTCAACAATCATTAAGGTATCCCCTTTATTAATTTTTTTTCCAACCTCTACAAATTTTTTTCCACCCGGTTCAGGCGCTAAATAAGCTGTACCTATTATAGGAGATGGAACCTCAGTTCCACTAATATTATCTATTTTAATATTTTCAGATTTTATTTTTGGGTTTATTTCTTTAACTCTAGAAATATTTGTTATAGATGATTTTGAAACTTTAACTTTAATATCTTTTTCGGTGTATTCTATTTCTGTAAGTTTAAATTCATCTAAATATTCACTTAATTCTTTGATTATATTTTTATTTATCTTCATTCAATATTTCATGCATAGAATTTATGGCCAAAATATATCCATTTACCCCTAATCCACAAATAATTCCAGTGACCACCCCACTTATCAAAGATTTATGACGAAATTCCTCTCTTTTATATATATTTGATATGTGTAGCTCAATTATTTTACCTTTGAACACATCTAAAGCATCTCTAATAGCAACTGATGTGTGGCTATACCCACCTGCATTAATTATAATTCCATCAAATTCTTTTCTGGCACTTTGTATAATATCAACAATTTCACCTTCAATATTCGATTGCTTCATCTCAAGAGTTAAATTTAATTCTTTAGATTTATTTTCACAAATTTCCTTAAGGTATTTGTAATCTTTGCTACCATATTGTGATTGTTCTCTTTCACCTATTAGATTAAGATTAGGTCCATTAATGATTAATATTTTACTCACGAGATCTTTATAATCTATGAATTTCAAAAATAAAATAAAAATAACTGTAAATGGCAAGCAAATGCAAATATTTCCCAAATATTCACTTAAGAGCTTGATCACAAAATTAAATATGCCAATAAATAAAATAGCTATAGAACTAAACAAAAAAATTATAGACAAAAAAAGAATTTCTAAAATTCAATTAAAAAAAGATGATAAAGTAGAAATAGTTCATTTCATCGGTGGTGGATAATGGTTGATAAAAAATTTAAGATAGGAAATAAAATTTTTAATTCACGTTTAATCGTTGGAACTGGAAAATATAAAAGCTTCAGTGAATGCGCTAAAGCCATTAAGACTTCTGGTGCAGACATAGTAACAGTTGCGGTAAGGAGAGTAAATATATCAGATAAAAATAAAGCCAGATTAATGGATTATATAGATCCAAAAAAAATTACATATTTGCCAAATACCGCTGGATGTTTCACAGCTGAGGATGCTATTAGAACTTTGAGATTAGCAAGAGAAATAGGTGGATGGAGATTGGTAAAATTAGAAGTTTTGGGTGATAAAAGAAATCTTTTTCCAGAAATGATCGAAACATTAAGATCGACGGAACTATTAACTAAAGAGGGTTTTAAAGTAATGGTTTATTGCAATGATGATCCATTAATGGCGAAAAGGTTAGAAAATGCTGGAGCAGTTGCCATTATGCCTCTGGCAGCTCCAATTGGCTCAGGGCTTGGAATACAGAATAAAGTTAACATTAAAATTATAAGACAACAAACAAAATTACCTTTAATAATCGATGCTGGATTAGGACAGGCATCCGATGCAACTATTGCAATGGAATTAGGTTGTGACGGTGTACTTATTAATACAGCCATAGCCAAAGCAAAAAATCCTATTCAAATGGCTGAAGCAATGAAACTTGCAGTCATTTCAGGAAGAAAATCTTTTTTATCAGGAAGAATTAGTCCAAATTTGCTTGGTTCAGCATCAACAACTAATAGAGGAATTATTTAGTTTTTTTCTTATAAAATTTTTTTCTGAATTTTCTTTTTTTAAAAATTTTTCTATTTTTACTTTGAATATTATTATCTTCTTTTTTGTTATCAATTTTTATAGCTTCAAGTTTCTCCACTTTCTCGATTTTATCCAATACTTTTTTGGTTTTGGACTTAAATTCAATAATATAGTCCTCTAAATTCAGATTGTTATTTATACCAATTTCAATTTTCGCTTTATGTTTTTTCTCAAAATACTTTACAATTTCCTGGTGATGATCCTTAATATGTTTCTCAATTTTATCATTTATAGTTAATTCAACTATCTTTGCATTGTGCTCTAAGGACTTAATTTCTATCAATTTAAGAATTTTCAATACGAATGTTTCATCAGTCAGTTTCATATGCCATTTAACATTACTTTCTCTTAGTCTTTGTCTGGACATTTCAAGTAATCCAAAATTACTTATTCTACCAATCTGGATTCTTGCTCTATCATTCCTACATTTTTCTTTTAATTTCCTCTCAACTTGTCGTCTGTTATTAAAATTTAACATATCGATAAAATCAATTATAATAAGTCCTGACAAATCTCTGATCTTTATTTGTCTAGCAATTTCTTCTGCAGCTTCTATATTTGTATCATAAGCAGTACTTTCAACATTTTTTTGCTTTATTGATTTACCAGAATTGACATCAATAGATACTAGAGCTTCCGTTGGGTTTATTACTAAATACCCACCTGATTTTAATTTCACTTCAGTTTCAAATATTTCAAATAATTTTTTTTCAATGTTTTCTTTATAAAACAATGGCACTTTATCTCTATACTTTTTTACTTTTTTAAGCTGATTTGGCATCATTAGTTTAAGATAGCTTTTGGTTTTTTGGTATCCATCATTTCCTTCGACATATATGGTTTGAGTATCATCATCATACATATCCCTTATACATCTTTTTATAATATCGCTCTCTTGGTGGATAAGCGAAGGTGCAATTGAGTTTAGAGCATTATTTTTTATTTGATCCCAAACTTTTATTAAATTTTTTAAATCATTATCTATCTCATTTTTTGTTTTATTTGATCCTGCAGTCCTTACAATGATTCCCATTTCTTTTGGAATGATTATTTCATTTAAAATATTTCTAATTTTTTTTCTTTCACCTGGATTAAATATCTTTCTTGAAATTCCTCCACCCTTTGCAGTATTTGGCATTAAGACTATATATTTCCCAGCTATTGATATAAATGTACTTAAAGCTGCTCCTTTTAATCCTCTTTCATCTTTTAATACTTGTACCAATATAACTTGATTAGGTTTTATAACTTCTTGTATTTTATATCTTTTTGATGGAAATTTTTTTTGGTTATTTAAATTTTCTTTTTCTTCATATTCTTTTTTTTCAACAGGATCATCAATTTTAATCTCCTCTTTGCCCTCAAGAATTTTATCTTCTATATTTTCACTTTCTTTAGATAATTCTACTCGAACTTTTTCTTCTTCTTCTTTTATTTTTTCTAAGTCACTTAATGGTAGTTGATAGTAGTCAGATTGAATATCGTTAAAAGATAAAAAACCATGTCTTTCTCTTCCAAAATCAACAAAAGCTGCTTGTAAAGACGGTTCTATTCTGCTTACTTTTCCAAGATATATATTATTCTTAATTAAAGTATTATTTATACTTTCATATTCATAGTCTTCAATATGATCACTGTTTTTAAGAACGACTCTTGTTTCATTAGGATGCGATGCATCAATGTATAAATTTTTTGACATAATGTTGGTAATATTTTCATAGGTTAATTTAATAAATTCTGTGCCTTAAGAATAACAAATTCGCAAGATATTTAAACTAAAATGCATAAAATTTTAAAAAGCTTGATAATATTTGGAATATTGTCGTCTCTACTAATCTTACTATTAATAATATCTATTCTTTGGACTTATTCCAATAAATTGCCAGATTACAAATATCTCAAAAATTATAAACCACCAGTATCAAGCAAGTTGTATTCAGGAAATGGTGTTCTAGTAAGCGATTTTTCATCAGAAAAAAGAATTTTTGTTCCATATTCTGCCATATCTCAAACTGTTATAAATGCTTTTTTATCAGCGGAGGACAAAAACTTTTTTGACCATCCAGGGGTTGATGCCAAAGGAGTAGTGAGAGCAATAAAAAATAATATATTTAATATAATATACTCAAAAAGATTAGAAGGTGCTTCTACTATTACCCAACAAGTAGCAAAGAACTTTCTTTTAAGCAATGAAGTAAGTATTGATAGAAAAATAAAGGAAGCAATATTAGCATTTAGAATAGAGCGAGTTTTATCAAAAAAAAGAATTTTAGAACTTTACTTAAATCAAATTTATCTTGGCGAGGGTAGTTATGGTATAGCTTCAGCTAGTTTAAGATATTTTAATAAACCAATAAGTGAACTCAATTATGGAGAGGCAGCGCTTTTAGCTGCTCTTCCAAAAGCACCAAGTAAATATAATCCATATAAAAATAAAGATTTAGCAAAATTTAGAAGAAATTTAGTATTAAATAATTTACTAGAAAATGGTTTTATTGATCAAAATAAACATTCTACATTAATAAATTCTAAAATTATATTACAAAAAAGAAAAAGAATTTACCTTGAAGACTCAAGATATTATGTAGAGGATGTTAGAAAACATGTAATTGATAAATATGGATATGATAAAGTATATAAACAAGGATTTAACATCAAGACACCTTTGGATTTACAATTACAAAAAATTGCAACCCAATCGCTCAGGAATGGTTTGCAAGAATTTGATAAAAGAAAAGGATGGAGAGGACCTCTATCTAATATAAAAAAACATAATAATTGGATAAATGATCTTAAAGATCTAAATCTAGAAAAATCTTTAGGGTGGGAATTGGCTGTTGTCACTAGAATTGATAAATTTGAAACAGTCATCGAAACTCAAAATGAAAATATTGGAACAATTAATTTTAATGATATTGATTGGACCCGAAAGGAATTCAAAAAACTTTTTAAAATTGGGGATATAATTCATGTCAAAGAATTATCCGAAGGAAACTATAGTTTAAAACAGCTTCCGAGAGCTAATGGAGGTATTGTAGTAATGGACCCATACAGTGGAAGAGTTTTAGCACTATCAGGTGGCTTTAGTTTTAAAAAAAGTGAATTCAACAGAGCATCTCAAGCAAAACGTCAACCTGGGTCTGCATTTAAACCTTTCATATATGCTTTAGCATTAGAAAATAATTTTTCACCAACCACATTAGTATTAGATGCACCTATAGTATTAGATCAAGGAAATGATTTAAAAATGTGGAAACCAGAAAATTATGGTAAAAAGTTTTACGGACCTTCAACATTAAGAACTGGCATAGAAAAATCGAGAAATCTAATGACTGTCAGAATAGCTCAAGAACTAGGTATAGATAAAATAATAAATTTTTCAAAAAAATTAAATATTTATGAAAATCCAGATGAACTTATGTCTGTATCTTTGGGATCTGCCGAAACAACTCTGTTAAAAATTACAAGCGCTTACTGCTCCTTTTTAAATGGTGGAAAATTAGTTAACCCAATAATAATTGATAGAATTCAAGACAGTGAGGGAAAAACTATTTTTAATAATGAAAAAAGATTTTGTGAAAATTGTGATACAATTTCATATGATGGAACAAGTAAACCAATTATTAAAAATAAATATCAACAGATTTTTTCACCGCAAACAGCTTATCAGATTACCTCTATGTTGAAAGGTGTTATAGAACGCGGAACTGGAAAAGGTTTAAGAGAATTAAAACTTGAATTAGCTGGCAAGACCGGAACAACAAACAAAAATACAGATACTTGGTTTATAGGATTTACATCAAATTTAGTGGTCGGTGTATACATTGGCTATGATAATCCAAGGAGTTTAGGTAAATTCGAAACTGGTTCAAAAACAGCAATGCCAGTATTTAAAGAATTCATAAAAAAAACAGCAAATACTTTTAATGCGAGACCTTTTAAAGTTGCTGACAATATAAATATGATGGTCATAGATGCAAAAACCGGAAAAAAGGCGAATTCTAAAACTAAGTTAGCTATAATTGAGTCATTTAAAAAAAATTATAATAAACTCAATAATAAATCTAATAATTTTGATAGTAGATTAAATACAACAAATAT
>CACMNP010000016.1 GCA_902615045.1 uncultured Pelagibacteraceae bacterium | reverse complement strand
TATATTGGAAGTGTAACTGCTAATTACCTAATAGATAATGGTCATAAAATTTTTTTATTAGACAATCTAAGCACTGGTAATAGAAAAAATATTCCAAAGAAATGCCAGTTTTTTAAATCAAACATTACGAATAGAAAAATTTTGGGTAATATTTTCAAAAAAAATAGAATTGATATAGTACTTCATTTTGCGGCATATATTGATGTTGCTGAGTCAGTAAAAAACCCAAATAAATATTTAAAAAATAATTACGAAAATTGCAAAATTTTTTTAAGCATCTGTAAAATGAATAAAGTTAAAAATATAGTATTTTCTTCAACTGCTGCAGTTTATGGAAATACAAAAAATAAACTGATTTCTGAAAAATCAAGCATCAGACCCGTAAGTCCTTATGCAAAATCTAAAATGAAAATTGAAAATTATCTAAGAAAAGATAATTTTTTTAATTTTGTTATTTTAAGATATTTTAATGTTGCTGGTGCTGATTTAAAATTAAGATCTGGTTTAATTAGTAAAAAAAAAAGTACACATTTGATAAAAAAGATTTGCGAAAATTATTTGAAAAATAAAAGCATTTCAATATACGGCAATGACTATCCAAGTAAAGACGGAACAGCTATTAGAGACTTTATTCATGTAATGGACTTAGCCGATGCACATTTAAAATCTGCTAAATACCTACTAAATAAAAAAAAATCCTTAGTCTTAAATTGTGGGTATGGAAACGGATATAGTGTTAAGCAGGTAATAGACACTTTTAATTCTCTATCAAAAAAAAAAATATTATTTAATTATAGGAAACGAAGGAGTGGTGACTTATTTAGACTTGTAGCAGATAATAAAATATTAAAAAATAAATTATATTGGAGACCTAAATACAATTCCCTTAAAAAGATTTTAAAATCTAGTTTAGATTGGGAAAAAAAAGTTAAACGATATGATTAGTAATATTTACAATCTTAATTATTTTATAATTATATTACTACCTTTACTTTTAATTACAGGACCTTTTTTATCAGACTTATCTTTGGTGGTATTAGATTTAACTTTTTTATATTTTTTTTTTTCGAAGAAAAACGAGATTAGTTTAGATTATAATAAAAAATTAATAATTTTATTTTTAGGATATTACTTCTATTCAACTATTTTATCTTTGTTTTCCGAAAATTTATTTCTTTCTTTGAAAAGTTCTTTATTTTATTTTAGATTTGGTTTGTTTGTGTTAGCAATAAATTATTTTTTAAATTTTAAAAAAGATTTAATTGATAAATTTACAAATATTTTAATTATTTTAATATTATTTGTTTGTTTTGATGCTTTGTTTCAATTTGTTTTTGGGTTTAATCTATTAGGTTTTGAGTTACAAAATAATGATAAATTAAATGGAATATTTGGAGATGAGCCTCTTCTAGGAAGTTATTTATTTAGACTTTTGCCATTAGCTCTTGCCTGCTTAATATATAAATTTGGAAATAAAAATTTTAGATATTATAATACAATGTTTATTTTTCTTGTTTTTGGTGTCATATTTCTATCTGGATCAAGAGCATCATTATTTCTTTCAATATTATTTATAATGCTATTCTTTCTTTTTGTAAGAAGTTATCAAAAACAAATTTTAATCTTAGGTATTATTTTTATTATTTCTTTTACAATAATTGCCAAATTTAATGAAAAATTTGCTTACAAAAGCTATTACAATATAATTGATCCCATAAAAAGAATTCTTACCACTAAACAAGGCAACTTTGAAATCGCAGATGATAAGGATTTAAATTTAGCAAATACGAATTTTACTGTATTTACTAGCATTCATGAATCTCACTTTATTACGGCATATAAAATTTTTAAAGAAAATAAAATATTTGGAGCGGGAAATAAAATGTTTAGAGTTCTTTGTTCAAAAGAAGAATACAAAGTAAATGAGTTTTCTTGTTCAACCCATCCGCATAATTATTATTTACAGATGTTATCAGAAAACGGCATTCTTGGTTTTTTGTTAATTTTTATCTTTTTTACAATTTGTTTATATAATTTAATTAAAGAACTGTTTATCAGATATTATTATAAATTAAAAAAAATAAATGATCCCTGTATAATTATATTAATTGGATTATTTATAAATTTGTGGCCAATAGTCCCGACAGGAAATATATTTAATAATTGGTTATCTATTTTAATTTATTACCCATTGGGCTTTTATTATTTTTTTAAAAAAAACTATCAATATGAATAATTTCATAATTTTTTTAGTAATATTGAATTTCATATTTTTGTATTATTTTAAAAATATTTCAAAATTATATGGGGTATATGATATTCCAAACAAAAGAAAAATTCACCAAACAAGCACTCCATTGATAGGAGGATTTTGTTTTTTTATAAATTTATCATTTCTTTTTTTATTTTGTACTATTTCATCAAATTTCAATTTAATAAATTTAGATGTAGTTGATAAGGATATATTAAGTCTATTTAATTATTTTTTTTTTTTAGCAATTTTTATAATTGGATTTATTGATGACAAAAAGGATCTTAACCCTAATATTAAATTAAGTATTCTTTTTCTATTAACTTATACCTTTTTAAATTTTAATGAACCTTTCGTAATAAAATTTTTAAATTTTTCATTTATCAATGTCCAGGTAAGTTTGGGTAGGTATGATATTTTATTTACTACTTTATGTTTACTACTTTTTATTAATGCTTGTAACATGTTTGATGGAATGAATCTTCAAACAGGTATTTATCTAACTTCAGTTATATTTTATTTTTTTCCTTTTTCTCAATCTTTACTAATTACAGTAGTTTCTATTTCACTTTTATTTTTTTTAATACTTAATTTTAAAGGAAAAATATTTATGGGAGATAGTGGCATCTATTTATATTCATTTACAATATCTTTGTTTTTTATACATTTTTACAACGAGCGCTCAATTATATACGCAGATACAATTTTTTTGATGATGATGGTTCCAGGAATAGACATGTTTAGATTATTTATAGTAAGAATTCTAAAAAAAAAGAATCCCTTTCAAGCTGATAAAAATCATATTCATCATTTATTATTAAATAATTATAATTATAAAAAAACCATTATATTATTATCAATAATAATTTATGTTCCTTTATTCTTGATCAAAATAGAATTGTCTAATGTTATAATTTTGTTAATTTACTTGTTTATATATTGCTTCCTCATATTTAATTTAAAATATAAACATGTTAATTGATACATTGGTATATTTGATACTGCTATTATTTACTTTACTATCTATTTGTGGATATGGATTAATATATAATAAAAAAGAAATTAGTTACTTTGATAACCCTTTTATAAATATATTTGCGGGCTTAATTATTTTAGTTCCAGTTTCATTTATTATAAACTTAATATCAAGTAATGTTTTTATAAATTTATTTATTTTTATATTGGGAATATTTCTTTACTTTATTAAATATAAAAAAAAAAATTATTTTCTTTACTTTCTCTCAGTAAGTCTAATATTTTTTTCTGGTTTAGTTATTTCAAAAACCCACGAAGATTTTTCAGTTTATCATTTCCAACATATAAATGAAATCTCACAAAATTATATTATTTTAGGATTGGCCAATTTAGATATTAGATATACTTATGCTTCAATTTTTGCATATTTACAGAGTTTATATAAGTTTCCAATATTTGACTTTAAAACTATTTTTTTACCAATTTTTTCAATTTACATCTCATTAATTGGATATCTTTTTTTTAATGTTATAAAAAAAAGAAAAGTATTCATATCAGCTTTTTTCTTAGTTTTATTAATTATTAAATTTAAAAGATTTAGTGAATTTGGATATGACTATATTGGTCAATTTTTACTCATATATATTTTTATAGAATTTATTTTTGACACTAAACTGAATAAAAGAAAATTTTTTGATTTAATTGCATTATTTTTTCTCTCTATTTTGATTAAAATAACTAATATATATTTTTTACCAGTAATACTTATTCCTTTATTATATCAGATAAAAAATATTAACTTAAAACAGTCAATTCCTATAACAATACCTATACTTTCCTTTCTATTAATATTTAGCACTAATAGTTTTATTAAAACAGGATGTTTAAATTACTTTCTAAAAGTAACATGTAATATAAATAATGACATTTCATGGAATGTTAATTATGAAGAAATCAACCAAATCAAATCAAATTCAAAAAGTTGGGCAAGAGGTTATTTTCACCAAAAAAATAAAAATAAAATAGTAAATGAGGATGATTACAATAAAAATTTAAATTGGATACCTAACTGGTTAGTATCGCACTTTAAAATAAAAATATTAGATTACTTAATTTTACTATTAATTTTATATTTCTTAATAAATTCACTTTCCTTTTCAAAACTTAAAACTAGAAGTAATAAAAGTTACTCTAGTTTGTATATTACATTAATTTTTTCTTGTCTTTTTTGGTTTTACAATTTTCCTCAATTTAGATTGGGTTTTGCATCAATATCAATACTTTTTTTTCTAATAATTGATTACTTTTTCAAGTCGAACGTAAAATTGAAAACAAAACAATTTATAGTTATATTAGCTATATCAATTGTTTATTTTAATTATTCTAACTTTAAAAGAATATCAGAAGAATTTTCAAGAGATGATATTTACAAATTTACAAATTTCCCCTTTTTTCCCAGCCCAAATTTATCATTTAAAATCAAATTTTCAGAAAATATAAAATATAGAGTTTCAACTTCTAACGAGAATTTTTGGAGAACCTGTTGGAACATAAAGCCGATCTGCGTAAATCATGATGATAAAATTAAGATTACAAAACTTAACAAAAATTTCAAAATAGAGAAAATTAATTAAAAAATTTATAATAAAATATTTTGTATAATGCTTCTATTCCATCTTTAAACTTAATTTTTTTCCCTTCTTCGTAAGTCCTTCCATTATATGAAATTCCAACCTCGAAAAATCTACTCATTTTTTTTGCTAGTTTCATAGTAATTTCGACTTCTATTGCAAAAGTTTTTTCTTTTAAATTTAAAGATTTGAATAAGTCTGCCCTAATAAATTTATATCCAGTTTCAATATCTGAAAAATTTATATTTGTTAAAATACTTACAGTCAGGCTTAGGATAAAATTCGCAACTCTATTAGAAAAATAAATAATTCTTTTTGGTTCTGATCCTTTAAATCTTGATCCATAAACTACGTCTGCATTATATTTTATAATTGGGTTAATTAATTTAATGTAATCTTCTGGGTTATATTCTAAATCTGCATCTTGAATCAAAATATAATCCCCAGATATATATTTTAATGAATTTATTATTGATTTACCTTTGCCTTGATTTAAATCATTCTCAATAAGATGATCATATAACGAATTATTATTTTTTAATATTTGCCTAGTATTATCATTGGATCCATCATCAATAACTATTATTTCTAAATCAAAATTTTCTTTTTGTGCATTAACATTTTTTAAAACTTGCAGAATAAATTTCTCTTCATTGTAAACAGGTATAACTATTGAATATTTCATATTATAACTAAAATTATTAAATATTTTTGCTATTTACAAATTATACTTCAAAGCATATAAGAGCATGCCTGGTAATTATTGCGAAAGGGTAATACCCGATCCCATTCCGAACTCGGAAGTCAAGCCTTTCTGCGCCAATGGTACTTTGTCTTAAGACATGGGAGAGTAGGACGTTGCCAGGCTTCTTAGAAATTTAAATGAAAAATATTTTAGTTGTGACAGGTGGTGCTGGTTTTGTTGGTTCTAACCTTATCGACTATTTAGTAAAATCTACCAAATATAAAATAATAAGTATTGATAATTACTCCACAGGAAAAAAAACTAATCATAATCCTTCAAGCCGAGTTAAATATATAAATGGTAACACTCAAAATATATCAAAGTTAATTGGAAAAATTAGGAATAAAATTAAAACCATTTTTCATTTTGGTGAATTTTCAAGAATCTATCAAAGTTTTAAGAAATTTTATGAATGCTATGAATCAAATTCAATAGGAAGCAAAGAAATTTTTAAATTTTGTTTAGAAAACAAAATAAAACTAATTTATTCTGCAACATCTGCAAGCTTAGGAAATAATGGAAAAGATAAAAATTTGTCCCCATACGCTTTTACTAAATCAAAAAATCTCGAACTTTTAGAAAACCTAAAAAAATGGTTTAATTTCAAATTTGAAATAATTTATTTTTACAATGTCTATGGTCCTAAACAAATAAAAAAAGGCAAAATGGCAACAGTCATTGGCATATTTGAAGATCAGTTTAACAATAATAAACCTTTAACAATTGTAAAGCCTGGTAATCAAACAAGAAGGTTCACTCATATTGATGATACAATTGAAGTTTGCATAAAAGCTTGGAGACTAAATAGGTGCGCTCATTACAGTATTTCTCACAGAAAATCCTACTCAATAATTGATGTGGCAAAAATGTTTAACCGTAAAATCAAGTATTTACCTAGGAGACCAGGGGAAAGATATGCTTCTTCATTAACAAATATGTCCTTAAATAACACTGTTATTAAACACTTTGGAAAAATAAATTTGAAAGATTACATTACTTCGTTTATGAAAGGATAAATTTAAATATGAAAATTGCAAGCTCATTAAAATCGCTGAAAAAAAGAGATTTGAACTCTAAAATGGTAAGAAGAAGGGGGAGAGTTTACATAATTAATAAAAAAAATCCGAAATTCAAAGCTAGACAAAAATAGCAAATGGATAACGAAAATCATAAAAATACTTGGAATAATTTTACAAAATTTGTTTTGTGGGGTTCAATTATAGTGGTTGTTATTTTAATTTTAATGGCAATATTTCTTTTATAATATGATATTAGGATCTATATCTGAAAATTTAAATGTTGAGAAAAGAGTTTCTCTTACTCCAGAAATTTTAAAAAAATATAAGTCATTAGGAATTGATGTATGTATAAATAAAGGATACGCAAATCACCTAGGATTTACAGAAGAAGACTACAAAAACGAAGGTGTTGAAATATTAGAAAATGAAAAAGATGTAATCTTAAAATCTAATATACTAATTCAGTTACAAATGCCAAATGACGAAAAATTAAAACTTTTTCAAAAAAATCAAACATTAATTGGTGTTTTGAATCCCTACTTAAATGAAAGTAAAATAAAAGATTTAAACAGTCGAGAGGTAAATTGCTTTTCACTTGAGCTTTTGCCAAGAATAACTAGAGCACAATCTATGGATATTTTGTCGTCACAAGCAAATCTTGCTGGTTATAAGGCGGTAGTTGATTCTTTTTCAATTTTTGAAAAAGCCATTCCAATGATGATGACAGCAGCAGGCACAATATCCGCTGCAAAAGTTTTGGTGGTTGGAGCTGGAGTTGCTGGACTCCAAGCAATTGCGACAGCAAAAAGAATGGGAGCAATAGTACACGCTACTGACGTAAGAATTGCCTCTAAAGAACAGGTTGAAAGTCTCGGTGGTAAATTTTTAACAGTAGAAGGTGCAGAAAATTTAGAAACTGAGGGAGGATACGCTAAAGAAGCTACAGATGATTTCAAAAAAAAACAGGAAGATTTATTAAAAGAGACTTTAAAAAAAATAGACGTGGTAATATGTACAGCTTTAATACCAGGAAAAAAAGCCCCAATAATAATTAAAAAAGATATGATTGAAGGTATGCAAAGTGGTTCTGTAATATATGATTTAGCTGCAGTACAAGGTGGAAATGCAGAATTGACTAAAGTTGATGAAATTGTTGATATAGATGGAGTAAAAATAATAGGCGAAAAAAATATTTTGAATAAACTTCCTCTTTCATCGTCTAGCTTATATGCAAAAAACATATTTAATTTTGTCAATAACTTATTTGACAAGGATAAAAAAACGATTTCCATAAATATGGAAGATGAAATAATTGAAAAAACAAAGGTAAAATAAAATGGAAATAGATCCTTTCATATTTAGATTTAGCATTTTTATATTATCTATATTTGTTGGTTATTATGTAGTGTGGAGCGTCACTCCGTCTTTACACACACCATTGATGTCCGTCACTAATGCCATATCTTCAGTAATCATTGTTGGAGCAATTATTGCTGCGCTTGCAGGTTCTAGTGAAAATATATTTGAAACTTCATCAATATTTGGTTTTTTGGCAATCATATTGGCCGCTGTAAATATTTTTGGAGGATTTTTGGTTACACAAAGAATGTTGCAAATGTATAAAAAGAAAAAGAAATAAAATATGTCAGCAAATTTATCAGCAACTTTTTATCTTATATCTGGAATACTTTTTATTCTTGCTCTTAGGGGTCTTTCATCACCTGAGACATCAAGACAGGGAAACTACCTTGGGATAGCTGGGATGGTTATTGCTATAGTTGTAACTTTTCTATCAGTTGGGAATTTTGGCTTAGGATTTATATATGTAATTGTCTTTTTATTAATTGGTGGTTCTGTTGGTGCTTTTATCGCATTTAGAATACCAATGACAGCAATGCCCGAATTGGTTGCTGGATTTCATAGTTTGGTTGGACTAGCAGCTGTATTTGTTGCTATTTCAGCTTTTTTAAATCCTGATGCATTTAATCTAGGAAGTTTAGGGAATATAAATTTAGCAAGTTTAATAGAGATGTCTTTAGGCGCTGCAATAGGTGCGATCACATTTTCTGGATCGATAATAGCTTTTCTAAAATTAAGAGGAATAATGTCAGGTGCGCCAATAACATTTAAAGGTCAGCATTTCTTAAATTTAATACTAGGAATATCAATTTTAATTTTAATTTTTTATTTATGCAGATCGCAATCGAGCAATATATTTTGGGCTTTAGTTGCTATTTCATTTTTAGTAGGAGTATTACTTATCATACCAATTGGTGGAGCAGACATGCCGGTAGTAATCTCAATGCTTAATTCCTACTCTGGGTGGGCTGCTGCTGGCATAGGTTTCACTTTAGAAAATACTGCACTAATTATTACTGGGGCTCTGGTTGGTTCCTCTGGTGCAATTCTTTCCTACATCATGTGCAAAGGGATGAATAGATCCTTTTTTAATGTAATACTTGGAGGTTGGGGAGCAACCGAGCAAACAAACTCAGAAAAATCAAAGGAACAAAAACCTGTAAAAAATGGAAATGCTGATGATGCTGCGTTTTTAATGAAAAATGCTTCATCAGTAATTATAGTGCCAGGCTATGGCATGGCTGTTGCACAAGCTCAACATGCTTTACGAGAAATGGTAGATGCTTTAAAAAAAAACGGTGTTAAAGTATCTTATGCAATCCACCCAGTTGCAGGAAGAATGCCTGGTCATATGAATGTGTTACTTGCAGAGGCAAATGTACCTTATGATGAGGTCTTCGAATTAGAGGAAATCAATAATGATTTTGCAAACTGTGATGTGGCATATGTTATTGGTGCAAATGATGTAACTAATCCAGTGGCAAAATCTGACCCTCAAAGTCCTATATATGGGATGCCAGTTTTAGATGTTGAGAAAAGTAAATCAGTTTTATTTGTTAAAAGAAGTCTATCCCCTGGTTATGCCGGTATAGATAATGATCTTTTTTATAGAGATAATACACTTATGCTTTTTGCTGATGCAAAAAAAATGACTGAAGAAATAGTAAAAAATTTGTAAATTGACCAAAATATTCTGTGACATTGCTGATATTAAATTAATAAAAAAATTTAATAGAAAAAAAATTGTAAAAGGATTTACAACAAATCCGACTTTATTTAGAAAAGCTGGAGCAAAAAATTATTTTAATTATGCCAAAAAAATAATTTCTCTAACAAATAAACCAGTTTCTCTTGAGGTATTTGCAGATGAAGATTTGAGTATGATTGCCCAGGGTAAAATTATTAGCAAAATTGGAAAAAACGTTTATGTAAAAGTACCTGTATGTAATTCTAAAGGAAAATTTACTGGAAAAGTAATAAAAGAATTAAATCAAAAAGGTATTAAACTTAATATCACAGCCGTTTATAATATTAATCAAATTAATAAAATCTTGAAAAATATTGATAAAAAAACAAAAGTCATAATTTCAATTTTTGCAGGAAGAATGGCTGACGCTGGGAAGGATCCTATTCCAGTTTTTACCAATGGTATTAAAATGGCAAAAAGTTATAGAAATTTGGATATACTTTGGGCAAGCACAAGAGAGCCTTATAACTACCTACAAGCTAAAAAACTAAATTGTGATATAATTACTGTTCCTCCAACAATTATAGAAAAAATCCAAATATTTGGTAAAACATACAAAGAATTAACTTTAGATACAGTCAGAAAATTTCTTATTGATAGTAAGAAATCAAAATTCACTATCTAATTTTTTTTCTTCATTGATCATAATTTTTACTAGTTTTTTAATGTTAATCTTAGGCTTCCAGTTCAATTTTTTTTTTGCTTTTGTAGAGTCTCCAATTATTAATTTATAATCTTTTTTTCGTATATATTTATGATTTACTTTAATTATTGTCTTATTCTCTTTTGTAACAAATTTTCTCTTTTCATTTTTCCCAATCCATTTTCCTTTAATATTAAGTTCCTTTAAACATAGATCTATAAAATATTTTACAGAATAAGCTTTTCCAAATGAAATTACAAAATCTTCTGGTTTCTTTTGTTGCATCATTTTCCACATAACCTCAACAAATTCTTTGGCATATCCCCAGTCTCTTTTAGAGTCTAAATTTCCAACTTCTATGAATTTTTGTTTTCCATTTATAATTTTGATAAGGCCCTTAGCAATTTTTTTGGTTAGAAACTCTTCTCCTCTTAAAGGAGATTCGTGGTTGAATAGTATTCCTGATACTGCAAATATATTATAATATTCTCTATAGTTTCCCGTAATTAAATGAGCAAATAATTTAGATATAGCATATGGATTTTTTGGATTATACGAAGATTTTTCATTCTGATAAATTGTTTTAGAACCTCCAAAAATTTCAGAACTGGTTGCCTGATAGAATTTAATTTTATTATTTTTTTTTCTTATATTTTCTAATATCCTTACAACTCCTATACCAGTATTATTAGCTGTATTCAGGGCATTTTTAAAAGATGTTGCTACGAATGAATGACCAGCAAAGTTATAAAATTCATCAAACTTAAATTTTTTGAATACCTTATCAATACTTTTTTTGTTATGTAAATTTAATTGTGTATAGATTATTTTTTTTTCAATATTTAATTTTTTTAATCTCCATTTATTAATTCTAGTTAGACTTTTGGTAGTTCCAATAACTTTGTAATTTTTATTTAAAAGAAATTTCGCTAAGTAAGCACCATCTTGACCAGATACCCCTGTAATTAAAGCTTTCTTCATTAATAATATAAATAATTATTAGTTTTTTGATTAATTAATTTGGTTGCGGGGGACGGATTTGAACCGCCGACCTCAAGGTTATGAGCCTTGCGAGCTACCAGGCTGCTCCACCCCGCGATATTTAAATCCTATTTTTGAGTTTATTTAATTTTTTTACTCTCTTTATATTTTCTTGGAGAATTCTTTTTTTCTTCTCTGAAGGTTTTTCGTAATTATTTTTTAATTTTATAATTTTAAAAAAACCATCTCTTTGAAGTTTTCTCTTCAAAACCCTCAAAGCTTGCTCAACATTATTATCTTTGACTTCTATTTTAATAACTACCTCCAAAAAAATTTGTTAATTATCATCTTAAATTTTATTTGTCCATTATTTTTGAGTATTTCTTTTACAATGTCTTTTTTGATTGAATTTTTTTTTCTCTTTCGACCCTTTTATCAGCTTTTTCAATACTTTTTAAAAGATCTATTTGAGAAAATAATCCCATTGCAACTGGGTCCTTAGCATTTAGGTTATTGTAATTCCAATAACTTTTGTTTCTTATTGATGTCACAGAATTTTTTGTTATTCCTACTAATTTTGCTATTTGAGAATCTTTAAGAATTGGATGTTGTTTTATTAACCATAAAGCAGAATCTGGTTTATCCTGCCTTTTTGATAGAGGCACATATTTTTTAATTTTTTTTTCACTGCTTTTAATTTCTACTTCTCGATCTACTATATTTAAAGATCTATTTTTATCTTTAGTGGATAGATCAATTTCATCTTTAGTTAGCTGACCTGATATAATTGGATTATAACCAACAATCCCATTTGCGACTTCACCATCAGCTATACCCTGGATTTCGACCTCATGCAATTTACAAAAATCAGCAATTTGCTTAAATGTTAAGGATGTATTTTCAACAAGCCAAACTGCAGTTGCCATAGGCATCAAAGGAGCTTTTGACATTATTTTTTCTCTTCAGATCTAAAATTCTGAAATTTTTTGTTAAACTTACTGATCCTTCCTTTATCTAAAATTTTTTGTTTACCACCTGTCCATGCAGAATGAGATTTAGGATCAATTTCCAGTTTTAAAATGTCATTTTCTGAACCCCAAGTTGATTTTGTTTCAAATTGAGTACCATCAGTCATTTCAACTTTAATAGAATGATAATTTGGATGTAGATTTCTTTTCATCAGCAGCCTTATAACAATATTTTTTTTAAAGACAATTAAAACTTATCAAGTTTTTTCATCATTTTTTCGTATATATTGGAGTTTGCAGCTCTTATTTTTATATTATTTTTTTTAAACTTAAAAATATCATTTACTTTTCCGCCTGCTTCCTCAACAATTAATTTTCCTGCAGCAACATCCCATATATTAATTTTATTGTGAAAATAACCATCTAATCTACCACATCCTAAATAAGCCAAATCTAAAGCAGCACATCCTGTATTTCTCATATTTAGTTTTGGATATATTGATTTAACACCTATGTTATTTGAAGCAAATAAACATTCATCTAAGTTTGTTTTTTTAGAAACTCTAACTCTATTGTTGTTAAAATATGAACCATTGTCTTTTTCAGCATAAAAAAGTTCATTTTTAATTGGATCAAAAATTATACCAGAGATAATTTCCTCATCTCTTTGTAAAGCTAAAGATATTGCAAAATGTGGAATCCCATGCATAAAGTTTGTTGTTCCATCTATTGGATCTATAATCCAAAGAATATCTTTGTTATCATTCATTATTAAACCTGTCTCTTCAGTTATAAATGAATATTTTTTTCTATTCTTGCTGAGTTCATCAATCAATATCTCTTCAACTCTCTTATCTGTTTTGGTAACAAAATCTTCTGGACCTTTTTTAGATACTTGTAAGTTCTCTATTTCACCAAAATCTCTAATAATAATTTTAGACGCTTTTTCACACGCTCTAATCATCAAATTAAGATTTGGTGAAATTGAATTCATTTAAATTTTTTTTACATACTCCATCGTTCTGGTATCTACGATAACAGTATCACCATTTTCTATAAAAGGTGGTACTTGTATACTAAGTCCATTATCAAGAGTTGCCGGTTTATAAGAGGAAGAAACTGTTTGTCCTTTTAAAGCTACATCAGTTGTGTTTATTATACATGTTATTTGATTTGGCAGAGTTATACTTAATGGATTGTCATTGTGAAAATTAATTGTTACTTCTAGATTTTCGCTAAGCATTTTACTTTTATTACCTACAACATTTTTATTTAAATTAATTTGTTCAAATGAATTAGGGTTCATAAAATAAAAATCATTTTCATCACTGTACAAAAAATTGTGTTTTATTTCTTCTATTGAAGCTTTTTCTACAGTTTCGCTTGATCTAAATCTTTCATTAAGCTTTGTGTTTTTAAGTAAACTTTTCATTTCCACCTGTGCAAATGCACCACCTTTTCCTGGCTTAACGTGATTTGTTTTTAATATTTCCCATAGATCGTCTTTATACTCCAAAATCATACCTACTCTTATTTCTGTTGCATTTATTTTCATATTAAATTCTCTATAGCTTGGTGTGGTTTAAATTTTTTATTATTCCAAACGTAGCCTGAAATAGCTAAAAAATCTGCTTTATTCAATAATAGTTTTTTATAATTTTTATGATTAATTCCACCAATAGCAACAACAGGTATTTTAACTGACTTTTTAATTTTATTTAAAGTTTTAAAACTTGCTTTATGAATAACTTTTTTTGTTTTAGTTTTATAGAACGCACCTAAAGCAATATAATTTGCACCATTTGATGAAGCATATTTGGCTAATTTAATTGAATTGTGACATGTAACTCCTATGATTTTGTTCTTCAAAATTTTTTTTGCCTTAGAAATATTCATATCGTTTTGACCTAAATGACAACCATCAGCATTCACTTTTGCTGCAAGATAAGGATTATCATTAATAATAAATTTTACATTATTTTTTTTGCAAATTTTTAATATTCTTTGTGCAATTTGAATTTTTTTATTAATACTTCCTTCTTTAAGTCTTAATTGAAAAAACTTTACTTTTTTTGATTTCAAAACTAAATTTAAGTTATTGTAGAATAAATTGTTTATTATTTTATTTGGCGATATTAAATAAATAAATTTTTTATTGCGAATTTTCAAGATTTTCTGACCATTTTCCTTGCGCCGCTAGAGTGCACATTTTAGCTCTATGATCGAATATTTTCTGGGTTCCGATTATGTTTTTTATGTCTTTAGACCAAAATTTCAGTGCGCTTTGTTGAAGAGCTCTTCCATAAGAATAAGTCATTATGAAATTCGTATCATTTTTTATATTTATTTGATTTAAGTTTGCTGTAGCTTCTATTTCTGTTTGCCCCCCCGATAGAAAAGCTATGCCAGGGACTGATGATGGTACATTATTTTTTAAACAATCTAAGGTTAGTTCTGCAATTTCTTCACTAGAAATTTTTTCACCAGAATTTATTCCTGGTAAAATCATGTTTGGTTTTAATATTGTTCCCTTCAAATCAACATTATTTAATTCTAACTCTTCGTAACATTTATTTATTACTTCAGATGTTTTAATCAAACAATCTTTAGCAGAGTGATCACCGTCCATTAAAACTTCGGGTTCAATTATAGGAACCATTCCTGCTTCTTGAACTAATGCAGCATATCTAGCCAACGCGTGAGCATTTGATGAAATAGATAGTTTGCTGGGATATTTATCAGAAATTGAGTAAACACCTCTCCATTTTGTAAATCTTGCTCCAAGTTTATAATAATCATTAAGTCTTTCTCTTAAACCATCTAAACCTTCTGTAACTTTTTCTTCTTTAGATCCTGCCAATGTTTTGGCTCCTGTATCAACTTTAATCCCTGCCAAAGAACCACTTGAGTTTATTAGATCAGTTATAGTTTTTCCATTAGATGCTCTCTGTCTTATTGTTTCATCATATAGTATTACTCCACCTATACATTTACTCATTGATGAAGATGAAAAAAGAGTTTGTCTAAAAAGCAGTCTATTATTTTTATCAGAATGTACTTTTACTGAATCTAATCTTTTTGTCATTGTAGCTGTACTTTCATCAGCTGCAAGTATACCTTTGCCGTTTGATATTATTTGAAGAGCGATTTTGTTTAGTTCAGACATTTAATTTAATGCTTTTATACCAGGGAGAACTTTGCCTTCAAGATATTCTAAAAATGCTCCACCTGCGGTTGAAACAAAATTAAATTTATTTTTCATATTTAGTGAATTAATTACTGCCACCGTATCGCCTCCACCAACAACTGAAAATATTTTATTCCCTCTGTTTGCTATATATTTTGCAACTTCTGAGCTTCCTGATGAAAAATTCTCATTTTCAAAGTAACCTAATGGTCCGTTCCATAATATTGTAGAGGAATCGTCAATAATTTTTTTTATTTCAACTAATGTTTTTGATCCTACATCAAGTATCATATCATCGTCTTCAATATCTTTGAAATCTTTTTCAAAAGATTTATCGTTTAATTTTTTTCCAATTTTAACATCTTTCGGAAAATATATTTTACATTTATTTTTTTCAGCATATGTGAAAATTTCTTGAATTATGTAATCAATATTTTTTTCATATACAGAGTTACCAATTTTTAAACCTTTGTATTTCAATATATTGTTCGCCATTGCACCAACTATTATAATACTATTAAATTTTGGTATTAAATTTTTTATTATATTTATTTTTGAAGATATTTTAGATCCACCAATTATACATGTTATAGGCTTTTTTATTTCAGAAGTTATCTTATTAAGAGCATTTACCTCTGCATTAATTTGAATTCCACTATATGATGGAATATACTTTGTTATCTTTGATACAGAGGCATGATCTCTGTGTGAACACGAAAATGCATCATTAACATATATTTCACCTAAGCTTGCTAATTTCTTTGAAAATTTGTCATCGTTGGCTTCTTCTTCAGGATAAAATCTAATATTTTCAAGTAGTACCAACTCATCATTTGAATTCTTAAAAATTTCTTCTTTATTTAAATTAAAAATGTTTTCTTTAAGCAATGATACTTCTTTTTTAATCTTATTTTTAATATACAACGATACCAGTTCTAAAGAAAGTTCCTTAACAATTTTACCTTTTGGTCTTCCAACATGAGATATTACTATAATCTTTGCTTTTTTTTTTAATAAAAATTGTAGTGTAGGCATAACCTTATCAATTCGGTTAGTATCTGTTATTTTTCCATTTTTTATTGGAACATTTAAATCAAGTCTAAGAATTACAATTTTATTTTCAATATTTTCTATATTTTCAATAGATTTCATTATTTGATCTTGCTTACATACTTAGCAATATCACACATTCTGTTCGAGAAACCCCATTCATTATCATACCAAGCTGAAATTTTTCCCATTTTATTGCCAACTACATTGGTAAGTGAGGAATCTACGATTGCAGATGCACTATTGTGATTAAAATCAACTGAGACTAGCTTCTCATCTGTAACATTTATAATATTTTTATGTTTCGTTTTAGATGCTGAAAACAAAGAGTTATTTAATTTTTTTACAGTAATATTTTTTTTTACATTAAATATAAATTCTATTAATGAAACATTTGGTGTTGGTACTCTCATTGCTACACCTTCTAGCCTACCTTTCAATGAGGGTATAATCTCACCAATAGCCTTTGATGCACCAGTAGATGTGGGCACAATTGATTGATTTGCAGATCTTGCCCGTCTTGGATCTTTGTGAGAATTGTCCAATATTCTTTGATCACTTGTAAAAGCATGTATAGTTGTCATAAAACCATTAAGAATTACAAAATTTTTATTAATTACGTCTGCAACGGGAGCTAAACAATTTGTTGTGCAAGAAGCTGCTGAAATAATTCTATCATTCTTATTTACTTTCTTATGATTTACGCCAAAAACTATAGTTTTATCTGCCATTTTACATGGGGCTGATACAATAACTTTTTTTGCGCCATTTTCTATGTGTGGCAGTAATTGATCTTTAGAATTAAACTTACCTGTACACTCGAAAACAAAATCAACACCATATTTTTTCCAATTTATGTCCTTAATTATAGAATGTTGGGTGTAAGATATTTTTTCTTTATTTATTTTTAAGAAATTTTCTCCGGACTTTACTAAAGAACTAAAATTACCATGAATTGAATCATATTTTAATAAATTTGCACAAATTTCAGAGCTAGATTTATTATTAATATGTTTGATAATGATTTTACCTTTATGATTTTCATAAATTGACCTCACAATCATTCTGCCAATTCTTCCCATTCCGTTAATACCAACTTTTATTGTCATTTTTTTATATAAAATTTGATTTTTTTACTAATTTTTTCACTACTTAAACCAAAATGATCATAGACTTTTTTATAAGGAGCACTTTTACCAAAGTCCTCTATTGAAAAAGACAAGCCTTTTTCAATATATTTTTCCCAAGACATTTTTGAACCTGCCTCAATTGCAAAAGTGTTTTTGGTTTCTTTTAAGATTTTATTTTTATAGCTTATATTTTGTTTGTCAAAAATTTCTTGGCAAGGCATTGATATTACTTTTGAATATATTTTTTGTTTGGCTAATTTATGACTTGTCTCAATTGCAAGATTGACTTCTGATCCTGTAGCTAAAATAGTTAAATTTATAATTTTTCCAGTCCTCAAAACCTCGTAAGCTCCCATTGAGCATTGATTTTTTTTGCTAAAGCTATTTCTTATTGGTTTTAAGTTTTGTCTGGTTAATGCTAATATGCTAGGTGTTTTGTTGCTTTTTAATGCAATATCCCAACATTCAATTGTTTCGGTTTGATCCGCTGGCCTTAAAACATTTAAGTTTGGAATAGATCTTAAAGCAGCAAGTTGCTCTATAGGTTGATGCGTAGGTCCATCTTCTCCTAGTCCTATAGAGTCATGTGTCATTATATAAATTACCCTCTGTTTCATTATAGCAGACAGTCTTATTGAAGGTTTGCAATAGTCTGAAAATATTAAAAAAGTACCTCCATAAGGAATAAAATTACTATGAAGAGCCAATCCATTCATTATTCCACTCATTGCGTGTTCTCTAACACCATAGTGAATATAATTACCATCGAAATTACTTGAATTAATAATTTTATGTAACTTAGTTTTTGTATTGTTTGATCCCGCTAAATCAGCAGAACCACCAATTAAAGTATTTCTCTCTTTTAAAATAGATGATAAAAACTCTTCTGAGGATTTTCTTGTAGCTATAGTCTTTAAATTTTTTATTGCATCTTTTTTTTGCTTTATTATTGAATTTGAGAATTTATTTTTTATAATTCTTTTAAATTTTAGTTTGTGTTTACTGAAAGTTTTATTCCATATTTTTTCTTTTTTTACACCTTTTTCTCCTATTTTTCTCCAATCAGTTAAAATTTTTTGAGGTATTTTAAATGGTTTATATTCCCAATCTAATTTTTTTCTAACTAACTTAATTTCATCTATTCCAAGAGGACTTCCATGAGAAGAGGCCTTTCCACTTTTATTTGGAGATCCAAATCCTATTTTTGTTTTACACGAAATCACTGTTGGTTTTTTTGATGTTTGCGCTTTTTTTAACGCGTTGTAAATTTCTCTATAATTATGCCCATTGATCAAAATATAATTCCATCCATAGCTTTCAAATCTATTTTTATAATTATCTGAGACTGCTAAACTAGTGGGACCATCTATTGAAATAGAATTGTTATCAAAAAGCATTATAAGATTGTTTAATTTAAGGTGACCAGCTAGACTCATTGCTTCATGGCTAATTCCTTCCATAAGGCACCCATCGCCAGCCAAGACATAGGTTTTGTGATTTATTAATTTACTTCCTAATTTTTTCTTTAAAATTTCTCCTGCAATTGCAAAACCTACAGAATTTGCAATTCCTTGACCTAAAGGACCAGTTGTTGTTTCAATACCCGAGTTGGGGTGATATTCTGGGTGTCCAGCACAAATTGAATTCAGTTGTCTAAATTTTTTAATGTCTTTAAGTGATACACTTTTATATCCAGTTAGGTACAAAAGCGAGTAAAGCAACATTGATCCGTGTCCAGCTGACAAAATAAATCTGTCTCTATTAAGCCAGGTTGGATTTTTTGGATTAAATTTTAAGAAATATTTATATAGAATTGTCACAACGTCCGCCATACCCATTGGCATACCGGGATGACCAGAATTAGCTTTTTGAACTGCATCTATTGATAAAAAACGAATAGCGTTTGATAAATTTTTTTCTTTATTTTTCAAAAAGTATCCTATCTAGACTTAGGTGATTCAATTTATTAATATAGATATATATATGAAAAACATTGATGAAAAAGAAAAAAAATTAGAAGATACTTTACAAAAGTTAAGAGATATAAATGTTAAAGATAACAATGAATTAAATGAAGTCAGCATACTAAGAGATCAGAAAAATCAATTAGAAATTGAAAAAGATAACATAACCAAATCCCTTGACAGCTTAGAGGGAGAAAATTTAAAACTTAAAAGTCAATTAAAGGAATTAAAAATAAATTATGAAATTTTAAAAAAAAAAGAAAATCATTTTACTGAAAAAATTGATGAATTAAATCAAGAAACAGATAGTTTATTGGAAGAAATAGATAAATGGCAAATGTAAATATAAAATTTAACGGTAAAGAATATCTGTTATCCTGTGAAGATGGTCAAGAAGAACATTTAGAGGAATTATCTTTGAATTTAAATAAAAAATTTAATGATTTAAAATTTGATCTCGGAAATATTGGAGAGAATAAATTATTACTAATATCTTCTATCAAAGTTATGGATGAGTATTTTGAAACTAAAAAAAAATTAGACTTACAAAAAAAAGAGCTTCAAGTAATAAAAGAAAAGTTTAAAGAATTAAAATCTTTAGTTTATCAGTATAAAGATATAAAAGAAAATGAAATTAATAATTTAAGTTCAACACAAGAAGAACTTATGACTGAAATTAAAAAACATAAAATAAATTATGAAAATTTAATCGACAAGGTAACTTTAGAAATCGAGGACTTTGTCAAAAAAAATAACTCGAACACTTCTGTTTGATAATATATCAGTGTCAAAATTCAAACTAAGAAAAAAAATTATTAGAATTAGAAAAAAAAAATATTTCGAAATAAATATAGGTAATAATATTATAGATAATTTATCTAAGAAAATTAATTTATCAAAAAATAAAATTATTGGAGGATATTTTCCAATAAATTTTGAATTTGATTGTTTGCAAATACTAAAAAAATTTTATTCTAATGGGTATGGTATTTCGTTGCCAATTATAAAAAGAAATTATCAAATGGATTATTATAAATGGGACATAAATGATCCTTTAACAACAAGCTCATTAGGAATTCCTCAGCCACTAAAATTGAAAAAAGTATACCCAGATATAATATTTGTACCAATAGTTGCTTTTGATAAATTCAGGAACAGAATTGGCTATGGTGGTGGATTTTATGATAGATATTTAGAAAAAATTTCTCAAATTAAAAAATTTACAACAATTGGACTGGCTTTTTCACATCAAAAAGTTAATAAAATTAATATTGAAAATTTTGATAGAAAATTAGATTTAATTTTGACAGAAAAATTAAAGTAAAAATGAAGATTTTATTTTTAGGTGATATAGTTGGAGACTCAGGCTTTAAATCTGTAAAAAAAAACTTGCCAAATATAGTCTCAAAAAAAGGTATAGATTTTGTTTGTGTTAATGGTGAAAATGCAGCCAGTGAAGGTGTGGGTCTAACTGAAAATATTGCTAATGAACTTTTTAATGTAGGTGTGGATGTTATTACAACAGGCAATCATGTTTGGGATCAAAAAGAAATTTATGAGTATATAAAAACTGAAAAAAAATTATTAAGACCAATAAATATGAGTGGAAATTTACCGGGTAAAGGTTTTTCCATATTCAATTCAAAAAAAAATCTGAAAGTTGGAGTATTAAATCTTATGGGTAACGTTTTTATGAAAAAGTGTGATGATGTATTTAAAATTGCTACTGAATTTATTGCAGAAAAAAAAAAATCAAAAGATTATGATTTTTTAATAGTGGATTTTCATGGAGAAATAACAAGTGAAAAAATGGCTATAGGCAATCTATTTGATGGATATGCAACTTTAGTTGTAGGTACCCATACGCACGTGCCAACAAATGATGCAAGAGTTCTAAAAAATGGAACTAGCTATATTACTGATGCTGGAATGTGTGGTGATTATGACTCAGTCATTGGTATGAATGTACAAAATTCAATTAACAGATTTCTAAAAAAAGAATCTGTAAAACATTTTCCTGCCAATGGAGAGGCATCTCTTAGTGGAGTAGTTGTTGATTGCGATGCAAAAAATGGACTTGCAAAAAATATAGAAAGCTTCATTTTTGGTGGAAGTTTGAAAAACATAAATTAATCATGGCCGGACATTCACACTGGGCGGGTATTAAACATAAAAAAGGCAAAGCTGACAAGCAGAGATCAAAAATTTTTTCTAAACTTTCAAGAGAAATCACAGTAGCCGCAAAACTAGGAGATAAAAACCCTGATATGAATTCGAGACTAAGATCAGCAATACAAGCAGCTAGATCAGCTAATATGCCAAAGGAAAATATTGAGAGAGCAATTGAAAAATCTTCTAACAATGATCAATCAAATTTTGAAAATATTAGGTATGAAGGTTTTGGACCAAGTAAATCCGCTGTAATAGTTGAAACATTGACTGACAATAAAAATAGAACCGCTTCTAATTTAAGAACAATATTTTCGAAAAATAATGGTTCTTTAGGAACCCAGGGCTCTGCATCACATAATTTTCAAAGATTGGGTGTAATTAAAATAGACAAAAACGAAATTGAACAAGATAGAATTTTTGAATTAGCAATCGAGTCGGGCGCTAAAGATTGTATTTCTCATAATGAATTTCATGAAGTACATACTGATATCAACGAAATATATGAGGTAAAAAAAAAATTTGAAAAAGTTATTGTAAGTTTTCTTTCTACTGAAATTGAGTGGCTACCCATAAATAAAGTATCTCTTAAAGGTGAAGAAAATCAAAATATGGCAAAATTTTTAGAAACTCTTGAGGATGAGGATGATGTACAAAATGTTTATACAAACGTTAAATTTAAAGGTTAAATGATCATTGTTGGAATTGATCCAGGAATAGCAGGTGCTATTTGTTTTTTTTCTGATGGGAAAGTTATAGATGTAATCGATATGCCTACAATGGCTGAAGGAAAAAAAAATAAAAAACAAGTTAACGGTAGACAAATTTATAATGAAATAATGCTAATAAAAAATAAATTTATGAATGAAAAAATGAGTGTAATAGTCGAACAAGTTTCTGCTATGCCAGGACAAGGTGTAACAAGCATGTTTAATTTTGGACAATCATTTGGAGTTATTAAAGGCATATGTTCTGCAATGGAGCTTCCTATTTTTTATGTTAGACCAGCAAAATGGAAAAAACATTTTAATTTGATTAATTCTGAAAAAGATGCCAGTAGAACTAAAGCAATAGAGATGTTTCCTAGGATTTCTAATAAGTTATCAAGAAAAAAAGATAATAATAAAGCAGATGCTATTTTAATTGCTCAATACTTTGAAAATACAAGGGAAAACAACAATAACTAGACTAATAGATTTTTTTGAAGTCAAATTAATGACATATTTTAATGGGAAAGGATTGAATGGAAGCAGATATTGCAACACAAAGCTTAGGTTTAGCAAGTAACACAGATTTTTCTTTAATTAGTTTATTTTTGCGCGCAGATATAATTGTCAAGTCAGTAATCATAATATTAATCCTAAGTTCTATTTATTCATGGGCAATAATATTTGAAAAAATAAGAATGTTTAGAAAGATTAATAAAAGCGCAGAGG
>CACMNP010000015.1 GCA_902615045.1 uncultured Pelagibacteraceae bacterium | reverse complement strand
TTTTAGTCTATTTTCAAATTCAGCTGCAATAATATTATTCTCTAAAAGAAATTTTTCATATTTTAATCTTGAAAAATTTTTGTCATCATCAAGAAAATTTATGTCGTTTTGTAAATTTAATTTTAATGATCTATCTGAAACTTTTACATTTAAATCTTTATACTCCATTGACATTAAATCTTTTGATATAAGATCACTCAAAATTCTCTCTAAGATGTTATTATCTAAATTTTCTTTTATATAATCAGGATTAATTCTTGATCGGTTTATATGATCAACAAAGTCTTTCGTTGAAATTGAATTATTATTTATCTTAGCAATATTATTTGTATTCCCGCCACTAAAGACACTTCCCATTCCCCAAAAAACAAAAGGAACAATTATTATAGCCACGAGGACACCTGCTAATTTACTATTTGTAAAACCTCTTAATTTTCCCAACATGAGTAATTCTTTATATATTGATTATAAAAAACAAACCTATAAATTAAATTATCTAAGATGACAAATAATAATATGATCTTTATAGCTAATTGGAAGATGAATGGAGAAAAAAGTCACATCTCTGGCATCAATAAAACCATAAAATTTTTAAAACAATCAAAAAATAAAAAAAATCAAATTATTTACTGTCCACCATTTACCCTAATTTCATCGGTTAAAAATAAAGTAAAAAACACTAAAATTAAAGTAGGTGCTCAGAACCTTTCTCAATTAAATGATTATGGTGCATTTACAGGATCTGTAAATTCTAAATTAATTAAGTCAGCAGGAGGCGAGTATGTAATTGTTGGTCATTCTGAAATTAGAAATCAGGAAAATGATATACTAATAAATAAAAAAATTCATTCAGCACTTAAAGAAAAATTAAAGGTAATTCTTTGTATTGGGGAAACATATAAAGAAAAAAAAAATAATAAAACTCTCTCAGTACTTAAAAGACAAATAACCATTGCATTAAAGAATATAAAAAAAATTAATAATATTATTTTTGCATATGAACCTAGATGGTCCATCGGAACTGGAAAAATTCCAAAATCATCTGAATTAAGAAAAAACTTTAGAGACATAAATAATATAATTAGCAAATTAAAAAAAAATCAAAAACGCAAAATTATCTATGGTGGATCTGTTAATTCTAAAAATGTATCAGAGTTAAAAAAAATTAATGATTTAAAAGGATTTTTAATAGGAAGTGCTTCTTTGAGAGCAAAAAATTTTATTGATATAATTAAAAAATCAACTAATTAAACCTCGTGGAAAATATACTATTAATAATTAATATTATTCTTGCAGCTATTCTAGTTGTCTTAGTTCTATTTCAAAAATCTGAGGGTGGTGCATTAGGTATTGGAGTGTCTCAAGATAACTTTATGCTTTCAAGATCTGCAGGAAATTTTTTAACTAAAGCTACAGCAATAATTGCTACTCTATTTATAATATGCAGTCTGTGTTTAACGATTCTTTCTAGAGGTGAATTAACGCCCACAATATCAGTTTTAGATAAAATAGAGGAAACTGATGATGCTCCAAAGGTTCCAGATAGCAATAATTAATACTTTGAATTTTTAAGTTTTAGGTCTATAAGATACTTCCATGGCGCGATATATCTTTGTCACTGGCGGCGTGGTATCATCACTTGGAAAAGGATTATCCTCAGCATCACTTGCATATTTATTAAAGTCACAAGGTTATAAAGTCAGGATACGTAAAATGGATCCATATTTAAATGTTGATCCTGGAACAATGAGTCCTTTTCAACATGGAGAGGTATTTGTTACTGATGATGGTGCAGAAACTGACTTAGATTTAGGTCATTACGAAAGATTTACAAATATATCATCAAAACAATCGGATAATATTACTACAGGTAAAATTTATAGCGATGTAATAAAAAAAGAGAGACAAGGGGGCTATCTGGGTAAGACAGTGCAAGTCATACCACACATAACAGATAGAATAAAAAAATTTATTAGCAAAGACATTATTAATGAAGATTTTGTAATTTGTGAAATTGGTGGAACTGTTGGTGACATAGAAAGTTTACCGTTTCTAGAAGCCATAAGACAATTCTCAAACGATCATGGAAGGTCTAGAACATTATTTGTTCACTTAACATTAGTTCCTTTCATGAAATCTTCTGATGAGATAAAAACCAAACCTACACAACATAGCGTTAAAGAATTAAGAAGTATCGGTATACAGCCGGATATTGTTATATGTAGATCAGAGCAACATATACCTATAGAGCAAAGAAAAAAAATATCTTTATTTTGTAATGTTGATATTGAAAACGTTATTGAGACCGTTGATGTTAGAACAATTTATGAGGCACCAATTAGTTTTTATAACCAAAAATTAGATAAACAAGTTTTAAAATATTTTAAAATAAAATCAAAAAAGAAACCCAATTTAAATCCATGGAAAAAAATTACTTCAACTGTTCTGAAAAATAATAAAGTAATTAATATTGGAATAATAGGTAAATATGTAAATTTAAAAGATGCATATAAATCCTTAGATGAAGCATTAACACACGGCGGCATAGCAAATAATGTAAAAGTTAATTTAGTAAGAATTGAATCTGATAAACTAAAAAAAAATGAAATAAGCAAAAAACTTAGAAGTGTTTCAGGAATATTAATTCCAGGTGGATTCGGTAAAAGAGGAACAGAGGGGAAGATTGCTGCAATTAAATATGCAAGAGAAAAAAAAATACCCTTTTTTGGTATATGTTTTGGTATGCAAATGGCAATTATTGAATTTGCCAGAAACAAATTAAATATAAAAAATGCTAGTTCTACAGAGCTTGATAAAAAATGCTACCCTGTTATTGGATTAATCCACGAATGGAACAAAAATGGAAAAATTTTTAAGGGTACAGAAAAAAACTTAGGCGGTACAATGAGATTAGGTCTTTATGTAGCTAAATTAAAAAATAATTCTGCCATAAAAAAGATCTATAAATCAAATGAAATTAAAGAAAGACACAGACATAGATATGAAGTTAATAACAACCAAAGATCAAAATTTGAAAAAAAAGGATTAATATTTTCGGGCATGTCTCCAGATAATAAATTACCTGAAATAATTGAATTAAAAAATCATCCCTGGTTTATTGGCGTTCAATTTCATCCAGAGTTTAAATCAAGACCATTATCACCACATCCATTATTTAAATCTTTTATAAAAGCTTCAAAAAATTATCATGGAAAATAGAATTGTTAAGTGTCAGGATTTAAATATTTCTAACTCAAATAAAATTTGTCTAATAGCAGGACCATGCCAACTAGAAACTGAGCAACATGCTTTGGACATGGCAGGGGAAATTAAAAATATTACTGACAAATATGAAATTGGATTTATATACAAAACATCATTTGATAAAGCTAATAGAACAAGTCTTAAAGGTAAAAGAGGAGCTGGATTAGAAAAATCTTTACCAGTTTTTGATAAAATAAAAAATCAAATAAAAGTCCCTGTCCTTACTGATATTCACAATGAGGAGCAATGCTCAATTGTTGCGCCACATGTTGACGTTTTACAAATTCCTGCATTTTTATGTCGACAAACAGATTTATTAGTTGCTGCTGCAAAAACAAAAAAAATTATCAATGTGAAAAAGGGTCAGTTTTTAGCTCCATGGGATATGGTAAATGTAACAAAAAAAATATCTGAGTCTGGAAATAATAATATTCTTGTAACAGAGAGAGGTGCTAGTTTTGGATATAATACTTTAGTAACTGATATGAGATCAATACCCATAATGACAAAAAATGGTTATCCGATTGTTTTTGATGCCACTCATTCAGTTCAGCAACCAGGTGGTCAAGGAGACAAAAGTGGAGGACAAAGAGAATTTGTTGAACATTTATCTAGAGCAGCTGTTGCAGTGGGTGTTGCTGCTATTTTTATAGAGACACATCAAGATCCTGATAATGCTCCTTCTGATGGGCCAAATATGGTTCCGCTTAATAAATTAGATAATCTTATTAATCAGATTGTAGAAATAGATAATCTAATAAAAAAAAATAATGTCTAAAATTTCTAAAGTTATTGCAAGACAAGTTTTTGATAGTAGAGGAAATCCAACTATAGAAACAGAAGTATTTGTAAAAGATATTAGTGCATCAGCAATTTGTCCTTCCGGAGCATCAACCGGAACTTACGAAGCTTTTGAAAAAAGAGATATTAATAATAAAAAATATCTTGGAAAAAGTGTTTTAGAACCAGTTGAATTTATAAATAACATAATATCAAATAAGTTAAAAAATTTTAATGTTCATCAACAAGAAAAGATAGATAATTTATTAATAAGGCTTGATGGAACAAAACAGAAAAAAAGAGTTGGAGCTAATGCAATTCTTTCAGTTTCTATAGCTGTCAAAAAATTATCTTCTAAAATTAAAAAAATTCCAATTTATAAAAATTTGCTAATAAATAAAAATTTTAAATTACCTTATCCTTTAATGAATATAATTAATGGAGGTGCACATGCAAATAATGGCCTCAGAATACAAGAGTTTATGATAAGACCAGATAAAGCTAAATCTTTTTCTGAAGGTGTTAGAATGTGTTTTATTGTTATTAATAGATTAAGAGATTTAATCAAGAAAATGGGTCATTCTACTTCTGTAGGAGATGAGGGTGGGTTTGCTCCAATGATAAATGATAATGAAAGCGCGCTTAAACTTATAGTAAAAGCTATAAATTTATCAGGTTTTAAAAATGGAAAAGACATAGTTATATGTCTGGACGTTGCAGCAAATGAGTTGCTTAAAAATAAAAAATATTCAATTCACTCTAAAAAGTACACCAGTGTAGATGAATCCATAGAAAATTATCTTAGACTTGTGCAAAAATATAAAATTATGTCTATTGAAGACCCATTTGGTGAAAATGATTGGTCAGCTTGGACAAAGCTTTTAAATAAAACAAAAAATAAATTACAAATTGTTGGGGATGATCTGTTTGTTACAAATTTAGAAAGATTGAAAATTGGTTTTTTGAATATTTCAGCTAATTCAATATTAATTAAATTAAATCAAATTGGTACTGTCACAGAAACACTTGAGGTTATAAAATTTGCAAAATTAATTGGTTATAAAACCATAATTTCACATAGATCCGGTGATAGCGAGGATACATTTATTGCAGATTTTGCTGTAGGAACTGACTCTAATCAGATTAAAACTGGGTCATTAGCAAGATCTGAGAGAGTTTCAAAATATAACCAATTATTAAGAATTGAACAAGAACTTGGAAAAAAATCAAAAATGCATATTCTTAATTAATGTTTGAAAAAATAAAAAAAAATTATTTTAATTTAATTATAACATTTCTATTTATTTACTTTTTTTTTAATTTATTAGGTGGTGATAGAGGTCTAATCTCTTATTTAAAAAAAAAAGAAATTTATGAAGAATTGAAGATAAAACAAACAGATTTGAATTTTAAAATTCAAGAATTAGAGCACAAAAACTCTTTATTAACTAAAGATATAGACCTTGATTTTATTGAAGTTTTGATACGAGACAAATTTTTATTTGGAAAAGATGGAGAGACTACTTATATAATAAAAAATGATGGACAAAATTAGACCAAGACACCCTGAAAAAGTTAAAAATCCAGTTAATCCAATTAAAAAGAAACCAGCTTGGATTAGATCAAAACTATCAGATAGTAAGGAATTTTTTTTAACCAAAACTGTAGTTAATCAAAACAATTTAGTCACTGTTTGCCAGGAAGCAAACTGTCCAAATATCACTGAATGTTGGAGTAAAAGACATGCAACATTTATGATAATGGGTGATACCTGCACTAGAGCCTGTGCGTTTTGTGATGTTAAAACTGGGAAACCCGAAAAATTGGATCAATTTGAACCAATAAAAATTGCAAATGCAGTTAAAAAATTAAATTTAAGACATGTTGTAATTACATCTGTTGATAGAGATGATTTACCAGATGGTGGATCTACTCATTTTAAAGAAGTTGTAGAAATTACTAGAAAAAAAAATCCAAATACTACAATAGAAGTCTTAACGCCGGATTTTCTTAGAAAAGGCGACTCTTATAAAATTATTTTAAGTGCAAACCCTGACGTCTTTAATCATAATATTGAAACAGTTCCAAGATTATACGTAAAGGTTAGACCTGGTGCTAGATATTTTTCATCTTTAGAACTTCTTAAAAATGCAAAAAAAGATAATAAGCAAGTTTTTACTAAGTCAGGCATAATGGTTGGTTTGGGTGAGGAAAAAGATGAAGTGATCCAAGTAATGGATGATTTAAGATCTGCAAATGTTGATTTTTTAACAATTGGTCAATACCTTCAACCAACGGCAAAACATCATCCTTTAGATAGATATTATCATCCAGATGAATTTAAAGATCTAGAAATAATAGCAAAGTCAAAGGGTTTTTTATTAGTTTCATCTTCACCATTAACTAGATCTTCATATCACGCTGATGAAGATTTTGCCAAATTAAAAAAAAACAGACATAATTAATTGAATGCCAAAAGCATCAGTAACGCGATTAATAGAACGCGATAAAAAAACACTTATTAATTTTGTTTTAGATATTGAAAAATATCCTGAATTTATTCCATTTTGTATAGATTCTAAGGTTTATGAGAAAAAAGAAGTTGAAGATTGTATAAAAATTATCGCAGATTTAACTATTGGTAAAAAACCTTTTACTGACACTTATAAAAGCAATGTTATTTATGATAAAAAAAATGATCATATTCACGTGACTAATATTGATGGTCCTTTAAATTATTTAGAAAATAATTGGAGATTTGTTGAGAAGGATAATTTTACCGAAGTACATTTTGATGTCGACTTTGAAATTAAGAATAAATTTCTTAATATTATAATGTCAAAATCTTTTCAATATGGGCTTAATAAAATAGCTGATGCATTTCAAAAAAGAGCGGAAAGTTTGTAATTTATAACTAAATAATTTTTATCAATAAATTAATACATTTTTTAACTGTATTATTTTGTATAATTGATCTTTTCTTTTTTCCAAATAAATTTTTGATAATAAAAATTTTATTTCCTTTCTTAATACCAATAAATACGAGACCTACAGGTTTATTTATTGTACCACCTTTAGGGCCAGCAACACCCGTAATTGATAAGTTAATTTTACTTTTTGATAATTTTGATAAATTTTCTACCATTGATCTACAGCATTCTTGACTCACAGCTCCATATCTATCAATTAGCTTTTTTTTAACATTCAGAATATTAATTTTTGCATTATTTGAGTAAGTAATTAATCCCATTTTAAAATATTTTGATGAACCACTTAATGAAGTTAATTTACTTGATAACAAACCACCAGTACAAGATTCTGCTATAGATATAGTGGTTTTTGTCTTTATCAATTTTTTGTGTAATTTATCAATACTCATTAAAATTTTAATGAAATAAGATATATTATTAACATTGTATACAACCCAGCCATTATATCATCCATAATTATACCAAAAAAATTTTTATGTTGTTTATCAAAATAACTTACCGGGAAAGGTTTAAAGATATCAAATAATCTAAAAAGAATAAAAGATAACAAATAATATATTTCAACAGGAATATTTATTAGATTTTTAGATGATAAATATACTATAAGGATTAGAGGCATTGCTTGACCCAACACTTCATCAATCACAATTTGTCTGGGATCTTTATTTTCAAATTCAGTTTCAGAGTCCATCACAGCATAAAAAGAATAAAAAAAAGTTATAGAAAATAATATCAAAATATAATTTAGATTTTTAAATTGAAATACCTCAAACAATATATAAAGGATTATTAATGTACTTAAGGATGTGAAGGTTCCAGGAATTTTTGAAATATATCCATTTCCAAAAAAAGTTGATATTAATATATTTATTTTTTTCATTTTGATAATGAACAAATAACTTCACACGCAATTGCTTGTTCTTTTCCAATTATACCTAATTTTTCTACAGTTTTTCCTTTTAAATTTATTAAATTTCTATTTATAGATAATAATTCTGACAATGATTTTATTATTCTATTTCTAATTTTTGAAACTTTTGGATTTTCGCATATTAAATTTATATCAATATTATTTATTGAGAAGTCATTATCATTTAATAGTTCAACAACTGGCTTAAGCATATTTTTAGATCTAATATTTTTAAATTTACTTGAATTACTTGGATAATAAGTTCCAATATCACCTTTTTTCATTGCTCCCAAAAAACTGTCAATTATTGCGTGAATGATTACATCTCCATCAGAATGTCCTTGAAGACCTGAGTGAAAGGGAATTTTTATACCTCCAAGAAAGAGTTTTTTATTTTTAATTAATCTATGAATATCAAAACCTATACCATAATAAGTATTTGATTTCAGATAATTAAGATCATCTATAGTTGTAATCTTAAAATTTTTTTTATCTCCAAGAATAAACTTAATTTTCCTATTATTTCTTAAGTATAAACTAGCTTCATCAGTAATTTTTTCTTTGTTTGATTTATATAAATTAAAAAGTTCTTGAAAATTAAAACACTGCGGAGTTTGTGTAAGTAAAATTTTATTGCGATCTAAATTGTTTATTTTATTTTCAATTTTATATTTTACAGAATTTTCAGACTTTAAATATGGAACAACTGCATTATTTTTTTTTAATTCTTTTTTTAATCTATGTAATAATTTAATTGATAAATTTGGTCTTGCAGCATCATGGATAAATACATTTTTTATTTTTTTATTTTTTAAATAATTAAGTGCATTTTGAGTTGAATTATGTCTTTCAGTTCCACCTTTTATTACATCTATGTTTTTATAACTAATATTTTTAATTTTTTTATTTGAAACTATTAAAACTTTTTTAAAAATTTTTGAGTCTAATGCTGTTTTTAATGAATGCTCAAATAAAGGCTTATTTTTATAGGTTAAAAATTGCTTATTTAATTTTGATTTAAATCTCTTACTATTTCCTGCACTTAATAATATAAAACAATCACTCATGTATTTATTTTAAATTTTTATATATATTCATAGTGTATGCTAACATTCATAAAAAGAAATTTATTTATAGTATTAATTTTTGTTCTTACAGTTTTGTTATCTTTTATAACTTTTCTGACTTTTATTGATAAAAGTTTTATTAAGTTAAATGAATATAATTTACAATTAGTATTAATTATTAACATCATTTTTTTACTATTATTTTTTATTTTAATTTTTATTGACATTAAAAATTCTATTAAAAATAACATAAATGTAAGAGGCTCAGTTGCAAATAGAAAATATATAATATCATTTGGTCTTTTTACTTTAATACCCTCATTACTCATAGCTATTTTTTCTTTATTTATATTTTCTTTTGCTCTTGAAAAATATTTTGATAAAAAAATTACAACTGCAGTCAATAATTCATATGAGATCGCAAAAAATTATGTTGATGAAAAAAGAAACAAAATTCAATCGGAAATAGTTTTAATAGCATTTGATTTAAATAAATATTTTAAGGTATATAAAAATGATCCACTCAGATTTAAAGCTTTTTTGAATACACAAAATATTATTAGGGATATAGATCAATTATTTTTAATAAATTCAAAAGGTGATTTAATATTATCTGCAAATAACTCTGTTTATACAAGAATAGAAAATCAAGCTATGGACATGGTTAGAAATGATGATAGACCACTGAAAATTATAAATGCACCTGAAAACAGATCAGCAGCAGTTATAAGATTGCAAAACTTTGAAGATACTTTTTTATATGTAGTAAAAAATTTAGATAAAAATATTTCGAACTATTTAATTGAGTCTGAACAAGCAGTAAATTTCTATTATACTGTTGAAAATCAAAGTTTAGGAATTAGAATTTCATTTGCTATCATTTATATTTCTTTAGTTACACTTTTGTTATTTTTATCAATAACAATAGCAATACGATTTTCTTCTCGTTTTTTTATATCAATTAATAATTTGATAACAGCATCAGAAAAAATAGGAAAAGGAAATCTAGATGTAAAAGTACCAGAACTTAAAGCAGATAGAGAAATGGAATTATTAAATAAAAACTTTAATTCAATGATTGAAAAGTTAAAAAATCAGCAAGATAAGCTATTGTCAAATGAAAGACATGAGGCATGGGAGACTGTTGCAAGAAAAATGGCACATGAAATTAAAAATCCTTTAACTCCTATTCAATTAACTATTGATAATCTAAATTCAAAGTATTTACCTGATTTGAAGGAAGAAAAAAAAAATAAATATAAAGAAAATTTAAACACTATATTGAAACAGATTAAGCAAATAGAGAATTTAGTGAATGAATTTTCAGATTTTGCAAGAATGCCCAAACCACATATTAAAAAAAATGATTTAATAAAAGTTTTAGATGAAAATGTTGAATTACTAAAAAAAGTTGATAGTTCGATAAATTTCAAAATTAATAATAAAACTGAAAAAAAAGTTATTATTAATTTTGATAATGAGCAATTTAATCGATTATTTTTTAACTTAATTAAAAATTCTATTGAAAGTATTAATGAAAAAGTCAAAAAAACCAACAATTCATTGAAAAATATTGATATAGAAATAAATCAAAGAAGAGACTATATAACTGTCAACTTAGAAGATACGGGTGAAGGTTTTAAAAATAAAACAACCAAAGATATTATTAAACCATATTACACAACAAAAGAAAAAGGAACTGGCTTAGGACTATCAATAGTAGATAAAATAATAAATGACCACAATGGATCAATCAAATTTTTAAGTACAAAAAATGGAGCTAAAGTACAAATTGTAATCCCAAAGTAATTCATGGCAACAGAAATTTTAATTATTGACGATAACGCAGACATAAGAAATATTCTTGACGAACTGATACAAGACGCTGGTTATAGAACAAGATTAGCAGCTAATTTCAATCAGGGTTTATCTGAAATTGATAAAAAACTTCCAGATGTGGCAATTATTGATGTCAAATTAGACAAAGGAGACAATGATGGAATACAATTATTAGAGCACATCAAAAAAAAAAATACTGATATACCAGTTATAATTATATCCGGTCATGCAAATATTGAAATGGCAATCAATTCACTCAGATCTGGCGCATTTGAATTTATTCAAAAGCCTTTTGATAAAGAGAGACTATTAAACTTTATAAAAAGAGCAGTTGAAAACTTTAATTTAAAAAAAGAAAATAAATCTTTATCAACTAAACTTTTTCATTCCTTTGAAATAATTGGCAAAAGTCAAAATATTACTTCCATTAAAGACCAAATACAAAAATTATCACAATCTGAAAGTAGAGTTTTTATAAGTGGACCCACAGGTTCAGGAAAAGAATTAATTTCAAGAAAAATTTATAAAAATTCAAAAAGATCAAATGGTCCATTTATTATTATTAACGGAGCGTTGTTAGATTCTAAAAAATATGAATTAGAACTTTTTGGAGAAGAAAGAAAAGATGGTTCAATTGTTTATGGAGCTTTGGAAAAAGCATCTGGAGGTGTATTATTAATTGATGAAGTAACAGAAATTCCTTTAGAAACACAATCTAAAATATTAAGAGTTGTAATTGACCAAAAATTTAAACGAATTAATAGTAATCATGACATTAAAGTTGATGTAAGAATTATTTGTGCATCAAGTAAAAATATTAATATTGAAATAAGAAATGGTAATTTTAGAGAGGACCTTTTCCACAGATTGAATGTATTTAACATTGAGGTAGAGCCTTTGAAAAAAAGAATCGAGGATATACCTTTATTAATTGAATATTTTATTAAAAATATTTGCAACACATACAATTATAAAAAATTTAAAATAACAGATGATAATTACTTGTTAAATTATGATTGGCCGGGAAATGTTAGAGAATTAAGAAATTTAATCGAGAGGATTGCTATACTTTCCCCTGGAAATGATGAGAAAAAAATAATAGATATAATTAAAGAGTCTTTATCGAAATCTACCAATGAGACATTCTCAGTAGCTGAAAATTTATCAATTCCTTTAAGAGAAGCTAGAGAAAACTTTGAAAAAGAATATTTAATATCACAAATAAAAAAATTTGGAGGAAATATATCTAAAACAGCTAAATTCGTAGGCATGGAAAGATCAGCTCTTCACAGAAAATTAAAATTATTGGGTGTCAAGGATTTAAATTAATGAATATAATAATTTGTGGCGCTGGAAGGGTTGGCTATACAATTGCAAAATTACTTACGGAACAAAATCATTCTATAACAGTCATTGATCAATCCAGTGAAGATATTCAAAAAATTAATGACTCTTTAGATGTTAAGGCCATTGTTGGTAAGGCTACTTCCCCAGAAATCCTTGATCGTGCAAACACTTCCGAGGCAGATATGTTAATAGCAGTAACAAGAAATGATGAAATAAATATGCTTATTTGCCAAATAGCTTATTCATTATTTAAAGTACCAAAAAAAATTGCAAGAATAAGATCTCAAGAATATTTAGATCCAAAATTTTCAACACTTTTCAATAAAGAAAATTTACCAATAGATTATGTAATTTCACCAGAATTAGAAATAGCAAAATCATTACAAAGGAAATTAGAAGCTCCTGGTGCTTTAGATAATGTACCATTTGCAGAAAATAGATTAAGATTATTAGAAATCCTTATTGATGAAAAATGTCCTATTCATGAAACAAAACTAAAAGAACTAACAAATAAATTTCCAAATTTAAATGCGTATATTTTAGGGGTTATAAGAGATGAAAACTTTAAAATTTTAAAAAAAAATGACAAACTCAAGCATGATGACAAAGCTTATGTTATTGTAAATTCAAATCAAATGGAAGAGACATTAAAAGTTTTTGGTCATAATGAAAAAATAGCAAATAAAATTTTAATTATTGGAGGGGGAAATATAGGTTTTAATTTAGCATCTAACATTGAAAATAATTTTGAGGAGGCTAGAGTAAAAATTATTGAGAAAGACAAAAACAGAGCAGAATTTATTGCAAATTACTTAAATGACACGATTGTAATAAATGGTAATGGTTTAGATGAGGATGTTTTAAATGAAGCTAATTTGGATGAAGTAGAAACAGTTTTGGCTTTAACAAATGATGATGAAGATAATCTCATGGTAAGTGTATTAGTTGAAAAATTTTCAAAAAATAAGAGAACAATGGCATTAGTAAATAAGCCTAACTACTCACTATTGCAGTCGTCTTTAAAAATAGATGATTTAATTGATCCAAGAATGAGTACAGTTTCAAGTATATTAAAACATGTTCACAAAGGTACCATAGAAAACGCCTATACAATATTGAATGGTGAATATGAGGTTATAGAGGCCGATATTTTAGAAACTTCAGAATTAGTAAATAAAGAGCTTAAAAATTCAGATCTCCCTGATGAAATTAGGGTTGGAGCAATTTTGAGAAATAATAAATTTATATTACCTTCATCTAAATATATTTTTCAAAAAGATGATAAAGTTATTTTGTTAGCAAAAAGAGACCAATTAACTCTAGTAGAAAATTTATTTAGAATCAGTTCAATCTAATAGATGAATACCTTTCCACTAAAATACTATGGTATTTTTTTTCTAATAATTAGTTTTTTTTCATTTTTTAACATCATTTACTCATATTATTTTGATCTTTTAAATAATCTAAATAATTATATTTTAGTTTTCTTTATAACTCTTTTTGTGGGTCTATTTTTAATTATATTTAAAAAATATAAATTTGAAAAAATTAGTTTATATCAAAGAATAATTACTGTTTTGTCAGGTTATGTAATATTACCAATTGCAGTTTCCTTACCTTACTATCTTTGTATAGAAAATATTAGTTTAATTAATTGTTATTTTGAAGCTATTTCTGGTTTTACATCAACTGGTTTTACCATCTTTAATAATTTGAAACAATTAGATCAAACATTAATAATGTGGAGATCTGGTTCACAATGGATTGGTGGATTATATTTTTTGTTTTCAATCCTTTTATTAATAGACGTATTTGATGAAAATTTAAAAAGATCTTTAACCAATTACATCTCATTAAATTCGTCAGAGATTTTTAGACAAATATTTAAAATTATAGTGATTTATTTATCAATGACTGTTCTAATATTTCTTATGCTCAAGTTAGTTAATATAAGGTCTTACGATGCTTATAATTATTCGTTGTCAATTATATCTTCAGGTGGATTTCTTCCAAATAATAATTTTGATATGACTTTTAGTTCTGATTTTAGTAAAATTTTCTTATCTATATCAATGCTATTTTCATTTTTTAGTCTTTTTTTTATATTTAATTTAATTTTTTTTAAGAAAAAAAATATAAATTATCTAAGTGAAGATATTAATATTTTAATTTATCTTGTTATTGTAATAATAACATCTTTTCTATTTTTAAATTATGATAACAACTTTTTAAATATTTTGGTTTCCATTTGCAGCAGTGTTTCGAATATTGGAATTTCTTTTAGCGAAATACCTAAGAATCTTTTCTTTATATTCCTTTTGCTTGTAATATTGGGTGGATCTTTTTTTTCAACTAGTTCAGGTCTAAGAGTAATAAAAGTTATAACATTAATTAAATTTTCACTTAATAATTTATTGTCTCATTCTAAGCCTAATCAAATTTACTCTAACAAATTATCTTTAAATAAGATAAGTGCAAATATAGAAGATATAAATAAATACTTTTTTGCAATAATAATTTTTGTTATTTCACTTTTTTTAATATCGATTTTATTAACAATTTCTAATTTAGATTTTGAAACATCATTTAAATTAGGAATTTTGACAATTATGAACACCGTAAATTCTGAAATGTATAATTTGGGAAATCTTGATTTTTATAATTTTAATCTTTTTGGTAAATTTTCTTTAATAATTTTTATGATAATTGGTAGAATTGAACTATTATCCTTAATTATTTTATTGAAAAAATTTCTTTTCAAAAATTAATTTCGTATTATAAAGCATTTCATGCGCTCTTAGCTCAGCTGGATAGAGCAACGGTTTTCTAAACCGTAGGTCGAAGGTTCGAATCCTTCAGAGCGCGCCAAAATCCAAATAATGCATAAATTTTGCGACTAATTTAATATTGATGCGTTTCATAGTTTCTGCTTTACTTGGTAAATTCAAAATTAATTTGAATTATTTGTTAACAAATAAATAAACAAGAGGAATATATAATGTTTAAATTAGTAAAACGATTGACTTCAGTTGTTGCTATGTTTGCTGTTTTGTTTACTTTTACAACAGAGACTATGGCCGCAAAAAAGTCAAAAACTCTTAAAAACACTCAGAAAAAAGGTTTTGTGAGATGTGGTGTTTCACAAGGTCTACCAGGATTTTCTAATGCTGATGCAGCAGGAAACTGGACTGGTGTTGATGTAGATGTATGTAGAGCGGTAGCTGCTGCAGTACTTGGTGATGCAAGTAAAGTTAAATTTACTCCATTAAGTGCTAAAGAAAGATTTACTGCATTAACATCTAATGAAATAGATATTCTATCTAGAAATACAACTTGGACACTTTCAAGGGATGCGGATATCGGTCTTACTTTTGTAGGAGTAAACTTCTATGATGGTCAAGGATTTATGGTTAGAAAAAATTCAGGAATTTCTTCAGTGAATGATTTCAAAGCTGGTGTTTCTGCATGTACTAACCTTGGAACTACAACAGAGCTTAATATGAGAGATTTCTTCAATTCAAAAGGAATTAAATATGAGCCAGTCACTTTTGAAAAAGCTGACGAAGTTGTAGCTGCATATGATGCTGGTAGATGTGATACATACACTACAGATAAATCTGGTTTAGCTGCTCAAAGAATTAAATTGAGCAATCCAGATGATCATATGGTATTACCTGAAACTATTTCGAAAGAGCCATTAGGCCCTGTTGTTAGACAAGGTGATTCTGTTTGGGAAGATATCGTAAGATGGTCACTAAACACTATGATCGAAGCTGAGGAGTATGGCGTAACATCAGCAAATGCTGATTCTATGAAAACTTCAGATAATCCAGCTGTAAAAAGATTAGTTGGTGCTGAAGGTGAATTAGGAGCTGCTCTAGGTTTAGATAATGAGTGGAGTTTAAGAATAATCAAGCAAGTTGGTAATTACGGTGAAAGCTATAAAAGAAATATAGCTGATACTGGAATTCTACCTGATAGAGGTCCAAATCAGTTATGGACAAAAGGTGGAATACTATACGTACCACCAGCAAGATAATTCTTTTTAAAAGAATATAAAGAGGGCTAGATTTTTCTAGCCCTTTTTTTTATAAACCTTACTAACAGTGAATTTTAAGAAAATATTACCCCAGTTACTTACTCTAGTTGTTGTTATCATAGTATTTGGTTTCTTTTCATATAACGCTCAAGTTAATATGGAAAACAGGGGTATCACATTTGGTTATGGTTTTTTAACTCAAGAGTCTTCATTTGATGTTCAGTTTTCTCTTATAGAATATGATGGGTCACATTCTTATTTTAGAGCTTATCTAGTTGGATTATTAAATACTATTTTAGTTTCAGTTATTGGAATTATATTTGCAACTATAATTGGGGTTATTGTAGGAATAGCTAGATTATCAAGCAATTACTTGATTGAGAGAACTGCAGCAATTTATGTGGAATTTTTTAGAAACATTCCTTTGCTATTACAAATATTCTTTTGGTATTTTGCTGCATTGAGGGCATTACCATTACCAGAAAAAGCAGAACCAATGTTTGGAGTTTTCTTTTTAACTATAAAAGGTTTTTTTGTTCCTGCTTTTGTTTGGAATAACCTAGATATTTTTATCTATTCAGTAATAGCAGCAATCGTCGCAATAGTTTTTGTTAGATTATACGCTAAAAAAAAGCAAGAAAATCAAGGAATTCAAACTCCCGTTTTATTAATATCTATTGGTCTTTTAATTATTTTACCATTATTAAGTTTTTTACTAGGCGGTGTTGATGCATCAATTCAAATACCAGTTATTGAACAACTATCAAAAACATCCTTTACTTATAAAGGTGGCCTTAAATTGCCTCCGGAATTAATTTCATTAGCGTTAGCCTTATCTTTGTATACAGCAACTTTTATTGCAGAATGTGTAAGGGCTGGTGTTCAGGGTGTTAGCAAAGGTCAAAAAGAAGCTGCAGCTTCAATTGGTTTAACTCCTAATCAAGTTCTTAAATTAGTCGTTATGCCTCAAGCATTGAGGATTATAATTCCTCCAACAACCAATCAATATTTAAATTTAACAAAGAATTCTTCTCTTGCTGCTGCTATTGCATATCCAGACTTAGTACTTGTTTTTGCAGGAACAGCTTTGATGCAAACGGGAAGAGCGATTGAAATTGTTTCAATTACAATGTTAACTTATTTAACTTTAAGCATAACAATCTCAATATTTATGAATTGGTATAATAAAAAAATAGCAATTAAAGAAAAATAATGAATAAATTAAATTTTTTATCACCGGACAAAAATAATCTTTACGCTTACTTGTATTCAGGTATTAGTTTATTGTCTTTAAGTATATTAATTGTATTCTTGAATTCTTTTTTCAGTTTAGATTTGACTAGCTTTCTACCAGGAACAATAAGTTACTTTTTGCCTCTAATAATTGGTTTTATTGGATTGCATTTAATTAGAATTGAATATTCAGGTATAAAATTTTTAGACATTATTAACAAAAATATTAACACAAATAACTTTAATGCTCTTTTATCATTATTAATTATATTTGCTGTTATCAAATCGTTACCACCATTGTTAAGTTGGTTCATAATTGATGCAAATTTTGCTGGCGATTCAAAAGATGCATGTTCTGGATCTGGAGCATGCTGGGCTTATATAAAAACTTGGTTTAATAGATTTATGTATGGAATGTATCCAAATGCAGAACAGTGGAGAATAAATTTATCATTTATAGCTCTTGCTTTTCTTGGTGGAGTAGGTTTTTTCGCAACTGAAAAATTTAAAAAATATTTAACATTGTATTATGTTGTTGTTTATCCAGTAATTGCCTTTTTATTTATATTCTTTTTTATTTCAGGTGGTCCAATATTTTTTGATTTTTCATATGGAATTATTGCTGCAGTGATATCTATTGTGATAGGTTTTTTTATTCCATCGAAATTTAAGATGTATTATTTTTTAATAATACCAATCACGATTTATATATTATTAAAATATGTCTTTTTTTACGAAGAACTAATTGAATTAGGAAAGATACAAGCTTTCGAATGGGTTGAAACTGGGGCTTGGGGTGGATTATCATTAACTTTCATAGTTTCATTTTTCTGTTTAATATTCTGTTTTCCAGTAGGATTATTCCTATCTTTAGGGAGAAGATCTGATTTACCCATCATTAAATACATATCTATAGGATTTATAGAATTTTGGAGAGGGGTACCTTTAATCACAGTTTTATTTATGTCATCAGTAATGTTTCCAATGTTTTTACCAGAGGACATGTTTATTGATAAACTAGTAAGAGTTATAATTGCTATATCATTGTTTGAAGCCGCATATGTAGCAGAGGTAATTCGAGGTGGTTTACAGGCTTTACCTAGAGGGCAATATGATGCTGCAAAATCTTTAGGAATGGGTTATTGGAAAATGCATATATTTGTTATTTTACCACAAGCTCTTAAACTAGTAATTCCAGGTATAGCTAATACATTCTTAGCTCTTGTCAAAGATACACCTTTAATATTTGTTGTTGGCCTTCTGGAGATTGTAGGAATGCTTAATTTAGCAAAAACAAATCCTGAATGGTTAGGTTTTGCAATGGAAGGGTATGTGTTTGCATCAATAGTATTTTTTATTATTTGCTATGCAATGAGTAAATATAGTTATAATTTAGAGCAAAAATATAAAACTGAGAGATAATGTCAGATAAAATAATTCAAATAAAAGAAATGAATAAATGGTTTGGAGATTTCCAAGTCTTAAAAAATATTAATTTAGACGTTGAAAAAAACAAAAAAATTGTTGTTTGTGGTCCATCTGGTTCAGGTAAATCGACATTAATTAGATGTATTAATAGACTTGAAGAACACCAAGAAGGGTCAATTGTCGTTGATGGCACTGAATTAACCGAAGAGACAAAAAATATAGAACAAATAAGAGCTGAGGTTGGAATGGTATTTCAACAATTTAATTTATTTCCACATTTATCAATATTAGATAACTGTACATTGGCACCAATATGGGTAAAAAAAATGCCTAAAAAAGATGCTGAAGCATTAGCTTTAAGACATTTAGAAAAAGTTCAGATTGCTGATCAAGCATATAAATATCCAGGTCAACTTTCTGGTGGTCAACAACAAAGATGTGCAATAGCTAGAGCGTTATGTATGGAGCCAAAAATAATGCTTTTTGATGAACCCACATCAGCATTAGATCCTGAAATGATTAAAGAAGTTTTAGATGCAATGGTTAATTTAGCTAAGGCTGGTATGACTATGATTGTTGTGACACATGAAATGGGGTTTGCAAAAGAAGTTGCAGATGAAGTTATTTTTATGGATGAAGGTATGATTGTAGAACAGGCAGAAACAAAAGAGTTTTTTGCTAACCCAAAAAGCGATAGAACAAAGCTTTTTTTGAGCCAAATATTATAAAAATTATAACTAAATTGCTAAAAAGTCGCTTGACAGCTTTATAAAATCTTAAAAATTATTATTCTTTTTAAAATTATTTTACTTGAAATAACTTTTTGATTTCTATTAACTCAACTTATTATTTTTAATTAAAGAGGGGTCTTTGATGGAAGAAAATTTCAATAAACATCTAGGTAATAAATTAAAACTTAGACGTTTGGCTTTAGGTTTAACTCAAACAAAAGTCGCAAAAGCAATAAATGTAACATTTCAACAAATACAAAAATATGAAAAAGGAACAAATGGTGTAAGTTCTATTAGATTACTACAACTATCTAATTATCTTAAAGTGCCAATAAACTATTTTTTTGAGGATTTTTCAGAATACTTAATAAATTTAGAAAAATCTAAAGAAGGTCACATGAACGTAAACTATAATTTTTTAGTAAAAGTTTATTCTGAACTTACTCAAGATCAAAAAATTAAGTTTACTAAAAACATACAAATCAACCAGGTAAATATTTCTAAAACAGGATAAATTAATTTTAATTGGCTCCTCGGGCAGGACTCGAACCTGCGACCAATTGATTAACAGTCAACTGCTCTACCAACTGAGCTACCGAGGAATGTAAAATCACAACTTACTTTTTTTTTATATTATCTCAACAAAAATAAATTGTGGAGGCAACGCCCGGAATCGAACCGGGATACAAGGATTTGCAATCCTCTGCGTAACCATTCCGCCACGTTGCCATGAATTAAATATTCAATGAGGACATATATAATTAATTTTATAATTTAGTCTATAAATTTAACGGATAATTTCATTGTTGTTTATTGATATGATTAATTTATAAAATAATTATCCATGAGTTCAGATAAATATATTCATGAAAATGTTGAAAATAAGATTTATTCTTATTGGGAAGAAAAAAGTTTATTTAAACCTAAATCTAATAAGAAACAATTTTCTATAGTTATCCCACCACCAAATGTAACTGGTAGCCTTCATATGGGACATGCATTAAATAATTCTATTCAAGACTTATTAACTCGTTACCATCGAATGAATAATTTTGAAACTTTATGGCAACCTGGAACTGACCATGCGGGTATTGCTACACAAGCATTAGTAGAAAAAAAACTAAAATCTGAAGGTATCGATAAAAATGATTTAGGAAGAGAAAAGTTTATTGAAAAAGTTTGGGAGTGGAAAGGTCAATATGGTGACATAATAATTAATCAATTAAAAAAATTAGGCTGTTCTTGTGATTGGTCTAGAAATGCTTTTACCATGGACGAAAATTTATCAAAATCCGTATTAAAAGTTTTTGTTGAAATGTACAAAAATGGTTTAATTTACAAATCAAAAAAATTAGTCAATTGGGACACTGTTTTAAAAACGGCAATATCAGATTTAGAAGTAGACCAAAGAGAAGTTAATTCAAAACTTTATCACATCAAATATCCAATAGAAGGGGCAGATAAATTTATAACTATTGCAACTACTAGACCTGAAACCATGTTAGGAGATACAGCGGTTGCAGTTAATCCATCAGATGAAAGATTTAAATCATTAGTCAATAAAAATGTAATAGTTCCAATAGTTGATAGAAAAATAAAAATTATTGAAGATGATTATGCAGATCCTGAACAAGGTACTGGAGCTGTTAAAATTACACCAGCACATGATTTCAATGATTATGAAGTGGGGGAGAGAAATAATTTAGAAGTCATAAATGTTTTTACTCCTGATGGAAAAATTAATGAAAATGCACCTGATAATTATGTTGGACTTGATAGATTTGAAGCAAGAAAAAGAATTTTAAAAGAACTAACTGATAAAAACTTACTTGTTAAAGAAGAAAAAATTAAAAATAAAGTTCCATATGGTGACAGATCTAATTCAATAATTGAACCTTATTTAACGGAGCAATGGTTTGCAGATGCTAAGAAACTTTCAATAAAAGCAAAAGAAATAGTAAATAATAAAACAACTAATTTTTTTCCCGTTAATTGGACAAAAACTTATTTTCAATGGATGGATAATATAGAACCTTGGTGTATTTCAAGACAACTTTGGTGGGGACATCAAATACCTGCATGGTATGGACCTGACGGAGAAATATTTGTAGATGAAACAGAAGAAGGTGCAAAAAAATTAGCTAAAGAACATTATAAAAAAGATGTTGGATTAACTAGAGATCCAGACGTTCTTGATACATGGTTTTCATCAGGCCTATGGCCTTTTGCAACATTAGGATGGCCAGAAAAAAATGAATATCTAGAAAAATTTTATCCAACCTCAGTATTGGTAACAGGATTTGATATCATTTTCTTTTGGGTTGCAAGAATGATTATGTTTGGAATGGAATTTCAAAATAAAGAACCTTTTAAAAATATTTATGTTCACGCTTTAGTTAGAGATGAAAAAGGTCAAAAAATGTCAAAGTCTAAAGGTAATGTTATTGACCCATTAGAGTTGATAGAAAAATATAGTGCTGATGCTTTAAGATTTACACTTTTGTCAATGGCATCTCCTGGACGAGATGTAAAGTTATCAGAGGATAGAGTTAAAGGTTATAGAAATTTTTTAAACAAAATATGGAATGCTAATAACTTTCTTATTCAAAATGATTGTAAATTTGAAAATATAGAAACGCCTAATGATTTAAAACTAAATATAAATAAATGGATTTTTGTTGAATTCACTAACACTAATGAAAAGATCAAAAAATCAATAGATAGTTATCGATTTGATGAGGCCGCAAGAATTGCATATCAATTTGTATGGCATTCGTTCTGTGATTGGTATTTAGAATTATCTAAAACTGTCTTGTATTCAGAAAATAATGAAAATATCGAAGAAACAAGAAATGTAGCTAGCTTCATATTTACTCAAATTCTAGTTATTTTACACCCATTCATACCCTTTCTAACCGAGGAAATATGGTTGAAAAATAAATTGGATAAAGATGGAAAAGATTTTCTTATGTTAAAAAACTGGTCTGAAGCCATTTCTAATAAAGATAAAGACTCTGATGAAGTAAATGAAATAATCGAATTTGTCTCATCTATTAGGTCTTTTAAAAATGAAATAGAAATAAGCCCAGGTTCATTTGTTAAAATACTAGTGAATAAAATAAATCCTGAAATTAAGAAATTTATTGAAAATAACTCCAATACATTAAAAAAAATTGGCAGAATTAATGAATTTGTAACTGAGGATATGAAAAAACCTTCGGCAAACTTGGTCATTAAAGGTGAAATATTTAAAATTTACTTTGATGAAGATGTAGATTTGTCAAAAATTAAAGAAACATTATTAAATAAAAAGAATAAAATTGAGAAAGAGATGGAAAAAATTAATACAAGGCTAAATAATAAAAGTTTTATTGAAAGAGCTCCAAATGATATTGTTGAGCAAGAAAAGTCTAACTTTATTAATTTAGAAAAAGATGTTAATAAATTAAATTATACTTTAGAAAGTCTATAATGCGGAAATTTAATAAAAAAAAACTACCAAGCAGATATACAACTGTAGGTGCTGATAGAGCTCCACAAAGATCCTTTTATTATGCAATGGATTTAACCGAAAAAGATGTAGCAAAACCCTTTGTTGGTGTTGTTTCAACATGGAATGAGGCTGCACCTTGTAATATTAATTTAATGAAACAAGCCCAATTTGTAAAACAAGGCGTAAATTCATCAGGAGGAACTCCTAGAGAATTTTGTACAATAACAGTTACTGATGGTATCGCTATGGGTCATGAAGGAATGAAATCTTCATTGATTTCAAGAGATGTAATTGCAGATTCTACTGAATTAACTGTAAGAGGTCATTGTTATGATGCTTTAGTTGGTTTAGCAGGATGTGATAAATCTTTACCAGGTCTAATGATGTCTATGGTTAGATTAAATATTCCTAGTGTATTTATTTATGGTGGTTCAATACTTCCAGGTAGATTTGAAGGTAAGGATGTAACTGTTGTTGATGTTTTTGAAGGTGTTGGAAAATATACTTCAAAAAAAATGACAGCACATGCTCTTAGAAAATTAGAATTAAAAGCTTGTCCAAGTGCAGGTGCTTGTGGGGGACAATTCACAGCGAATACAATGGCATGTGTATCTGAAGCTATTGGTTTAGCTTTACCATATTCAGCAGGAACTCCTGCTCCTTACAAAGAAAGACACAAGTATGCGATTAATAGTGGCAAAGCTGTAATGGAGCTTTTAGCAAAAAATATTAGACCAAGAGATATTGTTACAAGAAAAGCATTAGAAAATGCTGCTACAGTTGTCGCTGCAACAGGAGGATCTACTAATGCAGGTTTACACTTACCAGCTATTGCAAATGAAATTGGAATAAAATTTGATTTAATGGATGTTGCAAAAATTTTTAAAAGAACTCCTTATCTTGCTGATTTAAAACCTGGTGGAAAATATGTTGCAAAAGATATGTGGGAAGCAGGTGGAGTTCCAATGCTTTTAAAAACTCTTTACGATGGTGGATATATTCATGGAGATTGTATGACTGTTACAGGAAAGACAATGAAAGAGAATTTAAAAAATGTGAAATTTAATCCAAAACAAAAAGTAATGAGAAGTTATAAAAACCCAATTACACCAACGGGCGGAGTTGTTGGATTAAGAGGCAATTTAGCTCCGGAAGGTGGAATTGTTAAAATTGCAGGTTTGAAAAAATTACAATTTACTGGAAGAGCAAGATGTTTTGACTCTGAGGAAAAAGCTTACAAAGCTGTAAAAGAAAGAAAATACAAAGACGGCGATATAATTATAATTAGATATGAAGGCCCAAAGGGTGGTCCAGGAATGAGAGAAATGTTGCAGACAACAGCTGCAATTTATGGACAAGGAAAAGGGGAGAAAGTAGCCCTTATAACGGACGGTAGGTTCTCTGGGGCTACAAGAGGCTTCTGTATCGGCCATGTGGGTCCTGAGGCCTCTATAGGCGGTCCAATAGCCCTTTTAAAGAACGGAGATATAATTGATATAGATGCAAAGAAGGGAACTATTAACGTTAGATTAAGTAAAAAAGAGCTTAGTTTGAGAAAAAAGAAATGGAAACAAAGAAAAATGAACTTTGGAAACGGAACTCTTTGGAAATATGCTCAAACAGTAGGTCCAGCTTACTTAGGAGCACCTACGCATCCAGGTGGTAAAAACGAGGTTAAAACTTACGCAGATATTTGATGAAAATTAGACCTGTAATACTTTGTGGTGGTGCAGGAACACGACTTTGGCCCAATTTAAAAAATACTCAAGCAAAACAATTTATTGATTTTGGTGGTTGGACTTTATTACAAAAAGCTTTTGAAAGAATAAATAATAACTCCTACGATTTTCCAATTATCAGTACAAATCTTAAGTACTTAAAAGATGTAAAGAAAACATTAAAAAAATCTAAAATAAAAAAATATAAAATAATATTAGAACCAGCCAAAAAAAATACAGCACCAGCAATTTTAGTGAGTGTTCTAATTAAAGAAATTCCATCTGATCAACCAATAATGTTTTTTACTTCAGATCATTTGATTGAAAACCCAAGTATTTTAACAAGATCTTTAAAAACTAATGTTAAAAATTTAAGTGATGAAAATATATTTATATTCGGAATTAAACCAACTAGACCATCCAATGAGTACGGATATCTTAAAACAAAAAGTATAAATAGGTTAAA
>CACMNP010000014.1 GCA_902615045.1 uncultured Pelagibacteraceae bacterium | reverse complement strand
AATTAATAACAAAAAATTAAGATTAAATTAAAAATGGCAAGTATTAAAATAGATAAAGTAAACAAGTTTTTTGGTAGCACACATGTGATTAAAGATGTTTCTCTTGATATAAAAAGTGAGTCTTTCACAGTTCTAGTAGGCCCAAGCGGATGTGGTAAATCAACAATCTTAAGAATGATTGCTGGTTTAGAGGAAATTAATTCAGGTACAATATCTATTGATGATAAAGTTGTAAATGATCTACCACCTAAAGAAAGAAATATTGCAATGGTATTTCAATCTTATGCTCTTTATCCTCATATGACTGTATTTGATAATATGGCTTTTGGTTTAAAAATTGAAAAAAAATCAAAAGAAGAGATAGAGCAAAGAGTGATGGAGGCTGCTAAAATCTTACAGATAGAAGAGTATCTTGAGAGAAAACCCAAACAATTATCTGGAGGACAACGTCAAAGAGTAGCTATTGGTAGAGCCATTACAAGAAAACCAAAAGTTTTCTTATTCGATGAACCATTATCTAATCTAGATGCAGCATTAAGAGTACAAATGAGAGTAGAATTAGCAAAATTACATGATCAACTTAATGCAACAATGATTTACGTAACTCATGATCAAACTGAAGCCATGACACTTGCAAATGATATTGTTGTATTGGATCAAGGTATAGTTTCACAAAAGGGATCACCCATGAACTTATATAATAACCCAGATAATCTGTTTGTTGGTGGTTTTATCGGATCTCCAAAAATGAATTTTATAGATAGTAAAATTTTAAGTAAAAGTTCAAAGAGTTCTGAAGTAGATATAATGGGGACTGGAAAGTTAAATGTACCAAAAATTTCTGATAATACTCAAGAAGGGGATAGTATAAAAATTGGAATAAGACCAGAGCATTTGATATTAAATGCAAAAACAGATTCATTATGGGAAAGTAAAGTCTTCGTTGTAGAAAAATTAGGGTCAGGAACATATTTATATTTAGAGAAAGAGGGAGATCCTCTTGTTGTACAAACTGATGGAGACACAAATATTAAAGTAGGTGACACTGTTAAAATAGGTTTTGATCCATTTCGTTGCCATTTATTTGATAATAAAGGTATTTCTTTTAAAAATTCTTGAATCAATCTCAGGTAGTATTGTTTAAATTACATACTTGTTATTCTTCTTTTAAATGTCCATTATGTGTTAATTTTTAAATAACTTTAGAAAACAAGAAAAAAGAGGGGAATATATGTTTAAAAATATATTAATAACAATCTCTGCAATAGCTTTTGTTTTTAATTCAATTGCATTTGCAGATATCAAATTCTGGACGACAGAAACTCAACCAGCAAGGATGGCTAAACAAGAAGAGATGGCAAAAGCTTTTGAAGCCAAAACTGGAATTGGAGTTGAAGTTATCCCGATTGATGAAAAAGATTTAGGAACAAGAGCTACTGCAGCAGCTGCAGCAGGAGATCTTCCTGATGTAATTTATCATACATTGCAATATGTATTGCCATGGGCAGAAGCGGGAATTTTAGACGTTGATGCAAATAATGATATCGTTAACTCACTTGGAAAGAAAACTTTTGCTCCAGGTGCTTTAAAGATGGCTAAAAAAGGTGGCAAAATTGCTGCCGTGCCAGTAGATGGCTGGACGCAAATGGTTGTATACAGAAAAGATTTATTTAAAGCTGCTGGTTTAGAACCACCGACGACTTATGCAAACATCGAGAAAGCAATAGATGCTTTATCTAGTAATGATATGTTTGGATTTGTTGCAGCAACTAAAACTGACGAAAACTTTATGAGTCAAGTTTTAGAACATGTCATGCTTGCAAACGGTGTAAATATTGTAAAAAAAGGTGGAACAAAAAAACAAGGAAGAGCTTTAAAGAATTCTTTACAGTTTTATAAAAAATTAGCTAAGGCTAGCCCTCCAGGTGAACTTTATTGGAAACAATCAAGAGAACTTTATTTCGCTGGTAAAACTCCAATGATAATATGGTCACCATTTATTATGGATGAATTAGCTGGTTTAAGAGACTCAGCTCCACCAACAATTAACAGTGATCCTACATCACCAGAATTGGCATCTAAAACTGGTTTTATAACTAATTTTAGTGGACCAAATAATGTAAAAGGTGCAGCTTGGGCGGATGTTAGATACTTTGGTGTAACTGCAGATGCAGATACAGATGAAGCTAAGCAGTTTATTCTTTATTCAATGGATGAAGGATACACAAGTACTTTATCTATAGCACCAGAAGGTAAGTTCCCTGTAAGAAGAGGTAATGCAAGTGATCCAAATGCATTTACAGCAGCTTGGAGTAAATTGCCTGTTGGAGTTGATAGAAAAGCTCCTTTAACAGATCTATATTCAGCAGATGTTATAAATAATATTGTTGCTGGTTTAGATACCGCTAATAGATGGGGTGTTAAAGAAGGTGAATTATCGAGAGCATCTAAAATTATTAACAATAAATTTATAAATAGAATCACTAGACAATACATAGACGATCAATTGACGTTAGATGAAGCAGTAGATGAAATTAACACTGTCCTAGCTAGCTTCTAGTAATTTAAAAAATTAAAAAAAGCGGGTAATATTAATTATCCGCTTTTTTTTATGAGTTCAAAACTTGCAAAAATTGAAAAAAGAACAGCTTATCTTTTAATATTACCATCAGTTCTTTTAGTATTTTCTATAATTTTATTTCCAATATTTTCTAATATTTGGATAAGTTTTAAAAATGTAGAGCTCAAAGATTTAAGAATTCCTGAACCAAGAGCAAAAAAATTAGTAAAATCAATTAATGATAATCCAAATCAAATAAAAGTAATTTACAAATTAAGAAATAGTTCTCTTACACAAGAAATTACTAATGTAAAATTTAAAGATAAATATCCAGATGATATCGAACCGATAAGTTTAAATAATAAATGTCAATTTAAATCAAATTTACTTAAGTGTGAGTTAGGTAATTGGCCAAAAAAATATCGAGAAAATTTAGAAATAGTATTTCAAAATATTAATAATCAAGAAATTTCCAAGAAGGAACTAAAATCTTATAAGCCTAAACTATCAGGTAAGTCACAAAATATATTATTAACTTATGAATTTACACTAAATAATTTCAAAAAAGTAATTAAAGACAAAGCTTTTATAGATCTATTATCAACAACTTTTTATTACACTTTTTTTGGAACCATAGGTGCAATAGTTTTTGGAATTTTAGCTGCACAAATGGTAAATCAAAAATTTTTTGGAAGAACCTTTATGAGAAGTGTTCTTTTATTTCCTTATGTTGCGCCAGTTGTTGCTCTCGCTTATACCTGGGAACTTTTACTTGATCCAACAAGTGGAACTTTAAATAATTTATTAATTAATTATCAAATTATTGATGGACCAATAAATTTATTAGGACAAAAATATGTAACTTTAAACATACTTGGTTTTGATTTTAAATTAAGGTTAGCATTAACAACTGTAATTATTTTTGAAATTTGGAGATATTTTCCTCTAGCATTTTTATTTATTCTTGCTCGTCTACAAGCAGTTCCAAAAGAGTTGTATGAAGCAGCTGATGTTGATGGTGCAAATCCTATCCAAAAATTTCTTAATATTACTTTACCCCAAATATTAGCAGTGATTTCAATTTTATTTATGATTAGATTTATTTGGAATTTTAATAAATTTGAAGACATCTTTTTACTCACTGGCGGGGCATCAGGCACAAGAACATTGCCAATCAATGTATATCAACAAGGTTTTTCAATCGGGGATATTGGTATGGGTTCTGCAGTCTCTATTGTGATTGTAGTGTTTCTATTAATTTTTATGTTTATCTATTTTAAACTTTTAGGAAAAAGAGCTGATGAAAATTAAAAATATATTTACTTATTGCTTTATCTCGTCTTTGTTTTTGTTTTCATTAATTTGTATTTGGAAAATCTTAGTTACGTTACAAGGAATTGAATTAACAAATTTTAATTTTAATAAATTATTTGCCTTTGGAATAGTTCTATGTGTAATAAATCTTTTAATTGGAAAAAAATTTAATTTAAATATCAAAATAATTTTACTAGCACTTTTATTTTCTATCTTTGATTATTTTATTTCTGTAAATTTACCTATTTGGCACAGTTTTGGTATATTCTTAATTTCATTATTTTTTTTCAATAGTATAAAAGATTACGACAAAAACTTTTTGTCAAAAAATCATTCTTCTCAAAAATTATTTTTTAATTTTTTAACATTATTTGGAATTACACTGTTCTCTTTTGTAATTCTTTTCCCTTTTTATATGATGTTAGTTACAAGCTTTAAAACCCAAGCATTATTGTTATTGAACCCCTTAGACTTTAGTATTAACTTTGCACAAGGTTTGCCAGAGTTGTTCAAATCTTATTTTATAGTATTCAAAGATTACAATTTTGGAAGATATATGCTAACCAGCACAATAGTCTCTTTAGGCACAGTCGTTATAACATTAATTTTTGCAATACCGGCTGCTTATGCAGTAGCAAGACTTAACTTTTTTGGGAAAAATTTTTTATCAACATCCATATTGATAATTTATTTGTTTCCGGCGATAGTTTTAGTGATACCTTTGTACACAATTTTTAGTCAACTTGGTTTAAGAAATTCTATTGAGGGTTTACTAATAGTTTATACAGCTACAACCTTACCTGTAGCAATTTATATGCTGCAAGGTTACTTTAAAAGTATACCAAAAGAATTAGAAGAAGCAGGAATAATAGATGGTCAAAATTGGCTTGGTATAATTTTTAAAATTATACTCCCACTTAGTTTACCTGCAATATCATCAGTAGCTTTGTACGTATTTATGATAGCTTGGAATGAATTTTTGTTTTCATTAATGTTTTTAGACCGGCCAAATACATTCACATTATCAAGAGCTATTCAGTTTCTGAATGTTGGAGCTGAAACACCTAGACAATATTTGATGGCAGGGTCTGTAGTAGTAACTTTACCTATTTTAATAATTTTTGTTTATTTTGAAAAATATTTAGTAAGTGGTCTCACTGCAGGAAGTGTTAAAGGATAATGCAAAATAAAGTAGAAGAGGCAAAAAAAATATTATTAGGTAACAGAAAAAATGGTTACACACTTCCTACTAATAACAAATTATATCCTGCTCAATGGAATTGGGATTCAGCTTTTATAGCTCTTGGCTATTCTTACTTTAATTTAGATTTTTCAATCATAGAAATTGAAACTTTGCTTAATGGTCAGTGGGATGATGGTATGGTACCCCACATTCTTTTTCATGAAAAAGACACATCTTATTTTCCAAATCACACAACATGGCAATGTGGAAAAAATATTCCTTCATCTGGTATTACTCAGCCACCAGTTTTAGCCAGTATTTTGAGAAAAATTGTTGAAAAAAATCAACTTAGTAATGAACAACATTCAAGAATTGTGAATGTAATAACAAAAATTAAAAAATATCATGATTGGTTCATAAAATTCAGAGATCCTAATAAAACCGGCCTTGTATCCATATTACATCCTTGGGAGAGCGGGTATGATAATTCACCAATTTGGGATCAGCCAATGAGCAATATCAAAGTAGATAAAGACCTTAATTATAAAAGAAGAGACCTTGAAGTTTCAAACTCAGATGAGAGACCTTTAAAAACTGATTATGATAGATATGTAACTTTAAGAGATCAATTTAGGGATGTTCAGTATGATAGACATAAATTGTATGAGATTTCTGATTTTAATGTAGTAGATGTTGGATTTAATGCTTTATTTTTGAGAGCAAATAAAGATCTACTTAGCTTAGCTAAAAATTTTGATTTAAATTTTGATGATTTAAATAATTTCGTATCCAAAAATGAAAATGAAATATTAAAATTATATGATGATAATATTAATGATTTTGTCTCAAAAGATTTAAAAACTAACTTGAATATCGTTGTTCCATCAATAACAAATTATTTTACTCTCTACGCAAATTTACAAGATGATGAATTAAATAAAAAAATTATTAATAATTTAAAAAATCATAATATTAATGACAATTACTATTTCTCAACAATAAAACCAAATTATCCTTCATTTGAAGAAAAAAGATACTGGAGAGGTCCAATATGGATAAATTGTAATTGGTTGATTTATCAAGGACTTATTAAAAAAGAGCCAGAATATGCAAATGAAATCAAAAAAAAAACTTTAGAATTAATTGAAAAAAAAGGTTTTCATGAATATTACAGTTATAAAGATGGATCAGTTATGGGCGCAAACAATTTCTCATGGAGCGCAGCTTTATATTTAGACCTTGTTCTAGAAAATTAGATTAGATTTTTAGTTTTTATTTAGAAATGTTTCAGAGGAATCGTCCATTGCTTTTGCCCAAGCTGTATGATGAACAGGAGCTACTGACCCTGTAACTGGAGATGAAAAAGATTTATTTCTATACGTTGATATATCTTCAACCTTATGATGTTCCCATTCTTTAAAATGTTTTCTGATTAGTTCAAAATCTATTTTTGGATAATCTGACATCTCATGTAATTCTTTTGTGTATTCAGTCTGAAAATCAATCATCTGATCAGGATTTTCTAGTTTTTCTTCTAAAGCAACCCATTTATTAATATCTTTTTCAATATCCCCTCCATTTGGCATATTTATTTTCCCCATTATAACATCTCTTGCGTACCAAGCTTGGCAATCAAACATATTGAATGTATGAAACTGATCTTGCATTCCTAGATACAAAAGTTTGTGATTATCCTGCCAAACAACACCTTTGTATAATTTTGGAGGATAAAGTCTGTTTCTTGTTTTAAGTTTTAAATTTTCTTCCAAGAAAGGAAAATGATGTAGGTAACCAGTACATAGTATTATTACATCTGCATCCTGTTCCGTGCCATCTTTAAAAATTGCTTTTTTTCCCTCTAATCTATCTAAATAGAATACTTCCTTCATTCCTTCAGGCCATTTAAAACCCATAGGATTATGCCTGTAGCCAATTGTTACACTTTTTGCTCCATATTTGTTGCATTGAAGCGCAATATCCTCAGCGGAATAACTGCTTCCTAAAACTATAATATTTTTTCCTCTAAATTCTTCTGCATCTCTAAAATCATGTGAGTGCATTATTCTTCCAGGAAATGAACTCATACCTTTATATTCAGGTATAAAAGGAACTGAAAAATGACCAGTGGACACTACAACGTAATCAAAATGATCAGTTAAAATTTTATCATTTTCTTTATCTTGATAGCTAACTTCAAATTTATCTGATTTAAAAACTGTATTAACTACTCTTGTATTAAATTTAATTTTATTTCTTAAATTTCCTTTACTTACTCTACTCGTGATATAATCATAAAGTACTTCTCTAGGTGGGAAAGATGGAATTGGCTTACCAAAATGTTCATCAAAAGAATAATCTGCAAATTCAAGACACTCCTTAGGTCCGTTTGACCAAAGATATCTATACATGCTATTATGAACCGGATCTCCATATTGGTCAGATCCTGTTCTCCAGCTATAATTCCAAAGACCTCCCCAATCACTTTGTTTTTCAAAGCAAACTATTTCAGGTATTTTGTCTCCTTTTTTCTCGGCATGTTCAAAAGCCCTGAGTATTGATAACCCGCAGGGTCCAGCACCGATAATAGCGACTTTAGTCATGATAATTTTTCCTCTACAATTAAAATTATAAATATATTGTACTAAGAAAAATAGAAAAATTAAATATTATTTTAATATGAAAACTAATTGGAATTATCCTACTACAATTTGGGTTGGAGAGAACAGAATTCAAGATTTAGGTCTAGCATGTAAAAATCTAAAAATCGATAAACCATTATTTGTCACAGATAAGGATTTAATTAATCTAAAAATGGTTCAAGATATAATTTTAGATTTAAAAAAAACCTTTAATCATCTTCAAATTTTTTCAAATTTTTCAGGTAATCCTGTAGGCGAGAATGTGGAAGAGGGAGTAGGGGAGTTTAAGAAATTAGGTTGTGATGGAGTTATTGCATTTGGTGGTGGCAGCGGTCTTGATGTAGGTAAAGCTATTGCTTTTATGTCAGGACAGTCGAGACCAATGTGGGATTTTGAAGATATAGGTGATTATTGGAAAAGAGCAGATGAAACTAACATTGCACCTATCATCGCTGTACCCACTACAGCAGGAACAGGATCAGAAACTGGCAGAGCATCAGCTATAATCAATAAAGAAACAGGTATAAAAAAAATAATTTTCCACCCGAAATTTTTACCTTCAATAGTAATTTTAGATCCTAATTTAACTTTAGATCTTTCTCCAAGATTGACTGCGGCTACAGGTATGGATGCTTTGGCACATAATTTAGAAGCTTTTTGTGCACCAGGATTCCACCCGATGGCTGATGGAATTGCAATTGAGGGAATGAAGTTAATTAAAAACTCATTAATTAAAGCAGTTAAGAACGGTAAAGATTTAAATGCTAGAGCAGAATTATTAGCTTCAGCTAGTATGGGTTCTACCGCTTTTCAAAAAGGGCTTGGTGCCATTCATTCTTTAAGCCACCCTATTAATGCGCAATTTAATGTTCACCACGGTTTATCAAATGCAATCTTTATGCCTTATGTATTAACTTTTAACAAAGAAATGATTGAAAAAAGAATAATTTCTATATGTGATTATCTCGAACTCGATAAAAGTTTTGATAGTTTTTTACACTGGATTTTAGAACTAAGAAAAGAATTAAATATACCGCATAAATTATCAGAAATTGTTGATGTAAATAAAATAAATTTAGAACAGTTATCAGTAATGGCATTGGAAGATCCTTCAACTTCTACCAATCCAAGGACAATGAGTAAGGATGACATGAAAGCACTTTATGAACATAGTATTTCAGGTAAATTATTTTAATGAAAAGAATTCTTATAGTTGAAGGTAACCTTAGAGAAGAAAATCAAAGCTTTACTGATGGTGGAATTAAAACTCATACTGAAAGTTTAAAAGACAGTATTAGTTATTTTACAGATCAATTAGATATTGATGTTGTTAATCCTTCATCAGATGAAAATATTAATGAAGTAGCTAAAGATTTAACTAAATATCATGGAATGATATGGGGTGGTAGTAGTTTAAATATTTACAATGATACTCCAGAAATAAGAAGACAAATAAACTTTATGAGGGAATGTCAAAAGAATATAAAAAATATATTTGCAATATGTTGGGGAATGCAAGTTGCTGTGACCGTTGCTGGTGGTGAAGTAAAGAAATGCCCTAATGGCGCTCACAGGGGAATAGCTCATGACATAGAAATAAACGAAAATGGTCTTAAACATCCGCTTTATAGAAATAAAAATAAAAAATTTAATACCCCTGCATTTAATTTTGATGAAGTTGTAAAATTACCTGAGGGCTCTACATTACTTTCATCAAATCCAATAAATAAAGTCATGGGTATAAATTTTAATGTTGGTTCAACGAATGTATGGGGAATACAATATCACCCAGAGATAACTTATGCCAAAATGATAAGCTTAATTCATTTTAGGAGAGATCGACTTTTAGAAAAAAAAGCATTTATTGACCAAATGGAAATAGACTCTCACGTAAAAATTATAGAAGATGAAAATAAAATTTCAAATAAAGATGCAAGGATGAGAGAATTAGAAAATTGGCTAAATAATTTAAATTAGAACAAGCCTTCTATTTCACCTTTTTCATTAAGCTTAATAGAGTCTGCTGCAGGAACTCGAGGAAGTCCTGGCATTGTCATGATGGCTCCGCATATAACAACAATAAATTCTGCACCTGAAGATAATCTTACTTCTCTAATTGGTAATGAATGGCCTGTTGGAGCACCTTTTGCATTTGGATCAGTAGAAAAACTATATTGTGTTTTTGCTACGCATATAGGTAAATTTCCATAACCCGCTTCCTCAAAAGATTTTAATTGATCTTTTATTTTACTGTCAGCAACAACTTCGTTTGCTCGGTAAATTTCTTTCGCAACAGTTTCAACTTTCTTTAGTAAAGGTGTTTTTTCATCATATAAAAATTTAAAATTTGCTTTTTTTTGATCAATTAAATCTACAACATGTGTGGCAAGTTCTTTTGTTCCTTCACCACCATTTGACCAATGAGTACATAAAGTAGCTTTAACTCCCATATTATCACAAGCATTTATTAACTCTTTTACTTCATTATCAGTATCGGCAACAAAATGATTAACAGCAACCGCTACCGGTAAACCAAATTTTTTTACGTTTTCAATGTGTCTTTCCAAATTTACCAAACCTTTTTTTAACGCGTCTACATTTTCATTTTTTAAATCACCTTTAGCTACACCGCCGTGCATTTTTAATGCTCTAATTGTTGCAACAATAACTACACACTCAGGTTTTAAATTTGATTTTCTACATTTAATATCTAAAAATTTTTCCGCTCCTAGGTCTGCTCCAAATCCGGCTTCAGTTACAACATAATCAGCTAGTTTTAAACCTGCTTTAGTTGCTATTACAGAGTTACAACCGTGCGCAATATTTGCAAAAGGACCACCATGAATAATTGCTGGATTATTTTCTAAAGTTTGAGTTACATTAGGTCTAATTGCTTCTTTCAACAAAACAGTCATTGGCCCATGAGCATTTAAATCTTTTGCAAAAATAGGCTTTCTATCTCTAGTATAAGCAACTGTAATATTACCGATTCTCTTTTCCAAATCTTCAAGATCATTTGCTAAACAAAAGATAGCCATTATCTCTGATGCTACTGTAATATCAAAACCATCTTCTCTTGGAAAACCATTCGCAACTCCACCCAAATTAATATTGATAGATCTTAAAGATCTATCATTCATATCCATAACTCTTCTCCAGACTACTCGTCTTACATCTATGTTTAATTTATTTCCCCAATAAATATGATTATCAATTAACGCTGACAATAAGTTGTGAGCAGATGTAATTGCATGGAAGTCTCCTGTGAAATGTAAATTGATTTGTTCCATTGGAACAACTTGAGCATATCCTCCACCTGCTGCCCCACCTTTCATTCCAAATGAGGGACCTAAACTTGGTTCACGTAAACACACTATAGAATTTTTACCAATTTTATTTAATCCATCATTTAAACCAACTGACGTAGTAGTTTTTCCTTCACCTGCAGGAGTTGGTGTAATAGCAGTAACTAAAATTAATTTTCCATTTTGTTTATCTTTTAAACTATCTAAATATTCTAAATTTACTTTAGCAATATGACGTCCCATAGGACTAAAAGCACTTGGTTCATCTGGAACATTAATTTTACCCAAAATCTCATTTATGGGTTTCATTTTTGCTTCTCGTGCAATTTGGATATCTGATTTTGACATAAATCTAATTACTTATTAATGAGCAGAATTACTATCCTTTTTTGTCACGTATTTAAACATCTAAAAAATATATATAAAAAAAATTAGCAAAAACTTATATTTAATTTTATAAAACTTACGGATGCAGAAATATTCAGTATTTAGTCTAATCAAAAACGCTTTCTCCAATCACCAAAATTGGGAAGTTGCTTGGAAAGATCCAACTCCAAAAAGTGAATATGATGTAGTCATCATCGGAGGTGGAGGACACGGTCTTGCTACTGCATATTATTTAGCAAAAGAACATAATATTAGAAATGTAGCTATCATTGAGAAAGGCTGGATTGGTGGTGGAAATGTTGGTCGAAATACAACGATCATAAGATCAAATTTTATGTACGATGCTAATGCAAGATTTAATGAATTTGGAATGGATTTATGGAGAAACTTAAGTCAAGAACTGAACTTTAATGTGATGTTTTCTCCAAGGGGAATAATAAACTTAGCCCACTCTGATGCTCAAATGAACGCATATGCTCGTAGAGGAAACTCTATGAGATTAAATGGAATAGATGCAAAGTTATTGGATAGAGACGAAGTTAAAAAATTAATTCCAATGGCTGACTTTAGTGATGAAGTACGTTTTCCAATTTTTGGAGGCTTAATGCAACCAAGTGCTGGTACCGCAAGACATGATGCTGTTGCTTGGGGTTATGCGCGTCAAGCAGATGATATGGGTGTAGATATAATTCAACATTGTGAGGTCACTGGTTTTGATGTTGTTAACGGAAAGATAAAAGGAATTAGAACTTCAAGAGGAGATATTAAAGCAAAAAAAGTTGGATTATGTGTTGCTGGTAGCACAAATATATTAGCTGAAAAATTAAATATGACACTGCCAATAGAAACTCACGTACTACAAGCTTGTGTTTCAGAACCTGTAAAACCATTATTAGACGGAGTAGTAACTTTTGGTGCAGGCCACTTTTATATAAGTCAATCAGATAAAGGTGAGATGGTAATGGGTGGTGATCTTGATGGATATAATAGTTATGCTCAAAGAGGTAACTTGCCAACTATACAACATGTCTTGACAGGTGGCTTAGCTTTGTTTCCATTTTTAAGTAGATTAAAAATGTTAAGGACATGGGGAGGGATCATGGATATGTCTATGGATGGTTCTCCAATAATTGATAAAACACATATTGAAGGTTTATATTTAAATTGTGGATGGTGTTATGGAGGTTTTAAATCAACCCCTGTTTCAGGTTGGACATTTGCACACACAATTGCGCAAGATAAAGTTCATGAATTAAATTCAGAATTAAGATTAAATAGATTTTCTACAGGTCATCTTCTAGATGAAAAAGGTTTAGGAACTAAAACCTGGATTGGTTAAAAAATGTTATACATCAAATGTCCTTATTGCGGTTTAAGAGCACAAAAAGAATTTTCATATGGAGGTGATGCAACTGTAAAAAGACCTAATATAAATGAAGAAGTATCAAGTGAAGATTGGGATAATTTTGTTTATATGAGAAAAAGTCCAAGAGGTAAACATATAGAGTTATGGCAACATATAGCAGGATGTAGACAATGGATTAAGGTGCAAAGAGACACCGCTACACATGAAATTTTCCAAACAGCAAAAGTCACAGAAGAAATAAGATGAGCCAACCATTTAGATTAAATAAAGAGGGATTAATTAATCGAAACAAAAAAATATCTTTTACTTTTAACGGAAAAAAATTATTTGGATATGAGGGAGATACAATTGCATCTGCTTTGATTGCAAATGGAATACATTTAGTTGGTAGAAGTTTTAAATATCATAGACCAAGAGGTTTTTTTGGAGCAGGAGTAGAGGAACCAAACGCAAAGCTTCAAGTAGAATTCAATGGTCATTCAGAGCCAAATGTTAATGCAACAGAAATGGAACTCGTTGAAGGTTTGTCCGCAACGAGCCAAAATTGTTGGCCATCAGTTAATTTTGATGTCGGTGCAATTAATAATTTTTTAAAAATGTTTTTCCCTGCAGGGTTTTATTACAAAACATTTATGTGGCCTAAAAGTTTCTGGTATAAAATTTACGAACCTTTCATAAGAAAAGCTGCAGGTTTAGGGGTTGCTTCAATAGAAAAAGATAAAGAAAGATACGAACATAAATTTGAGTATTGTGATCTACTAGTTACTGGATCTGGGCCATCTGGATTAGCAAGCGCCTATGCTGCTGCAAAAAATGGAGCAAAAGTAATTTTAGCTGAGGATAAACCAAGATTTGGAGGAACACTTTTAACCGACGATGTAAGCATCGATAATTTATCAGGAAAAGATTGGGCAGAAAAAATAATTAGTGAATTAAAATCTATGCCTAATGTCACTGTAAAAAATAGATCTCAAGTTTTTGGTTACTATGATCATAATATGCTGGTTATGTTTGAGAGAGTTAGTGATCATTTAGAGAAAAAATCAAAATTCACTCCAAGACAAAGACTTTGGTATATTAGAGCCAAAGAAACAATTTTATCAACTGGTTCAATTGAAAGACCAATTGTATTTGGAAACAATGATACTCCAGGAATTTTTTTATCAGCAGCTGCAAAAGAATATATGAAAGTCTATGGAGTTTTAGTAGGAAAAAAACCTTTAATATTTACTAATAACGATAGTGCATATGAAACAGCTTTAGAGTTCAAAAAAAATAATGTTGAACCAATTATATTAGATACTAGAGAAGAACATTCATCAGAATTAATCGATGAAGCTAAATCAAAGGGAATTGATATAAGATTTTCCCACGGTGTTATCGTCGCTAATGGATACAAAAAAGTTAAATCTGCAAAAATTGGTAAACTAAATAAAGATAAAAATTCTTTTGAGAAAATTGAAACTGTTGATTGTGATTGTATTTGTGTATCTGGATTTTGGACTCCATCTGTTCATTTAGCGTCACAATCAGGAAATAAACTTAAGTATGAAGAAAAAATTGATGCATTTATTCCAGATAAGAAAAAACAACATGAGACATCAGTCGGTGCAGCAAATGGATCATTTACATTAGAAGAAAGTTTAAAACATGGTTTTGAAAATGGTTCAAATCTTTCCGCAAAAATTACAGAGACTAAAAAAGAAATCTCAATTCCAAATGTAAATGAAAAAAAATACGGAGCTCATGATAAATTTTGGTGTATGCCGTTACCTAAAAATGAAAATCCAAAAAGATTTGTTGACTTTCAAAATGATGTATCTGTCTCTGATATAGAAATCGCACTAAGAGAAGGTTACAGATCAATAGAGCACGTCAAAAGATATACAACTCTTGGAATGGCAACAGATCAAGGCCGTACAAGTAATTTAAATGGTCTTCAGTTGGTATCTAATATAGAAAATAAAATAGTTCCTGAAGTGGGACACACAACATTTAGACCACCTTTCACACCAATTACAATCGGGACAATAGTTGGTCGTGAAGTTGGTATGGAATATATGCCGACTAGAAAAACTCCAATGCATGAATGGCATGAGAAAAATAATGCTGTATTTGTTGATGCAGGTGCTTGGAAAAGACCTCGATATTATAAGCAAGGAAGTGAAACTTTATTTGAAGCTTCAAAGAGAGAGGCAAAAAATGTTAGAGAGAATGTTGGTATATGCGATGTAACAACATTAGGAAAAATTGATATTAAAGGTCCAGATGCGGCAGAATTTTTAAATAGAGTTTATACAAATGCTTGGATGAAATTACCTGTTGGAAAAGCAAGATATGGATTGATGCTTAGAGAAGATGGAATTGTCATGGACGATGGAACAACAACAAGAATTTCTGAAAATCATTATCATATGACAACAACAACTGCACAAGCTGCAAATGTTTTATCTCACTTAGAATATTATCTTCAAATTGTTTGGCCAGAATTAAATGTAAATGTTGTCTCTACAACTGAGCAATGGGCAGGGGCTGCAATTGCTGGACCTAAATCTAGAGAAATGTTATCAAAATTATATCCGGACTTAGACGTATCAAATGAAGCTTTGCCTTTTATGGGCTATAAAGAATCAGAATTTTTTGGTGTTCCATCAAGAATTTTTAGAATTTCATTTTCTGGCGAGCTTGCATATGAGATTAATGTCAAATCAGATCATGGTATGTTCATGTGGGAGAAAATGATGGAAGTAGGAAAAGAATTTGGAAATCAGCCTTACGGAACTGAAGCTTTATCAACATTAAGAATTGAAATGGGACACGTTGCAGGACCAGAATTAGATGGACGAACAATTCCATCAGATGTTTCATTAAATGGATTAGTTTCAAAGAAAAAAGATTTTATTGGCAAAAATTCTTTAGGAAGAGAAGCATTTAATGTTGAGAGCAGACAAAAAATTGTCGGACTTATTCCAATTGATAGAAAGTCTAGTATTCCTGAAGGATCTCATATTGTTCAAGATCAGAATGCAAAATTACCTAATCCTAAACTTGGTCACGTTTCTTCTTCTTGTTGGAGTGTAGAAAATAATAATCCATTTTCTCTAGCAATTATGAAAGATGGAAAAAACATGATAGGTAAAAAGTTTTTTGCGGTATCACCATTAAAAAATAAATCAATTGAAGTAGAAGTTATATCTTCACATTATGTTGATCCTGAAGGAAAAAGAGTTAGATCATGAAAAATGTTTCTGCACTAGAAAATATTCATAAACATGGATTGTTTGGCAATCACGATAGTAAAGATGAGCTAATAAATATTAGAGAAATCAAAGATGTTTTGATTTATCAAATTGTTAAATATAAAAAATCTTCAATTAGTATTGATAAAATAAAAATAGATAATTTAAATTTACCCGAGATACTTTTGGTTTCTTCAAATAAAAATACAAGAATTTTATGGATGGGACCTGATAATTGGTTAGTCGTTTCAAAAAATAAAGAAATAGAAAAATCTATTTTAGAGAACTTAAGTCATGATGATTTTGCATTAACAGATCTATCTCATTCAAGAACAATACTGGAATTGGAAGGTTCATTAGTAGATGAAGTATTGAAAAAAGGTTGTCCGTTAAATTTAGATGGTCTTGATGAAGGAAAATGTTCTAATTCTGCTTTTCATGCAATTACAATAACTATTGATTTTATAAGTTCAAATCCAAGAAAAGTTAGAATGTTTGCTTTAAGAAGTTTTGGTGAATCTCTTTATCATTCAATAACTGATGCTTGTTTAGAATTTGGATATAAAGCTGAATAAAAATTATTCTGAAGTTTTAAATTTAGTTTTTTGAATAATAACCACAAACACAATTGGAATTATTAAAGTTATTAGTGTTACTGTTATCAACAAAATACCTAGATCTGAATAATCGGCAGTGGTAAGAATAGCGTTTGTTACCTTATCTTTTACCTCTCTAGTAATAACATAAATTTCATTCAAATATTTAGTCCCCAAAGCACTTGCTGATAAAGCAAGATTTGTAAAAGATGCGAATACTGCAAAGAAAGTTGCTTTTAAGTGTGAAGGCGCATTTTTAGCAATCCATGCAAGTAAAGGTATCATTGAGACTTGTCCCAAAGGTGACTCGAGTGCAGTATTTAATATTGCAATAAACTTGGCATCAACAACTCCATTAGTAATTGATGATGTCCAATTGTGAAATCCATAATACATACCAACACTTGGTAAAAATAAAATTGCACCTGCAATGGATAAAACCACTATTATTCTAGCTATTGAGTTGTTTGCCATAAATGGTCTTAATAAGATAATCCCTACAAGGGTTAAAACTGAAGCAATAAGTGATAACACTGAAAAAAATTGTTCATTGAATTCAAGTACATCAATTTCAAACCAAGATAAGCCTGGACCAGGTCCTGGCATTGCTCTAAAAATAAAAATTATTATTGCTGTGCCTACAACAGTTAGTCTTAAATCCTGAGGAAGTTCTTTAACTAATTTATTCATTAAAAATAGAATAATTGCCATTGAACCTACAAAAACAATTTCCTGAGCAAAAGACACTTTGAATGATCCAATACCTAAAGTGAAGATAACAAAAACCAAGCTTCCACCTAATATCCACCAGTTAACTTCAGTTTTCTCTGAAGGAGCATAATCTTGGTCACCCTCTAAACCTTGTTCAATAAGCTTTCTTTTCTTTTGATTTTTTAGATATGAAGCAAGAAATATTCCTAGTACAGATACAATTGGAATAATTAAAGCATATATATAAATTGAACCGTATAAACTTATCTTATCTGCTTGTTCAAGTTCGTCTACTCCTTTAAAGAGAATTACATTAGCTAAAGCAACTAAAACAGTTCCACCAATTATTGCAAATCTTCCAAGAGTTTGCATTGTTGTATGCATAAGTTTGATTTCATCTCTTGAAAATTTATTTCCGCTGTCATCAACTAAAGGAACTGCTTCTACAGTCATAGCATCAGCCACAACATCTTGCACAACATAACCAATCGGAGCAAGTAAAACACTGATCACAAACCATGTTTCTACTGAAAAAATTGATGACATCCATTCAGTATGAATTATTAAACCGTACATTATAATTAAACTTAATGAGATTAAGGATGCTCCTACAAAAACCATGTAATTTTTTTTATTCCAGATTAGATCAACAAGATGACCTAAAGGCATCTTCAATGCCCATGGAATTCCAGCCCAAAAACCCAGTCCAGCAAGAAAAGCAGCAGATAAGTTTAGATAGTCTTTGACAAAAAAAGTTCCAACAATACCTGTTAGTCCTGAAATACCAGCAGCAAGATAAATCATCAATGGTGGTAGATAGGTCCACTTAAACTGTCTTCCTAAATCTATTAAAGTACTATCTATAAATCTCAAAATTTTATTACTCATAAATTATTCTGTTAAATTTAATAATATTAATCCATTTTGTTTAGTTTCTTTACACCAAAGTTCATAACTTTCACAAACTCTCCACAAATGATCAAATGCTCTTTGAGATAATTCCAACGGAAAGTGACTTTTTGCATAATATAATTTTGGGATTTTCATTAATTGTTTAATCATAGTATCTTTTTGTATTTGTAAAAGTCTTAAAGTTTCTTGATTAATCTTTTTTTTTGTAGATTTATCTACGTAGTCATTGCTCTCAAGTTCTTTAAACCACTTATCATGAAAATTTCCTGAACTAATTTCATTATAATCATCTGATGCAATAAATATTTCAAAAGCTTGAATATTAGTTAAATTAGGGTTCTTAATTTTGATTTCATATATCTTTTGATAAATGATTTCGGCAACATATAATACAAATGGTCTCGATTTATCAGTTTCCAAACTAAACTCCTCAAATATCCACTGAATAATAGCATGAATTAGGATCATTTTTATAGTGCGCAAAAGGCCCACACTCTTCGAAACCAAAACTTTTAAAAAGTTTTCTAGCAGGTGCAAAAAAATCACCTGCACCAGTTTCGACACTTAGTTTAGTGATTCCTATTTGTTTTGATTTTTCAATAAGATGTGAAATTATTTTTCTACCATATTTTTTATTTCTAAACTTATCTGAAACTCTTATAGATTTAAATTCTCCATGTGTTTCATCAAATAATTTTAAAGCCCCACAACCAATTAATTCATTATTTTCCCACAAACTCCAGAATTTTATACTTGGATCCTTTAATCCAGGTATATCTAATACATGCGAACTCCCCTCAGGAGAAACTGATCTCAATTCAATAAAATGCTTAGTTAGCAACTCATTTACTTGCGGATCATCAAAATTATTTTCTATTGATTTCATAGTTTTGAAAAACATATAATCTAAATTTAGATTAAACCAAGAAAATTAAATATGTGTGGAAGATACGTAATAACTAGCCCCGTTACAAAAACAAAAAAACTTGTTAAGTCAGCTATACAAGTTGAAGATAATGAAAATTATAATGCACATCCATTTCAAAAATTACCTGTAATTAAAAAATATAATAATGGAAATACTCTAGAAAATTTAAAGTGGGGATTAGTGCCTAGCTGGGCTAAGCAAAAAGATTTTAAACCTTTAATAAATGCAAGACTAGAAACTATAGATGAAAAAGTGTCTTTCAAAAAATTAATTCGACTACATAGATGTGTAGCTGTAGCAGATGGTTTTTATGAATGGAAAAGAGAAAAAGAAAATAAAACACCTTATTATTTTTTAAGAGAGGATAAAAAGCTTATGTATTTAGCGGCTATTTATGACAATGATCAATTTTGTTTAATAACCGAGGATGCAGATGAAAATATTAAAGAAATACACCATAGACAACCTGTTATAATTAATGAAAATGATGTTAATAGATATTTAAATCTTGAATTAACAGGATCGAGTTTTCTTAAAGAGTGTAAAAAAACAAAATTAAACTTTCATGAAGTTTCAAAGGAAGTTAATAAACCTACAAACAATAATATTTCTTTGATACAAACTATATCTTAAAACTATTTTTCTATAGTTGTTAAATGCCCCATTTTTCTTTTAGATTTAACTTCTTTTTTTAAATAATCATAAAAAAATTCATTTTCTTTAAATTTTTTATTTTTATATTCTAATATATCCTCACCGATCAAATTAAGCATTTTTGCATTATAAATTTTTTTTGTTTCTAATTTTTCAAGTCCACATACAGCTCTGATATGATTTTCAAATTGGCTAATGTTGTGTGAATTTATAGTTAGATGTCCAGAATTATGTACTCTTGGTGCAACTTCATTAGCATATAAATTATTATTTTTATCTATAAAGAATTCAACGCACATAGTACCAATATAATCAAGCTCTTCAGCCACTATTTTTGCCCAGTTCAATGCTTTATTTTTAATTTCATCACTTATATCAGCGGGAATTTTGGAGTGTTTTAAAATCTGGTCTTCATGATAATTTTCAATTGGATCATAAATTTCATATTTTTGGTGACCAAATCTTGTAACCACTACTGAAATTTCTTTTTTTAAACTTACTATCTTTTCTAAGATGTAGCCTTTTGAAAAATCAAAATCTTCATTTAAATCATTTACATTATTTATTTTATATTGGCCCTTTCCATCATAACCAAGTGTACAAGTTTTCAATAAACCAGGTATTAATCTATCGTTTATTTTTATATCATCTAAATTGTTAATACTTACAAACTGTGTTGTAGTTATATTATTTTTATTCAAAAACTCTTTTTCAGTCATTCTATTTTGAATTAATTTATTTATTTCGGGGCTTGGTAATACAGATTTGGTTTCATTAATTTTTTTCAATATATCATATGGGATATTTTCAAACTCATAAGTAACAAGATCAACTTTTTCTAAAAAGTTATTGATAATATTTATGTCTTGATAATCTCCATAAATAAATTCATCTGCAAAATTGATTGCGGGTGCATCTTTATCATCTGATAAAATAACCGTTTTGATATTAAGTTTTTTTGCTGCAGATGCTAATAGACTTCCTAATTGTCCTCCACCTATTATTCCTAGATCAGGTTTAGACATTAATTACTTTGGTTTTTTTTTTACTTTTGAAGTTTGTTTTTTTCGCCAATTTAAAAGTGTTTTTTTTACATTGTTATCATACGTAGCTATAATTGAAGCAGCATATAAACCAGCATTGATTGCACCATCTTCTCCAATAGCAACTGTGCCAACAGGAATTCCTTTAGGCATTTGAGCAATTGATAGAAGGCTATCTAAACCTTTTAACTTTTTACTTTCAATAGGAACACCTATGACTGGAATTCTAGTTATTGCAGCAATCATACCAGGTAAATGTGCTGATCCTCCGGCCCCAGCAATAATAATAGAAATATTATTATTTTCTGCTTTCTTTGCATAGGTATAAAGTCTATCAGGCGTTCTGTGTGCAGAGACGATATTTTTCTCATAATTAACTTTTAAAATCTTAAGAACTTTTTCACAATTTTTCATTGTTTTGTAATCAGACTGACTGCCCATTACAATTGATACTTTATGTGATTTTTTTTTGTATTTCATGAAACCAATATCAATTTACAGATATTTCCCTTAAATTGCAATTTTTAGCTAAGGACAGTTTAAGTTAGTGACAATCATAATAATAATAATAGTGTATACCAAATATGAATTATCGAATTGATAATCTTCAGTATTGTAAATGGTCTAGAGAAATCTTTGAAATAAATAATAAAGCTGGATTAAATGCGGTTCACGTAACGTTAGTTTATCATGAAGACTATGATGAATTACAACAAAGAATACATGAGTGGAATAAACATTTTGAAGAAAATAAAGATCTTATATTTCTAGGCAATAACTACAATGATATTACAAAAGCAAAAGAAGAAAACAAAACTGCAATTTTTTTTGGATTTCAAAATTGTTCTCCAATTGAAGATGACATAGGTCTTATAGAAAAAGTACACTCACAAGGTTGTCGATTTATGCAATTAACTTATAACAACCAATCATTATTAGCTACTGGATGTTATGAAAAAAATGATAGCGGAGTTACTAATTTTGGAAAAGAGGCTATTAAAGAAATGAATAGAGTAGGCATCGTTGTTGACATGTCTCATTCAGCAGAGAAAAGTACACTTGATGCAATTGAAATTAGCCAAAAACCTATTGCGATCACTCATGCAAATCCAACTTTTTGGTTTGAAGCGAAAAGAAATAAATCTACAGAATTATTAAAAGTTTTATCCGATAGTGGAGGAATGTTAGGGTTATCATTGTATGCTCATCATTTAAAAGATGGAACGAATTGTAAAATAGAAAGTTTTTGTGAAATGGTTGCAAGAACAGTTGAAATTATGGGTATTAATAATGTTGGTATAGGATCAGACTTATGTTTGAACCAACCAGACAGTGTAGTTGAATGGATGAGAAATGGAACATGGTCAAAATCAAAAAATTTTGGTGAAGGCAGTAAAGATAAACCTGGTTTTCCAAAACAACCAGATTGGTTTTTGGATGCAAGAGGATTTAATAATATAAACACAGAACTAAAAAATAAAGGTTTTCACGAAGAAGAGATAAATAAGATACTTGGCAATAACTGGTTTAATTTTTATAAAGGAATTAATTAATGCAAGTTCCTCTAAGAGATCCTAAAATTGTAATGAAACTCTCTAGACTTGGATCGTTTCATCAATCTAAATTATCTTTTCTAAGATCATTTTTAAATGAGTTCAAAGATTGGAAATATAACAGAGATTTGTTTGACTTGAATGATAGGGGATATGGAGTTGCTATATATTCATTTTCAAAAGATAAAAAAACATATTCTTTAGTTTGTTTTGCTAATGAGCTTAAAGATGAGGAAAGATCTGATAGAGTAATAGCAACTAAATGGGATGCTGCATTTGCTTTGTATGATGGCATTCCTTCAAAACTTGATATAGATAGACTTTCACAAAATGTCCCTAAACAAGAAGTTGGTAGACTTTCTTATAAAGAACTAACTCTTTCAAGAGCAAATAGGTCAGTTAGAGCATTTAATTATGTGGTTGAGTGTTTATCAAAAGGTATCCAGCCAAATACTAATGAGCTTTCAAAAGTTGGATATTTGTACAGAACAACCGCCGTATATGGCTCAGGAAAATTTGGATTAGCAGACAGGTTTAGAATTAGAAATAGAGATGAAATAAATGGTCCTTTTAGATTGGAAATGATGTTAGTTTACCTTGTAAGACAATTCACTTTTGATCAGGTCAATCATATAGCAAAACATAAAAATCCTAAAGACGCTGTAGAATTAGACTTGGATATTTGCAGAAATTTAGGAATTGGAAATTCAACTGGATTAGGAATGGCACCATTTATTGTTAACCATCCTTCATTGTTAAATAATTGGATTCTAGCTAAAGAGAAAGCTTTAAAAAAAATAAGAGAAATAGAAAAAGTATCAGAAGAAGAATTTAAAATTTTTTACAACTGTTTAACAAAATCTTTAAAAAATGTGACTTCATGGAATACTGATAGCGAATATCAAAAGAAAAAAATTGAGAATTTAATTAATGATTTACAAAATTTAATCAATTATTTGAAAGATAATATTGATAAATCAAATTTTTATATATTTGACAAATTATATAACTGGGCAGAGGAAAATTTATCTGAAGAAGGAGTTGAGTATTTAGTTTCTATAATGATGGAGCCATATAATCAAATAACTGATCCTTTAATTTCTCAAATGAGTTCAGACGAGGATAAAAGTTTTAATATACCTGTAGACAGAACTATAAATGACCTAAGAGAAATAATTGAGAAAAATTATTCAGATATTTTAAAAATTGATTTTTCGAAAAATGAAAATAATAAAAAATTTTGGTTCATATCAAAAAATAAAGAAGAACCTAGGATTGGAGATCGGTTCGAAGATAATGGTTCAGAACTCGAACAGCCTACGGCTATTGCTAGAGATATAAAAAAACTTTATGAAACTATTTTTAATTTAAAAAACAGCTTAAAGATTGGTAATTTTCTAGTACAGAACAATGATTTAAGACACATTGTAAGAAGAGTGTTTATAACAGAGAAATATCCATATTCCGAAATTCAAGATAACACCATTGGCTCAAAATTAGTTCCTATTGATATGTTGAGACTTAAACTATCTTTTTTTGGGGCGGTAAAGTTTGATCCAAGATCTGACAAATGGTTAAGGATTTGTATGTTTCAAGGAGCTCCATTACCAAATGAACTAAATTCATTTAATCAATATTGGATATATAACTAAAGTAATTAATGAGAAGTTATAGTGAAATTGACACGATTGTTAAACGCTCAACAAAAGCGAAAGGATTCTCCTGGGGAGTTGCAGAAGAAATAGGAAAGAACATCAAGCAACTCGAGTTATTTGGTTTACCAGGTATAAAAAACATAAACCAATATTTTAAGATTTTTAATAATGAGAAGTTTGAAAATTGCCAATCTTTTAACAAAAGCAACAGACCTCAAAACTTTTATTGTCCAATTAAACTTGGATTAAGTTTTTTTGATCAATCTATCTCTATCCAAGAACTAAATGATATAGAAATTGAAAAAATGGCTTACCCATTGATATTTTTGCCGTTTGTCAGCAGATCTTCGGAAATAACGGGAAAGAGAATTTTTTTAAAGATAGATCAAAAAGAATTTTTATTAAATTTCAATCAATCAATTTATTCAAATTATTTAAGTAGTGAGGTTGTAGAAAAAGCTGATGTAATTAAAATCCAATTCTTAGAAAACAAGAATAATTTTTCCGAAGAAGATTGGAAAGAATTAACAAAATTATCTGAAAACACATTTGTAGAAGAAACAGATGAGTTAAAACAAAAAACCGCAGGAGCAGGATTAACAGATAATGACTGATAACTTTGAATATAAATCAGACAATTCAGATAATAATGAATTAAATGATATTTGTGATGAATGTAAAAAAGAAGATGAGACAGTAACTCAAAATTTAATACTCACAGGATATAAACTTTGCAACTCCTGCAGAACATCAAAAACTTTATTTCCACTTTAGATATTCGTACTAATAGGCAATGAATTAATTTTTGTCATTACAAATGAAATTGTCAAAAAAGAAATAATCAAAAAAGACAAAAATACAATTCCAAATGCTTTTAAATTAGATTTTAAATTTAAAATATGTCTTGTCGCAATGATTAATGAAGCAAAAATCCAAAATTGAGTAAGAAAAATAATTAAAAGAACAAGTTCTGGTGTAACTGCAAAAAATCTTATCAGGCCTGGAGCGTGTGCGTACCCAACTGCTATAAGAACCCTTTTAAATGGAATTTTTCTATCTTTATCAGGAAAAATTTTAACGCCAATTACAAATATAAAAATTGCCCAAACCAGCCATGTTAATAAAGCCGTTAAACCAGATATACCAACTGATGTTTTTACAATCGTATTAGCTGCAACTGCTCCAGCAACCCCATCTAAAATCATAATTAGAATTGCAAAATAAATTCCAGCTTCTCCATAATATCTTGGAGTTCTATAAAGAGTTTTATCAAGCTTTAACGATTTAAAAACAATATCTAAAAACTGAGCAAACATTAATTATCTTTATTTTTTTTTTGTGCTTTATATGAAACGATTAATGGGAATATTATTAGTGCAATAGCGATTATAATGCAAATAACTATGAAAAAAGTTTTCGTCATATTTAGGGGGAATTAAATTCCCCCTAAAAAAATTTTTATCACTTATTAACTACTTCTCTTGTATTTGCGTTGTAAGATTCTGTAAATGGAACATCAACTACAACTGCATCGACCGGTTCTCCAGGTTTATCAGAATATTTTTCTGGTAGGTGGACTTTAAATTTCGATCCAACCTTACCCTTTGGAAAACCATTTGCATTTAGCGTGCCATCAAATGGAACGTATCCCATGGCAATATTTTTCCCTTTTTCTGGGTGATACCAAGGAGAAGTTATAAATCCTACAGGCTCACTGCCGTTTTCTGAAATTAACCAAAAATCTGGAGCATATTCTTCAATAGGTTTTCCTCCTAATTCAAGTCCAACTAATTGAAGTTTGTAAGGTTTATGACCTGCTTTTAAATCAGTTTTCATTTTCTCGAGAGCTTTTTTACCAATGTAATCTGCTTTTTTGTTCCATTCACCTTTACCAGATAAAGAAACTTGATATCCAAGATTACATTGAAATGGATTATGCTCATGATCCATATCTTGTCCCCATGAAAGAATTCCAGCTTGTATCCTTCTATGGTGTGCAGGAGCAATTACCATTAAGTTATGTTTTTTACCTGCTTCAAGAACAGCATTCCACATATCTTCGGCATATAAAGTTGCTTCTCTTAAATATATTTCAAATCCAGATTCGCCCGAAAAACCTGTTTGAGAAATTATACAACTTCTTCCACCAACTTTTGCAGACGCCAATCCATAAAAAGGCATGTTATCAATATCTACTTCACTCCCACAAAGATCTTTCATTAAAGCTTTTGCTTTAGGACCTTGAATTTGTACAGGACAAGCATCTATTTCATTAATCTGAACATTAAACCTTTCATCAGCATTTACTCCTTGCAGATATAATCCAATATCACTATCTGATAAACTAAACCAAAATTCATCTTTAGATATTCTTAAAAGAATAGGATCATTTAATACTCCTCCGTATGCATTACACAAAATTACATATCTTCCTCTCATTGGAGAAATTTTTGTAGCATCTCTTGTAATTACATAATCAACAAATTTTTCTGCATCTGGTCCTTTAACTTGTATTTGTCTTTCAACAGCAACATTCCACATTGTTACATGGTTTTTAATTGCCTCGTACTCAACCATTGCACCACCATCTTCAGGTTTTACATAACCTCTCGGATGATAAATTCTGTTATATACAGTTGCTCTCCAACAACCTGCTTTCATAGATAAATGCCAGTATGGAGACTTCCTTACTCTTGTTGATATTAGCATCTCAACTTTAGTAGGTCCGCTTTGTCTTAAATTGTATGGTACTTTTCTGTCAGACTGATCTACTGATGTTGTATGTCTTAGTTTACTATAGTCAAATTCATTAGACATAGTTATTCTCCTTCAACCACTTGTTAGTTTCCTTCAAGCCGCCGAATGTATAAATGTGGAAATAATCAGTATGCGATTTAACTTTCCCAATTAAATCATTAGGGTCTTTAGGTTTCAATAAATCTAACGCCTTACTAAAATTAGATTTAAGAAAGTTAATGGAATTTTTTGCCCCTACAATATTAGCAAATTTAATTAAGCTAGATATTTTCATTGGCCCAGTTATTCCAACATGAACTGGTATTGTTTGTTTTGAGATAAAATCTATAATAGGCTGAGTATCCATTAGCCACTGTGTAACTATATAATCAGCATAAGGCTTTTTATCTATCATAGCTTTTTCTAAATCAGAGTCGGATATATCAGGACTCCCCTCAGGATGTCCAGCAATTCCAATCTTGATACCATCAAAAAACCCTGTCTCTAACATTTGATATGAGCTATCAAATTTTCCGATCGGGTCACGACTTCCACCTATCACCAAGACCTGTTTAACACCCAAATCTTTACATCTAGAAACATAATCTTTCAGCTGATTTTCATCATTTATTGACCTTGCTGGGAAGTGAGGAACTGGATTAAATCCCTCTTTAACTAACTCTCCAGACTGTTGAGCGGTCTCTTTATAATCACCTCCAGGTAGCATTGTAACATAAACATCTCTTACCTTAGGTAACGTGCTTAAATCAGTTTTAGGACCTATTTCTAAAGAAAAATTCATAAGTAAATTCTTAATTATTTTACATTCCGTGTCTATAAAAATATTAAACAGCTGAACACATTGTAACCCATTGTCATGATCTGAAAATTTAATTAAATTTAGTCATGGAAAATAAATTATCTCAAATTACAGAATTATTCTCCAAAACAAGACAACAAACTCTATCTCTGTGTGAGAACTTAGAGGCTGAGGATATGGTCATACAGCCCAGCAAAAATGTTAGTCCTCTTAAGTGGCATCTTGGTCACACCACATGGTTCTTTGAAAAATTCATATTGTCAGAATTGGATGAAAGTTACAAACCATTTAACAAGGATTATAATTATATATTTAATTCATATTATAATTCTGTAGGTGAGTACAATCCTAGAAATAAGAGAGGATCACTAAATAGACCCATCTTAAAAGATGTAGTGAAATATAGACATTATGTAACTGAAAATATTATTGATTTTTTAAAAAGAACAAAAAATAATAGGACATCATTTTTAGTTGAACTAGGTTCAAATCACGAACAACAACATCAAGAATTAATGTTAATGGATATTAAAAATATTTTTTACAATAATCCATTGATGCCAACATATAATTCTAACGACGGTAAACCAACTACCAAAGAAAAAAATGAATTAATATCAAAAACTGCTAAAAAATTTAAATATGGAAACAATGAGGATATTTTTTGTTACGATAATGAATTACCGGTATCTGAAACTCAATTAGATCCTTTTAAATTATATTCATTTGTCACTAATGGAGAGTGGAAAGAGTTTATTAATAATGGTGGATATAAAAACCATGAGTATTGGTTATCTGATGGATGGGACTTTGTAAATAATAATAAATTAGAAAGACCAATGTATTGGATAGATAATAATAATTATTTTACATTAAATGGTTTAAAAAAAATTGATAATGAAAAACCAGTTTCTCATATAAGTTTCTATGAAGCAGATGCTTTTGCAAGATACAAAAATAAAAGATTACCAACTGAATTTGAATTAGAGTACTTCTTAAAACAATCTGAGAAAAAAGGTAATTTTTTAGAAAATAAAATTTTTCATGAAGTTGAAGAAAAAGCAAACGATGTTTATGGAAATTTATGGGCATGGACAAGCAGTAATTACACACCTTACAAAAAATATAAACCATATGAAGGAAATTTAGGAGAATATAATAATAAGTTCATGTGTAATCAGTTTGTCTTAAAAGGTGGCTCACATTCTACATCTATTAATCATATTAGAGCATCTTATAGAAATTTCTTTTACCCAAGTGATACTTGGCAGTTTTGTGGTGTCAGACTAGCTGATGACATCTAGTGACTAATTTAAAACTAATAAATATAAACAATCAAATTCAAGACGATAAAAAATTAAT
>CACMNP010000013.1 GCA_902615045.1 uncultured Pelagibacteraceae bacterium | reverse complement strand
TTCGTGCATTCAAGCATATCTTCAAGGTGTTCAAATTTTGAGAGTTCACGATGTTAAAGAAATTAACCAGGCATTTAAAGTTTTTAGAGAATTACAAAATTAAAAATGATTAAAAAATATTTTGGCACAGATGGAATTAGAGGAAAAGTTAATGGATCTAAAATAAATGGGGAAATGTTTTTTAAATTTGGTTTAGCCGCTGGAACATATTTTAAAAATTTAAAAAAAAGTAAGCAAACAGCAATTATTGCAAAAGACACTAGGTTATCAGGTTATACACTTGAACCAGCGTTAGTGTCAGGATTGGCTTCAGCAGGAATGCATATCTTTACTTTGGGACCACTTCCAACAAATGGTTTAGCAATGTTAACAAAAAAAATGAGAGCTAATATGGGAATAATGATTACTGCATCACATAATCCATATCATGATAATGGATTAAAGCTATTTGGACCTGATGGACTTAAACTTTCAGATAAAATTGAAAAAAAAATTGAAAAGCTGATTGATTCAAAGATTACTAAAAATCTATCAAAACCAATTGAGTTGGGCAGAGTTAAAAGATTAGAAGATGCCAATGAAAGTTATATAAAAATATTAAAACAAAATTTTCCAACCTCTTTTAGTCTAAAAGGGATTAAAATTGCTTTAGATTGTGCTAACGGAGCCGGTTATAAAGCTGGTCCAGATTTATTTAAATCACTGGGTGCTAAAGTATATAAAACTGGTACTTCTCCAAATGGTTTAAATATAAATCTTAAATCTGGATCTACCTATCCAATTAAAATTTGTCAAATGACAAAAAAAAATAAAGCTCACATAGGTATTTCATTAGATGGTGATGCGGACAGAATAATTGTCTGTGATGAAAAAGGAAAAATTATTGATGGAGATAAGATTCTTGCAATGTTAGGTGAGAGATGGAAAAGAAAAAAGATTTTAAAAGGAGGTGTTGTTGGTACATTAATGTCAAATTATGGTTTAGAAAATTTCTTCAAAAAGAATGGAATTAAATTTTTAAGATCAGATGTAGGAGATAGATACGTAAAAGAAAAAATGAAAGAAAATAAATTTAATTTAGGTGGAGAACAATCAGGACATATAATTCTTGGAAAGTTTGCAACTACAGGAGATGGATTATTGGTTGCATTAGAAATTCTTTTTTCCTTAAGAAAAAGAAAGAAAGCAAGTGAACTTTTTAACAAATTTAAACCAACTCCTCAAATATTGGAAAATATAGAAGTTAAAGATAAGTCAATCATTAATACTCCAAAATGTAAAAAAGCAATTAACAAAGCAAATAAAATAATTAAAAATAAAGGTAGAATATTAGTTAGAAAATCTGGTACTGAACAAAAAATAAGAATTATGAGTGAGTCAGAAAATTCAAGTTTAAATAAATTGTGCGTTAATATAATTAAAAAATCTATTCAGTAAATTGAAAATCAAATCTAAAATATTAATAATCGCTGGATCAGATTCTTCTGGAGGAGCAGGTATCCAAGCAGACATTAAATCAGTTACTTCTCTTGGTTCTTTTGCTATGACAGCAATTACCGCTGTTACTGCTCAGAATACTACGGGTGTTAAGTCTATAATACCAATACCTATTAAGGAAATTTCTAATCAAATCGAATTTACGTCAAAAGATATTAAGCCAGACTCAGTAAAGATTGGAATGCTGCATTCTACTCAAGTTATTAACTCAGTTTTAAAATCAATAAAAAAATCAAAATTAAAAAAAATAATATTAGATCCTGTTATGGTAGCCAAAGGTGGAACCAAGCTTATTGATAATAAAGCTATCTTAGTTTTAAAAAAAAAACTAATGAAAAAAGTTGATTTAATAACACCAAATATTCCTGAGGCTGAAATACTAACTAAAATCAAAATTAATTCTGTGCTGGATATGAAATATGCTGCTAAAATATTATTAGATTTAGGTGCTAAGAATGTTTTAATTAAAGGTGGTCATTTGAGTTCAAAAATCTTGAAAGATATTTTTGTAAATAAAAAAGAGACTACAATATTTACCAATAAAAAAATTAAAACAAAAAATACTCATGGAACTGGATGCACATTATCAAGTGCAATTGCAACGTATTATGGATGTGGAAAAACTCTAAAGAAATCTTGTGAGTTAGGTATTAGATATGTAAACAATGCCATTAGGACAAGACCGAACTTTGGAGAGGGAAATGGACCAATTAACCATTTAAATAGTTTTATAATAGAAAAGAAATTTAGATGAATAATGTAGTCGTTGTTGGATCGCAGTGGGGAGATGAAGGAAAAGGGAAAATAGTTGACTGGTTATCCAGTGAAGCAGACGTTGTCGTAAGATTCCAGGGAGGACATAATGCTGGTCATACCTTGGTCATAGATGGTGTTACCTATAAATTAAGATTATTGCCATCAGGAATTGTAAGAAAAAATAAAATTTCAGTTGTAGGAAATGGAGTTGTTGTAGATCCTTGGGCGCTTTTAGATGAAATTGAAGAAGCTAAATCTAAAGGTGTGGAAATTAGTGAAAATAATCTCATATTATCAGAGACTGCTACATTAATTTTACCATTTCATAGAGAGATGGATGAAATAAGAGAAGACTCTGCAGGTAAATCGAAAATTGGAACTACTAGAAGAGGTATTGGTCCAGCATACGAAGATAAAGTAGGGAGAAGATCTATACGAGTAATGGATCTTGCGTCAAAACAAAATCTTGAAAATCGATTATCAATAGTTCTCGAACACCATAACGCCATCCGAAAAGGATTAGGTAAATCAATATATGAAAAAGATAAACTGGTTGAGGACTTATTAAAAATAGCTCCAAATATTTTAAAATATTCAGCTCCTGTTTGGAGAAAGATAGATCAATTTAAATCAGAAAATAAAAAAATATTATTTGAAGGAGCTCAAGGAATATTACTTGATGTAGACCACGGAACATATCCATATGTAACTTCATCAAATACAGTAGCAGCCTCAGCAGCAACAGGATCTGGATGTGGTCCAAACTCAATAGATTATGTATTAGGAATTACAAAAGCATACACAACAAGGGTAGGTGAAGGACCTTTCCCAACAGAATTAACAGATGATATTGGTAATCATTTAGGTGAAAAGGGACATGAATTTGGAACTGTAACTAGTAGAAAAAGAAGATGTGGCTGGTTTGATGGAGTTCTAGTGAGACAAACTATAAAGATTTCAGGCATTAATGGTATAGCATTAACAAAATTAGATGTATTAGATGAACTTGATAAAATAAATCTTTGCGTAGCTTACGAACTAAATGGAAAAGAAATAGATTATTTCCCTGCTGCCGTTGAAGATCAATTAAATGTCAAACCAGTATACAAAACATTCAAAGGCTGGAAATCTAAAACCCAAGGTATTAAAAAATTTGATGATTTACCTGATAATGCAAAGATTTATGTAAAAGCTATTGAAGAGTTCATTGAGACAAAAATATCAAGTATTTCAACAAGTCCAGAGAGGGAAGATACTATTCTTTTAATAGATCCATTTAATTAATATTAGAATTAATTTAATTAACTATAAAATCCATCATATACTAGTAATATGATCAATAAATATATTCACATATTTATTATTTTTTTTGTTATTTTAATCAATCCTAAGCATGTATTCGCTGTTGATTTATCATCAACTACCCCTGCAGATAATGCAACACAGATTGCAGTGAATACTGGAATAGAACTCGTGTGGCTAGCATCAGGGTCTGTATCAGCAAATAACGGAAATGTAATTTTAAAAAAAACATCAGATGACAGTACTGTTGAAACTTTTTCAACTAATGGAATGTTTTTAGCTATGAGTTTGTCTGCTCCAGCAAAAGTTACAGCTACATTTTCTTTATCATCAAATTTAGATGAGGATACTGAATATTATATCCTAGTAGATAGTTCAGCATTTAATAATTTTGATGGTATTTCAAGTAAAACAGAATTAAATTTTAAAACAGTAGATAATAATAATCCTACTTTAACATCTACTTCGCCATCTGATGATACATCTAATGTTAATGTATCATCAAATATAGTTCTTACATTTAATGAAGCTGTAGATGCCGAAAGTGGAAATATTGATATAATAAATACATTAACAGGCGAAGCGATAGAGATTGATGTAACAGGATCTTTATTATCTGGAAGTGGAACAACTGAAATTACTATTAATCCATCATCTGACTTAGAAAATGACACATCCTATCACGTAAAAATAGACTCATCAGCATTTGATGATGCAGTTGGAAACTCTTACGCTGGTATTTCAAACACAACAACTTTAAATTTTACTACTGCAAAAGGACAAATTTTTAACGATACTGTAAAAACTTTAGTAAAAAATCAAACAACAGCTTCAATTCAATCAATGACACAGTCATTAAATAGAGTAAATAGCCGCTTAAATTTTATAAGACCAATTCAAAATAGCAACACTTCAAAAAATAAAATAGCATTAAATTTTAATGACCCGTATGCAAACAAATTAGTTAATGCTTTAACCGCCAACTTAATAAAATACGAAAAAAAACAGAGAAAATTTGCTTTTTGGAGTGAAGGCAACCTTTCTTTTGGAAGAATAAACAACAAAGGTAAAGATTTGGGTCAGGATCTTAGCACCAAGGGTTTTACTGTAGGATTTGATAAAAAAATTACAGATCTAAAAACTATAGGTTTAGCATTAAATCAATCTGAGCAAGAAACTCAAATTGGAAGTAATGATGCACATATGGATGCAACAGCAAAATCTTTATTAATCTATGGAAGTAACCAATTTTTTGAAAATCGATATTTCGAGGCTGCCATTGGATTTGGAGAAACAGAAATTGATATCAATAGAAAAGTATCTGGAGGAAATAATAAAGGCCTAAGAGATGGAAAACAATTATTTGGAAGCTTCACTTACTTGTACGAACCATTAGAACAAAAAGAAAGTAAAAACTTAAATTATTATTCTAGGATAGATTTGGGTTATACGATATTAGACGATTACATAGAAAGTGGTGATGGTGATTCAATTAATTACAATGATCAAAATATAAAAAGTTCGTCATTATCTTTTGGATTTAATTTTTCAAATATATTAGAAATAGATCAAGGATTTATTACACCTTTAATACAGTTTGAAATTGGTAAAAATAAAACAATAAATTCACTATCAGAAGCTTATTATGTAAATGATTCTTCAACTATTTATGCTAATGCAATATCTGATCAAAATACATCACATGCAAAGCTAACCCTTGGAATAGGGGCTACGTTGGAAGACGGTTTAAATATAAGTTTCATGGTCGATCATTATAGAAATGATAACGAAGCATTTAATACCAGTTTAACTGCAAATATTAGAAAAGAATTTTAATAAGTTTAATTAGCTGGTAATAAATTTTTTGATTTAGCAGAGTTCAGCATATGTTTTTGAAGTTTTTCAAAAGCTTTATTTTCAATTTGTCTTATTCTTTCTCTGCTTATTTTGAATTTCTTACTTAAGTCCTCCAAAGTTATTGGATCATCAGTCAATCTTCTAGAGTAAAGAATTTCTTTTTCTCTTTCATTTAAAATTTTAATAGAATCCTGAAGAAGATCTTTTCGTTGTTCCATTTCTTCATTTTGTGCAAATTTAAGTTCTTGATCCATATCATTATCCACAACCCAATCTTGCCACTCATCACCGTCCTCTCCAATTGGTGCATTTAATGACTGCTCTTTACCTGATAGCCTTCTATTCATAGATACTACCTCTTGTTCACTAACATCTAATCTGTTTGCTATGTCTTTTACGTGTTCATCACGTAAGTCACCCTCTGTTCTAGGTGCAATTTGATTTTTTAGTTTCTTTAAATTGAAAAAAAGTTTTTTCTGAGCTGTTGTAGTTCCAATTTTTACTAAGCTCCATGATCTTAGAATATATTCTTGAATAGAAGCTTTAATCCACCACATTGCATAAGTTGCAAGTCTAAAACCTTTTTCTGGTTCAAATTTTTTAACAGCTTGCATTAAACCTACGTTACCTTCTGAAATCATTTCATTAAGAGGCAAACCATAGCCTTTGTAACCCATCGCTATTTTAGCAACTAATCTTAAATGACTTGTAACAAGTTTTTCAGCTGATTTAACATTTCCAGTTGTTTGCCAATTTTTAGCAAGCATATATTCTTCTTCAGCATCTAGCATAGGAAACTTTTTTATCTGAGCTAGATAAGCTGCTAAGCCACCTTCATTTGAAAGAGTTGGCAAATTGTATGAATTATTACTCATCGGAAGTATTTATGTAATAGAGAAATTTTTTTTTACAATCGTTTTATTTACTCAATTTTCTTAGTTTTTTTAAGATATCATTTAATTCGATTGGGATATTTGATGAAAATTCTAATCTTTCTCCTATCCTTGGATGGTCAAAACCTAACTGTTTTGCATGCAAAAATTGTCTATCTAGATTTAAAATTTTATTATTAAGATCTTCATCAATGTTTTTAAATTTCTTAAATTTCTTTTTATATTTTTTATCTCCAAGAATATTGTTACCTTTGTATGACATATGAACTCTTATTTGATGAGTTCTCCCAGTTTCTAATTTACATTGTATAAAACTAAAAGTTGGAACTTTATCATTCTCGAAAACTTCTAATGTTTCATAATGTGTAATTGCCTTTTTACCTTTACTAGATGAGACCTCCATCATCTGTCTGTTTTTAGAACTTCTAGTTATGAACGTTTCAATAGTTCCTTTTTGAGGTCGTAATTTCCCCCATATTAAAGTTTGATAAACTCTTGTTATAGTGTGTTCAGAAAACTGAAGCGATAATTTTTCATGGGTTAAATTATTTTTTGCAACTACAATTAATCCTGATGTATCTTTATCAATTCTATGAACTATACCAGGTCTAAGTTCATCTCCAATATCAGATAAATTTTTACTATCATAATTCATTAATGCGTTAACTATTGTATTATCGTAATTACCAGCACCAGGATGCATTGAAATTCCAGAAGGTTTGTCAATTACAATTAAGTCTTCATCTTCATAAATTATGTTTAATTTAAAATTATAAGGTTTTAAGCTTTGTTTCTTAGGTTCAACAATTTCAAGATCAATTTTGTCATTTAATTTTGTTTTAACTGATGGGTCTTTTATAATTTTCTCGTTAATTTTTAATTTACTATCTAGAATTAAATTTTTTACTCTAGTTCTGCTTAACCTCTTATAATGATTTGCTAATATCGTGTCTACTCTCTTGTTATTATCATCTTCTTTAATAATAAAATTGATGAAATTTTTCATAAATTATTATATTAAATTATTATGCGTTCGTAGCTCAACTGGATAGAGCGCCAGATTTCGGCTCTGGAGGTTCAGGGTTCGACTCCTTGCGGGCGCACCACTATTCCCCCATATTAATAAGCGTTCCTTTTTTTTTTGCGACATTGAAAGAATAATAGAATAATGCAATTGATAATACAAAGTAAACCCCATTCCAAATAAATGCATTGTAGATATTTTGAATGTCTACAGTTTGATTAATCAAAATATTTCTTGCTTCTTCGAAAATGTATACCAATGGTAATAAGTAAGCTATTTTTTGAAACAATTCTGGCAATATTTCTATTGGATAATATATACATCCAAATGGAGCTAATAGAAACATTGTGGACCATGCTATATTTTCAAAAGAGGGTCCGTATCTCAAGAGACCAGCTGACACAAGGATGCCAAGTGTTATTCCAAATAAATAAAGGCTCAAAAATAAAAAGAATAAAAATATTCCTAAATCTAAAATAGAAATACCAAACAATGGAGAGGTTAAAAGCACTGCTGGTATTAAACCTATAAGAGCTCTTATTAAAGCTGTAGCAACAAGTGAAGTTAATATTTCACCAATTTTCATTGGCGCAATAAATAAATTTGTAAAGTTTCTACTCCAAATTTCTTCAAGAAATAGCATATTAAATCCAATGCTTGTTCTGAAAAGAAAATCATAAAGGATTGCGCATGTTAATATAACTCCTACCGCATTATTATAATATGTTGTATGTGTAGCAAAAAAATTTGAGATAAATCCCCACAAAGTAATTTGAATAGTTGGCCAATAAACAAGATCTAAAACTCTTGGGAAAGATCTAGTTATTAAATAAAAATGTCTTAAAAAAAGACCGTACATCCTAGTTAAGCTCATTTTTACTCCTAGATAATTTTAAAAAAACTTCCTCGAGGTTTTTTCTTCCATGTTTATTGATTAATTCTTCAGGATTTCCTTTGTCAATTATAATTCCTTCTTTCATCATTAGAATTGATTTACAAAGTCTAGTGACTTCATTCATATTATGAGAAGCAAGAAGTATGGATATTTTTTTTTCTTTTTTATAATCTTCCAAAAAGGACCTAACAAAATCACCTACTTCTGGATCCAAAGATGCGGTTGGTTCATCCAATAGTAATACTTTCGGCTCGTTAATTAATGCTTTTGCTAAACTTACTCTATTTTTTTGTCCAGATGATAATTCACCTGTAATGTTATTAAGCAATCCTTCTAATCTTAATTTTTCCGATAAAAATTCAATCCTCTCATTAATATTATTTATTTTATATAATTTTCCATAAACGGTTAGATTTTGTTTAACCGTAAGTTTTTTTGGTAATTCAATATATGGAGATATAAAGTTTATTTGTTCCAAGATTTCAATTCTATTTCCCTCCAATTTTTGACCATTTATCAAAATTTCTCCACTAGTTGGTTTTAAAAGTCCTAATAACATACCAATGGTGGTTGTTTTGCCTGAGCCATTTGGACCTAATAGACCTAAAATTTCGTCTTCTTTTATGTTAAAGCTTATACCTTTTACAGCCTCATTCTTTCCATAATTTTTTTTAATATTTTTTACTTCGACTAAATTTTTCATTTTTTTGATGCTCTAAGAAGTCTATCGTTAATCACCAATCCAAAGTTTCGGTTTGGTATTTTTTGCACAGCTATTTTTCTGTAACCTAGCTTCTTAATTTTTCTTAATGTTTTATACAAATTTTTACCACTCTCCATTAGATTATTTGTCTTACTTAAATAAAAATAATTCTTATTATTTTCTTTTTTCTTCTTGATTAGGATAAAAGCCTCATCTTTTTTTATTTTAATTGCGTTTAATCTAATGGGTATACCTGGTGAATAATGAACCCTCCCTCTTCCTGGAGAATTTATATTGTTTTTACCATGCAATTTAGTTTTTAAATTTATTTTCAATTTTTTTTTTAATATAGAAATATCTAAACCGCCCAATCTTAAAATTTGGGGTTTTTTTACTAAACTTATTATTGTAGATTCAACACCAACTTTTGATCTTCCACCTTCTAGAATAAATTTAATTTTTTCTCCAAATTCATCATATACATCATCTCTTGTCACCGGACTTATCCCTTCAGAAATATTTGCGCTTGGTGCTGCTAAAGGATATTTTAAAGATTTTAATAATATTCTAGCGGTTCGGTGACTTGGAAATCTTACACCTAAAGTTTTTTTGTTATTAGTAACGTTTTTTGAAATTTTGCTTTCATTTTTTAGTTTTAATATAAAGGTAATTGGTCCAGGGCATAATGAATTATAAAGTTTATAAAATAAAGTGTTTGTCTCACAATCTTTTTCCAAATCTTTAATATTATAATAATGAACTATCAAGGGGTTATCAGAAGGCCTTCCTTTTAATTTAAATATTTTTTTAGTGCCATTATCAGAATAGGCATTAGCAGCTAATCCATAGACAGTTTCTGTAGGTATTCCAATACATTCGTTATTATTTAAATATTTTACTGCTTTTTTAATATTTGAATCATTAATTTTCATATAATATTACAAATTATTATATGAATGAAAAAATTTTGCCAGATGATATTGAATTAAAATCTTTGAGTGAACTCACAGATATAGCAGATCGTTTAATTCAAAAATTAGAAAATAAAAAAAATTTGGAAGAATCCATTGAAGATTATCAATATTTAATAAAGTTAAACAATATAATAGAAAAAAAATTTCAAAAGGACTCAAAAAATATTTCTGAAAGTACCAAGCTAAAAATAGAAAAATTAATCTCAAAAAAAAATGAAAAAAAAATTAGTTAAAACTGTTAATGAAGTAAATAAATTTTTGAAAAATTACTTAGCAAAACAAAAAAAAACAGATCTGATTATACCTATTAAGTATGGTTTATTTCCTGGAGGAAAAAAAATAAGATCTAAGCTTATTTTTGATGTTGGAAAAATTTTTAATGTAGAAAAAAAATGTCTTTTATATTTATGTTCAGCTGTTGAATGTATACACGCTTATTCACTAATACATGACGATTTACCGTGTATGGATGATGATGATATTAGAAGAGGTAAACTAACTACACATAAAAAATTTGGAGAATCAACAGCTGTTTTAGCTGGAAACTCCCTTTTGACATTAGCTTTTGAAATTTTATCTGATCCAAAGTTCAATATAAATAACAATAAAAAAATATCCCTAATAAATCTAATATCTCAATCATCAGGTCACCAAGGAATAGCTGGAGGTCAATTTTTGGATTTAAATTATGAAAGAAAAAAAGTTTCTAAACAAAAAATTATAGATATGGAGATTAAAAAGACTGGAAAATTATTTTCATTCAGCTGTTTGTCTCCAGTTATTTTGACAAATAAAAAAGATCAAATAAAAAAATTCTCAATTATTGGTGAAAAAATTGGTTTACTTTTTCAAATCGCAGATGATTTAATTGATTATAGCAGTACATCAAAAACTGCAGGAAAAAAAACAAATAAAGATTCAAAAAGGGGAAAAGCAACATTAATAAGTTTACTAGGATATAAAAATGCTATTAAATATGCTTCAAAACTAAAAAAAGAAATATTTAATAGTTTAGTAAGCTATGGAAATAATGCTAGTGATTTAAAAGAGACAATCGAATTTATATTAAGTAGAAATAAATAAATGCAAAATTACAAATATTTAAATAATATTAATTTTCCTTCAGATATAAAAAAACTCAATAATGAAGAATTAAAAGTTCTATCAGAAGAAGTAAGAAGCGAAATGATTGATGCTGTTTCAAAAACAGGTGGTCATCTAGGTGCAGGCTTAGGTGTTGTAGAATTAACAGTAGCACTTCATCATGTTTTTGACACACCAAAGGACAAATTGATATGGGATGTTGGTCATCAATCATACCCTCATAAAATTTTAACAGGAAGAAAAGATAAAATAAGAACTTTACGACAAGGAAGTGGATTATCTGGCTTTACAAAGCGATCGGAAAGTGAATTTGACCCTTTTGGTGCAGCTCATAGTTCCACTTCTATTTCTGCTGGACTTGGTATTGCAACAGCAAATAAATTATCAAATAAATCAGATCAGGTTATAGCAGTTATTGGTGACGGTGCCATGAGCGCAGGAATGGCATATGAAGCTATGAATAATGCTGGAGACTCAAAAACAAAAATGATCGTAATTTTGAATGACAATGATATGTCAATTGCAAAACCAGTTGGCGCAATGAAATCTTATCTTGCTAAAATTTTTTCAGGTAAGATTTATTTTAGTTTCAGAGAAACAGTTAAAATGATTATTTCATCATTTTCAAAAAGATTTAGCAAAAAGGCTGGAAAGGCTGAAGATTTTTTGAGATCGGCTGTTACAGGCGGTACATTATTTAATTCATTAGGTTTTTATTATGTTGGTCCAATTGATGGTCATGATTTAGATGTACTATTGCCAATTTTAAAAAATGCAAAAGAAAGCAATCATAATGGTCCAATACTAATTCATATAAAAACTCAAAAAGGGAAAGGATATAGTTTTGCTGAAAAATCTGATGATAAGTATCATGGAGTTACAAAATTTGATGTTCAAACTGGAGTTCAACAAAAATCAACAACTAAGACTCCTGCTTTTACAAAGGTATTTGCAAATACATTAATAGAGCATGCAAAGAAAGATAGTAAAATTGTAGGTATAACTGCTGCTATGCCATCTGGGACAGGAATGGACGCATTTAGTAAAGTATTCCCTGACAGAACTTTTGATGTTGGAATTGCTGAACAACATGCTGTTACTTTTGCTGCAGGTTTAGCAACAGAGGGTTATAAGCCTTATGCAGCAATTTATTCAACATTTTTACAAAGAGCTTATGATCAGGTAGTTCATGACGTTGCAATTCAAAGTTTACCAGTAAGATTTGCAATTGATAGAGCTGGTTTAGTTGGCGCCGATGGAGCCACTCATGCAGGTGCGTTTGATATTACATATTTATCAACTTTACCTAATTTTATTGTTATGGCAGCAAGTGATGAAGCAGAATTGGTAAGAATGGTCAATACGTCAGTAGATATTAATAATCAACCATGTGCATTTAGATATCCTAGAGGAAATGGAGCAGGTTTAGAATTACCTGATATCAACGAAAAAATAGATATTGGAAAAGGTAGAGTTATAAGAGAAGGTAAGAAAGTTGCCTTAGTAAGTTTTGGTAACAGATTAAAAGAATGTTTATTGGCTGAAGAAGGTTTAAAAAAAATGGGAATTAATCCAACAATTATAGATGCTAGATTTGCAAAACCTCTGGATGAAAATCTTATGTGGCAAGTTGCAACAAATCATGAAGTGCTAATTACTTTGGAAGAAGGATCTATAGGAGGTTTTGGAGCTCATGTAAATCATTTCTTAAATGAAAAGAATTTATTAGATAATAATATAAAATTTAGATCAATGATTTTGCCTGATAAATTTTTAGACCAAGATAAACCAGAAGAAATGTATAAAGAAGCTGGTCTAGATGCTAAATCTATTGAAGCGAAGGTTTTAGAAACTCTAAATTCTAAAGTTTTAATTAAAAAAACTAATTAATTGCCACATTGAGCTTTATTCATTAAGTAGTGATCAAGAATTACACAATGCATCATTGCTTCGCCAATAGGCACTGCTCTAATACCTACACATGGATCATGTCTCCCTGTGACTGAAATTGAAGTATTTTTTCCAAATTTATTAATTGTTTTTCTTTGAGAAAGAATTGATGAAGTTGGTTTTACTGCAAAAGAAACTATTATTTCTTGACCACTAGAAATACCTCCAAGAATTCCTCCAGCATTATTCGATTTAAATTTTGTTTTCTTTCCTGCTTGGGACATTTCATCAGAATTTTGTTCACCAGAAAGTTGAGCAGAGTTCATTCCTGATCCTATATTTACCCCTTTTACTGCGTTAATACTCATCATTGCTGATGCTAAATCCATATCTAATTTTGAATAAATTGGAGCTCCTAATCCGACAGGTACACCTCTTGCTCTTACTTCAATAATTGCCCCACATGATGAGCCAGCTTTTCTTATCCCAAGTAAATATTTTTCCCATAATTTTAAAACTGTTTTATCTGGACAAAATAAATGGTTTTTTGTGATGAAACTGTCATTCCATTTTTCCGTGTCACATCCTAGTATTCCTAATTGTGTTACGGCTCCAATTACACTGTACTTTTTCCCAATAATATTTTGCAAAACTTGTTTTGCTATTGCCCCTGCTGCCACTCTTGAAGCAGTCTCTCTCGCAGATTGTCTGCCTCCACCTCTATAATCTCTAATTCCATACTTTTTAAAATATGTATAATCAGCATGACCAGGTCTAAATTTATCCTTAATATTTTTATAATCCCTAGAACGCATATCTTTATTGAAGATAATCATTGAGATAGGTGTACCAGTTGTTTTGCCCTCAAATGTTCCTGATAAAATTTCTACTTTATCATCCTCTTTTCTTTGGGTTGTAAATTTTGACTGACCAGGCTTTCTTTTATTTAATTCTAACTGAATGTCTCTGATATTAAGCTTAATATTCGGAGGACAACCATCAACAACACATCCTATTGCTGGACCGTGAGACTCACCCCAAGTAGTAAATCGAAAAAATTTTCCAAATGTATTAAAAGACATTATATTATTATATAAATTATTTTGGTTAAATTATGAACGAAAAAAATTCTTTAGGGTTAGATAAATGCTTTCTAGATCTCGATAATCCAATACTATTATTCACTGAATGGTACAACGAGGCAAAGAAAACAGAAATAAATGATCCAAATGCATTAGCACTAGGCACTATTAACGAAAAAGGTTATCCGAATGTAAGAATGGTATTGCTCAAAGATTATGGAGAGGATGGATTTGTTTTTTACACTAACTTTAATAGTAATAAGGGAAACTCTATAAAGCAGAATCCAAACATTTCGATGTGCTTTCATTGGAAAAGTTTACTCAGACAAATTCGAATAGTTGGTACTGCTGAAAAAGTTTCTGATGAAGAAGCTGATAATTATTATAAATCCAGAAGTTACGGAAGTAGAATTGGTGCATGGGCATCAAATCAGAGTTCAATTTTAAAAGATAGAGAAGAGCTAAACCAATCTATAAAAAAATTTAAAGATCTCTATAAAGACGAAAATAATGTTCCAAGACCTGATCATTGGTCAGGATGGAGGTTAAAACACCACGAAATTGAATTTTGGTTAGATGGTGAAAATAGAATTCACGAAAGATTAAAATATATTAAAGAAAATAATGATTGGAAAAAAATTCTCTTATCACCTTAAAATTTTCTATTAATACTAAATGAAGTTAAATTTTTGAGTATAGTTTTTTCTTCACAATCTTGAAATATACTTAATGAATTTGATGCTAAACTTATATAGTGCTCCGCTTTTTTGTAACACTCATTAATTATATTATATTTTTTTACCAATGTAAGTACATAGTCAAATTGCTCTTTAGATCTGATATTTTGTTCAAATATTTTTTTTAAAACTAATTTTTCATCTGAAGATAATTTTTGATGTAATAGAATAATCGGGAGAGTGACCTTGCCCTCAAAGAAATCTTTCCCTATCTCTTTACCAAACATTTTTAATTCTGAGTTATAGTCAAGTGTGTCATCTGCAATCTGAAATGTTAATCCAAGGTTCTTTCCATAGAATTCTAGTGCATCTTTAAATTTATTGTCTTTATCAGTAATTATCGACCCAACTTTTGAAGATGCAGAAAATAAAGCTGCAGTTTTAGAAGAAATTATATTCAAATATGTATCTTCTAACATTTCAGAGTCACCTTTATGTTGTAATTGCAAAACTTCTCCTTGAGCAATAGTTGATGATGTAGAAGATAAAAGTTTTAATACTTCAATACTTCCATCCTCAACCATCATTTCAAAACATCTACTTAATAAATAGTCCCCAACAAGAATTGATGACTGATTTCCCCAAATTTTATTTGTAGTTTTTTTGCCTCTTCTTAAATCTGCGCTGTCAATTACATCATCATGCATAAGAGTTGCTGCGTGTATGAGTTCAACACATGCAGCTAGGTTCACATCTCTACTACCTTTTGTATATCCACACAATTTAGCACACTCCAAAGTAAGCAATGCTCTTAATCTTTTACCTCCACTAGTCATATGGTAAGCTGTCATTTCTTTAACAAGCTCAACTTTACTATCTAATTTATAAGAAATTTTGTCTTCAACTAAACTTAGTTTTTCATCAACAGAATTTACTAAATCTGTATACGCATTAGTTATTTGCTTTTTTAATTGAACTACTGAACCCATAAATTCAAAATATTACATTAAGTTTATTAATATACTTATCAATTGACGCACCTAATTCTTCAACTATAAGTAGCTTTATAAATAAGTGAAATTTTTATAATCATTTGTATGTTTTCATTTTTAAAAAAAAAAAAAATTGTTAGTCATTTAAGACTTACCGGTGTCATAGGAAATGTTGGAAAGTTTAAACAAGGAATAGAATATTCCTCTCAAGAAGAAATGATAAAAAAAGCTTTTTCAGTTAAAAAAGCAGAGGCTGTTGCAATTTCAATTAATTCACCAGGTGGTTCACCCGTTCAATCACATCTAATATATAAATTTATTAGAGAACAGTCTAAGAAAAACAAAAAAAAAGTTATAGTTTTTGCTGAAGATGTTGCTGCATCTGGAGGCTATCTAATTGCATGCGCAGGTGATGAGATTTATGCTAATGCAAGTTCTATAATCGGATCAATAGGAGTAATTTATTCTTCTTTTGGTTTTAAAGATTTAATTCAAAAAATAGGTGTTCAAAGAAGAGTTTACACAGCTGGAAAAAATAAAAGTACTTTAGACCCTTTTTTAGACGAGAAAGAAGAGGACATTCAAAGATTAAAAAATATTCAACTGGAACTTCACCAAGAATTTATTAATGTTGTAGAGGAAAGTAGATCAACAAAATTAAACAAAACTGATGTTGAACTTTTTTCTGGAGAATTTTGGTCTGGCAAAACATCTTTAAAACTTGGTTTGATAGATGGAATAGGGAATGCAGAACAGATATTGAGAGAAAAATTTGGTGAAGATGTTGAAATTAAAAAATTTGAAAAGTCTAAAGGATGGCTTGCCAAAAAACTTTCGTCTTCTGAAGACCATGCGGATAAATTGATAAGCGTTTTAGAAGAAAGATCTATTTGGCAAAAATATGGTTTCTAAAAAAAAAACAAAAAATTCAAAATCATTTATTTCTTTTCAGGATACAATTTTAAATCTTCAAAAGTACTGGTCAAAAAAAGGTTGCGTTATTTTACAACCTTATGATTTAGAAGTTGGAGCAGGAACATTTCACCCAGCAACAACTCTAAGATCATTAGGTTCTAAACCATGGAAAACAGCTTACGTTCAACCATCAAGAAGACCAACAGATGGAAGGTATGGAGAAAATCCTAATCGTTTGCAACACTATTATCAATTTCAAGTTTTAATAAAACCTTCACCAAAAGATATTAAAAAAATGTATCTTAATAGCCTTTCATCAGTAGGTATTAAATACGAAGAGCATGATATCAGATTTGTAGAGGATGATTGGGAAAGTCCAACCTTAGGTGCTGCTGGTCTTGGATGGGAAGTATGGTGTGATGGTATGGAAGTTACTCAATTTACTTATTTTCAACAAATGGCAGGTATGGAATGCAATCCAATATCTGTTGAAATTACTTATGGTTTAGAGAGATTATGTATGTTTATTCAAGGTAAAAAAAATGTTTTTGATTTAATTTGGAATGATGAGGGAGTTTTATACAAAGATGTTTTTCATCAAGCTGAAAAAGAATTTTCAGCCTATAATTTTGAGTATGCAAACACAGATAAATTATTTAAAATTTTTGATATGCTCGAAGAAGAAGCAAAATCATTAATTGAAAAGAAAATTTCTCTTCCAGCATATGATCAATGTTTAAAATCAAGTCATGTGTTCAATATTTTAGATGCTAGAGGAGTTATAAGTGTTGCTCAAAGAGCAGAATATATTGCAAGGATCAGAGATCTGACAAAAGAAATTGGAAAAATCTGGGTAGAAACACAAAATTAAAATGTCTGAATTTTTTCTTGAATTATTTAGTGAAGAAATACCTTCCAGATTACAAATCAATGCTAGAAATGAATTAACACAAATTTTTAAAAAATTTTTTGATGATAATGAAATTATAGTTAAAGGTAAAATTAATACTTATTCAACTCCAAATAGGCTCATTGTTCATATAAATAAGATTTCTAAAGATGTAATAAAAAAAGCAGAGGAAATTAGAGGTCCTAATATAAATGCTCCAGAAAAGGCTTTAGAAGGATTTTTAAAATCCAATAAAATAAGTAAAGAAAAAGTTTCCAAAAAAAGCACTGAAAAAGGCATATTCTACTTCTACAATAAACCATCGGAAAAAATAAAAACATACGATTTATTAAAAGAAAGTATTGCAAGTTTACTTTTGAAAATTTCATGGAAAAAATCAATGAAATGGGGCAATCATGATTTATATTGGGGAAGACCGTTGAAATCAATATTAGCTTTATACGATAAAAAAATAATTGAATTTAAATTAAACCATTTACATAGTTCAAATAAAACTTTTACAGATAAAGATCTAGAAGATGAAGTAAAATGTTTTAATGATTTTAAATCTTATATAAAATTTTTTAAACAAAAAGGAATAACAATTGATCAAGATAAAAGGAAAGAATTTATAATTAAAGAAATAAACAAAGCAACTAATCAAAAAAAAATTCATATAAACGCGAATGAAAAACTTATAGACGAAATAATAAATATTGTTGAAAAACCAAAAATTTTAGTATGTGAGTTTAATAAGAAATTTTTAGAAATTCCCCAAGAAATACTTATTATTACAATGCAACATCACCAAAAATATTTTCCTACATTTGATAGCAAAAACAAAATAACAAATAATTTTATAGTTGTAGCAGATTGCAAGGACAAAAAGGGATTAGTTAAATTAGGAAATCAAAATGTTGTAGATGCAAGGTTGGCAGATGCAGAATTTTTTTGGAATAGAAATAAGTCTCAAAATTTAGTTAAACAGGTGTCTAGATTGAAGCAAATTAATTATTTTAAAGGGTTGGGAAGTTATTTTGATAAAATACAAAGAGTAAGAAAACTTAGCGGAATAATATCAGATGAACTTTTAATAAGTAAAGAAAAGATAGAAATTGCCTCCTCAATTTGCAAAGTAGATTTAATGTCTGATTTAGTTGGAGAGTTTCCCGAATTACAAGGCGTGATGGGTGGATATTTCGCAAGAGAGCAAGGTTTTGACGAAGAAATAAGTTTAGCTGTTTCAGAGCATTACTTACCAAGTGGCATTGATAGTAAAGTTCCAAAAAAACCATACAGCATAGCATTATCGTTAAGTGACAAAATAGACTCTTTAGTTGGATTTTTTGGAATTAATCTCAAACCAACTAGTTCAAAAGATCCTTATGCCTTAAGAAGAATGGCAATTAGTTTATTAAGGTTAATAATTGAAAATCAAAAAAAAATAAAATTAAGAGATCTAATAAATTATTCAATAAATTTATACAAAGAACAAAATTACTCTTTTGACTCAAAATTGATAAATGATGAATTGGGAGATTTTATTTTAGATAGATTAAAAAATTATTTAAAAGAAAAAAATATTAGGTCGGATATTATTGAATGTTCCACTAATTCTTATGGAATAGATGATTTACTAAAAATTTTTAATAAATCATTAAATTTGAATAAAAATATAAAAAAAGATTTTGGTCTTGATGTTATTGCAATTTATAAAAGATCTGCAAACATTTTAAATAGCGAGAGTAAATCAAAACTAGAAATTATAGGTTCTGCCGATCCTGGTCTCTTTAAAAATGATTATGAAAAAAATCTTTATAAAAAAATACATTCTATAAGAAAGTATTTTTCAAGCATAGGTAGAGACGAGGATTATGATGAAAGTCTTAAAACACTCTCAAGTGCCAAAATAGAGGTTAATGAGTTTTTTGATAATGTAATAGTTAATGATCAAGAAGAATTAATTAAAAAAAACAGACTAGAACTTTTAAAAATGTTGTGTAAAAGCTTCGATAATTATTTTAACTTTTCAAAAATAGAAGCATAAATGCCAAAATTAGTTTTTAATTTTAAATCTAAAGACACAATAAAAATAAAAAACCCAAAAAATATTTTAGGAGGCAAAGGTGCAAATTTATCAGAAATGGGAAGGATGGGTTTACCTGTCCCACCTGGATTTACAATTTCTACTGAAGTTTGTGATTTATTTTATAAAAATAAAAAGAAATTAAAGCCCAAAATCATAAATGAAATAAATAGAGAGTTAAAAAATGTTGAAAAGGACTCTGGTAAAAAATTTGGAGATTTGAAAAACCCTTTGTTGTTATCTGTAAGATCTGGTGCAAGGGTTTCCATGCCAGGAATGATGGATACAATTTTAAATCTTGGACTAAATGATAAAACTGTGATTGCTTTAGCAAATAAAACATCAAATATGAGATTTGTAAAAGATAGTTATAGAAGATTTATACAAATGTATGCAAATGTCGTTATGGGTGTTGAAAGTTATAATTTTGAAGAATTAATTGAAAATTACAAACTTACGAAAGGTGTTTTGCTAGATACTGATTTGGATGAAGATGACTGGGATGGATTGATTAAAGACTTTAAAAATATTGTAAAAGAAAAAACCAAAAAAGATTTTCCTCAAAATATTAATGAACAATTACTGGGTGCAATTAGTGCAGTCTTTTTGTCATGGGAGAGTAACAGAGCAAAGGTTTATAGAAAATTAAATCATATCCCATCTGAATGGGGAACTGCAGTAAATGTACAAGCCATGGTTTTTGGTAATATGGGTGATGATTGTGCGACAGGTGTTGTATTTACACGTAATCCATCCAATGGAATGAATGAAATCTATGGCGAATATTTAATAAATGCTCAAGGAGAAGATGTTGTAGCTGGAACAAGAACCCCCCAACATATTACTAAGAAAGCTAGACAAGATGCAAAAGAAACACTTCTTTCCATGGAAGAATCTATGCCTAAAGTTTACAAAAATCTAAAAAATATTCTTATTAAATTAGAGAAACATTATAAAGATATGCAGGATGTAGAGTTCACAGTCGAAAATAGTAAGTTGTGGATGTTGCAAACAAGATCTGGAAAAAGAACTGCAAAATCATCAGTAAAAATTGCTGTTGACATGGAAAGAGAAAAACTCATCACAAAAAAAGAGGCAGTACTTAGAGTACAGCCAAATTCATTAGATACTCTGCTTCATCCAACGTTAGATGAAACAGCAAATCTAGAAGTAATAGCCAAAGGCCTTCCAGCTTCGCCAGGAGCAGCTAGTGGAAAAGTTGTATTTACTTCTGATGAAGCTGAAAGATTAAATGGAATGATGCAAAATACAATCCTAGTAAGAGTAGAAACATCACCTGAAGATATTAATGGAATGCATGCAGCTAGAGGAATTCTTACCGCAAGAGGAGGAATGACTAGTCATGCTGCAGTAGTTGCAAGAGGTATGGGTAGACCTTGTGTATCCGGCTCAAGCGAAATAGAAATAGATTACCAAAATAAAATTTTTAAAACGAAAAATAATGAAATTAAAGAAGGCGATTTAATTACTATTGATGGATCAACTGGTAGAATTATAAAAGGAGAGGTTAAAACTGTTAAACCCGAAATTTCAGGAGATTTTTCTAAACTCATGAGTTGGGCTGATAAATTTAGAAAACTAAAAATTAGAACTAATTCTGAAACACCTCTAGATAGTAAAACTGCTAGAGAATTTGGGGCTGAAGGAATAGGTCTTTGTAGAACAGAACATATGTTTTTTGATGAAGAGAGAATTTTATCTGTAAGAGAAATGATATTATCAAAATCAAAAGAAGATAGGGCTATTGCTTTAAAGAAACTACTTCCTTTTCAAAAAAAGGATTTTATTGATATCTTTAAAATCATGAATGGCCTACCTGTTACAGTTAGATTATTAGATCCACCGCTACACGAATTTTTACCAAAAAATCAAAAAGAAATTAGCGATGTTGCAAATGCTTTAAGCATCAAAAGTTCTGAATTAGAGGGAAGAATAACAGAACTTCATGAACAAAATCCAATGCTTGGCCATAGAGGTTGTAGATTAGGTATATCATTCCCAGAAATATATGAGATGCAGTGTACTGCAATTTTTCATGCGCTAGTTGAATGTAAAAAACTAAAGATAAAATCGATTACTCCTGAGATCATGATACCTTTAGTGTCAACTGAAGCAGAAATTAAAATAATGAAAGATTTAGTAATTAGAGTTGCAAAAGAAGTTGAAAACAAAACCAAAACTAAACTAAATTTTTTAGTGGGTACAATGATTGAACTCCCAAGAGCAGCAATTAAAGCAGATGATATATCTAGACATGCAGAATTCTTTAGTTTTGGAACAAATGATTTAACACAAACAACTTTTGGAATTAGCAGAGATGATAGTGGTAAGTTTTTAAATGATTATATTGATAATAAAATTTTCGAGATTGACCCATTTGTTTCTATAGACGACGGAGTTGGAGATTTAATAAAAATGGCAACAAAAAAAGGTAGAAAAATTAACAAAAAAATCAAACTTGGTATATGTGGTGAACATGGAGGTGATCCTAAAAGTATCGACTTTTGTGCACGTGCTGGCTTAGATTATGTATCCTGCTCTCCTTATAGAGTTCCCGTTGCAAGACTTGCTGCAGCGCAAGCTCAATTAAAAAAATAAAATTTAAATTCTATATTTCCAATTTTAAGTCTAATGCATTCATTGAGTGAGTTAATGATCCTACAGAAATTCTATCTACACCAGTAGAGGAAACATTTTTAACATTATTTAAGTTAATTCCCCCTGATGCTTCCGTCTCATAAAATTTTCTAGACATTTTGACTGCTTTTTTTAAATTTTTTGAATTCATATTATCTAATAAAATTCTATCAAATTTCAGACCCAATATTCTCTTTAACTGAGATAAATTATCAACCTCTACTGTAATTTTTTTTCTACCCTTATTTTTGATGGCTCTTTGAATTAAATTTTCAAAATTTTTTTCAGAACTTATATGGTTATCTTTTATTAAGTATTCATCACTTAAGTTAAATCTGTGGTTTGTCCCACCACCTAATTTGACAGCATATTTTTGGATTACTCTAAGATTCGGAATCGTTTTTCTTGTACAGCATATTTTAGTTTTTTTTCCTACCTTTTTTACAAACATATTTGTTTTAGTTGCTATTCCAGAAATATGAGAAACAAAGTTTAATGCTACTCTTTCGCCAGTTAAAATAGTTTTTAGGTCACCATCAATAGTTGCAACTACCTCACCTTTTTTAATTCGAGATCCATCTTTTTTTTTATTTTTAAATTTTATTTTTTTATCGATTAATTTAAAAGTTTCTTTCGCAAATTCTATACCACCCAAAATACCTTTCTGGTTACTTATCATTTTAACTTTCTTTTTAATATTTTTATTGATTAATTCTGAAGTAATATCGCCTGATGGATATAAGTCCTCATTCAAAGCTAATTTACATAAAGATTTTATAAAATTTTTACTTAATTGAATTTTAGACACAGATTTTATCTGCCTATTTCTGCCATTCTCTCTACAGATTTTCTTGCTTTTTGAATTGTCTCATCGTCCATAATTAATTCGTTAGTTTCATTTTCTAAACAATCTAATATTTTAGGTAAAGTAATTCTTTTCATATGAGGGCAAAGATTACATGGTCTAATAAATTCAACATTTGGATTATCAATTTGGACATTGTCACTCATCGAGCATTCTGTGACCATCATAACTTTTTCTGGTTGATTATCTCTCACATATTTAATCATTCCACTTGTAGAACCTGCAAAATCAGATGCTTGTATTACATCAGGAGGACATTCAGGATGTGCTATTATTTTTATGCCTGGATTAGCTTTTCTAATATCATTAATTTCTTGATCATTGAATTGTTCATGTACTTCACAAGTTCCCTTCCAAGAAATAATTTCTATATCAGTTTGTGATGCCACATATTTAGCTAAAAAATCGTCAGGTAAAAATATTACTTTTTTTACTCCTAATGACTCTACAATTTTTACTGCATTTGCAGATGTACAGCAAACATCAGTTTCTGCTTTAACATCAGCAGATGTATTTACATACGAGACTACTGGAACACCAGGATATTGTTTTTTTAGATTTCTAACATCATCACCCGTTATAGATGAAGATAACGAGCAGCCTGCTTTCATATCTGGTAGTAACACTTTTTTTTCAGGACTCATTAGTTTTGCAGTTTCAGCCATAAAATGAACACCACACATTACAATTATATCTGCTTTTGTTTTTGCAGCCTCTACTGCTAACGCTAAAGAGTCTGCAGAAAAATCTGAAATGCCGTGATAAATTTCTGGTGTTTGATAATTGTGGGCAAGAATTACTGCATTCTTCTCTTTTTTTAATTTATTAATTTTATAAATATATGGTGCATGTGTAGCCCATTCTATTTCCGGAATTTTTTTTGATACTTTATTGTAAATTGAGTTTGTTGCTTTTTTTATTTCACTAGTAAATTCCATAAAAAAAACTTATCAACTTGAAATAGAATTGTCATTCATTTAATCTGCCGCATAACATGCGGTCATGCTGAAACTGGTAGACAGGCACGGTTGAGGGCCGTGTGGGCCTAGCCCATGAGAGTTCGAGTCTCTCTGACCGCACCAAAAACAAATATTTATTAAGGGGCGTTCTGTTGCCAGGTGCCCCAAACCCCGTAACTTAATTAATAAATTAATTAAGCTGCAAGTGCGTAACTTTCGTTAGCATTTATAAATTAGCCCTTCACGGCGGAACAATACCGAACGAAAGAATAACTTTTAGTCATCCGTCGATCCTAATTCACCCCCATAAGTTGAAAATGGTGGAGGTGGTGGGTACTGCCCCCACGTCCGTAATGGTTATTACGAAATTCGTTTATCGTCATAGTTGGAAAACCAACATTAATAATATAAAACCAAATTCAATAGATTCAATAAATTATTCATGAAGTTAACCGACGAACAAATAAAAGAAATAAAAGAACAGCAATCTCAGCAAAATTTAACAAAAAGAGTAACAGCTACAGAACTTGAAAAAATTCTGTACGATGCAATTCCAATATTAGACCATGGTTTTATAAGAGTTGTAGACTATATGGGCAATGATAGCTCCGTAGTTCAATCAGCTAGAGTTTCTTATGGAAAAGGTACTAAAAAAGTTTCAACAGATGCTGGTTTAATAAAATATTTGATGAGACATTGGCACAGCACTCCTTTTGAAATGTGTGAAATAAAATATCATGTAAAGCTACCTATATTTATAGCAAGACAATGGATTAGACATAGAACAGCAAATGTAAATGAATATTCTGCAAGATACTCAATTTTAGATAAAGAATTTTATCTACCAGAGCCACAACATCTTGCTGCTCAATCTCAGAGCAATAGACAAGGTAGAGGTGATATTTTAGATGGAGATAAAGCAAAAAAAGTTTTGAATTTATTAAAAGGAGATGCTGAACAAACTTATAATAATTATGAAACTATGCTTAATGAAAGATATGATGGATCAACTATAGATGAAAATACCGTAGGTTTAGCAAGAGAGCTCGCTAGAATGAATTTAACATTAAATACTTACACACAATGGTATTGGAAAACGGATTTATTAAATCTGATGAATTTTTTAAGGCTTAGAGCAGATCATCATGCTCAGTACGAGATAAGAGCTTATGCAGATGCTATGCTTGATACTGTTAAAAAATGGGTACCAATAACTTATGAAGCTTTTATGGATTATAGGGTTGGTGGAACAGAAGTTTCTGCAAAAGGAAAAATTATTATTCAAAAGCTTATAAAAGGTGAAAATGTTTCTATCAATGACACAAGTTTATCGAAAAGAGAATGGAACGAACTTATGGAAGCTTTTGATCTTAAAGATAAATTGATTTAATTTTTTCGGCAAACTTAAAATATATTTTGGATATCTCATGGTCTGGTTTACTTTCAACAATAGGTGAACCCAAATCTCCTTGTTTTCCTACTTCAGGGTCAATTGGTATTTCTCCCATAAAATCTTTTTTAAATTCTTCAGCAGTCTTTTTTACTCCACCTTCACCAAAAATTGCGTATTTTTTTCCATCATCTCCAATGAAATGACTCATATTATCTATAAGCCCTAATATTTTTACTTTAAGTTTATCAAACATCCTAATTCCACGTTTCACATCCTGTAAGGCTATTTCTTGTGGTGTAGATATAATTATTACTCCATCCATGTTAATTTCTTGTGCAAAAGTCAATTGTGTATCGCCAGTACCTGGAGGCATATCAACAATTAAAATATCTAAATTTTCCCACAAAACTTTTTGTGTAAAGGTTTTTATTGCAGATATAACCATGGGCCCCCTCCAAATCATTGGTGTTTGCTCATCTGTTAAAAACCCAATTGACATACATTGAATTCCATATTTTATAATTGGCTTTAGTTTTTGCCCATCACTTTCTGGCTTTTCATTTATTGAGAATAATTTTGGCAGTGATGGTCCATAAATATCTGCGTCAAGCAAGCCTACATTTAAGTCCATTTTTTTTAATGCCAAAGCAAGATTCGAAGCAAATGTTGACTTTCCTACTCCTCCTTTTGCACTTGATATTGCAATTGTAAACTTTGTTCCAATAATTGGGTTCCGTCTGAAGGTTTTTGGCTCAGTTTTTGCCTTTGTTGTGTCACTTAAACCTACTTTTTTTTCTTCCATAATTTACCATTATCTTGTTTTTACTAATAAAGACACTATATAGAGTGTCGTATTATGAGTGATTTTAGAAATCAAAGCCCATGGGGAACACCCCCAGGAGGAGGCGGTAGTGGAAATGGCGGATTTAGAAAAGGTCCTACTCCCCCAAATATCGATGAAGTAATAAGTAAACTACAATCAATAATAAATAGATTTTTAGGTGGTGGTAAAGGTGGTGCTAAGCCAATAATAATAGGTCTTATTATTCTTTTAATTGTTTGGACTTTAAGTGGTCTTTATAGAGTTTTGCCTGATGAACAAGGCGTTGTATTGAGATTTGGAAAGTTTGTTAAAACTACTCAGCCTGGATTAAATTATCATCTTCCTTTTCCAATTGAAAATGTACTAACACCTAAAGTTACAAAAGTTAATCGAATGGATATTGGATTTAGGTCAGAAAGAGATAGTGGATTTTCTTCAGGCGGAGTTGCAGATGTTCCAGAAGAAAGTTTAATGTTAACGGGTGATGAAAACATAGTTAACATAGATTTTTCAGTATTTTGGGTAATTAAAGACGCTGGTAATTTTTTATTTAAAATTCAAGATCCAGAAGGAACAGTTAAAGCAGCAGCAGAAACAGCTATGAGAGAAGTTATTGCGAGATCTGATATTCAACCAATTTTGACAGAAGGTAGATCTGTCATAGAAGCAGATACTCAAGAAATAATTCAGGAAATTTTAGACGAATACACAAGTGGAATTCAAATTACACAAGTTCAAACACAAAAAGCCGATCCACCAGACCAAGTTATTGATGCGTTCAGAGATGTCCAGGCAGCTAGAGCAGATATGGAAAGATCTAAAAATGAAGCAGAAGCATATGCAAATGATGTAATACCAAGAGCTCGAGGAGAAGCTGCAAAAATTTTGCAAGCTGCAGAGGCCTATAAAAAAGAAGTTGTTGCAAAGGCAGAAGGAGAAGCAAGTAGATTTTTATCAATCTATAACGAATATGCAAAAGCTAAAAAAGTAACTCAAGAAAGAATGTATCTTGAAACAATGGAAGAAGTATTGGCTGATATTAATAAAATAATAATTGACAAAAATTCAGGTGAAGGTGTAGTTCCGTATCTGCCGTTACAAGAATTAAAAACAGGGACTAATTAAAATGAAAGCTGGAAAATTTTTATTACCAATAATCATTCTTATTGCAGCTACAATATATTTTTCTGTTTTTATTGTTAAAGAAGTTAACCAAGCAATTGTTCTTCAATTTGGTGATCCAAAAAGAATTATATCAAAACCTGGAATTAATTTTAAAATTCCATTCATTCAAAATGTGGTATTCTTAGATAAAAGAATTTTAAATCTTGATACACCACCAGAAGAGGTAATCGCATCAGATCAAAAAAGGCTAATAGTTGATGCATTTGCAAGGTTCCAAATAATTGACCCTCTTAAATTTTATATATCTGTTGGAAATGAAAGAGTTGCAAGATCAAGACTAGCAACAATTATAAATTCAAGAATAAGAAACGTACTTGGTCAACAAGAACTACAAACACTTTTATCAGAAGATAGAACAAAGCAAATGTCGTTAATTCAAGAAGGTGTAAATAATGAAGCAGAAAATTTTGGTATTAGTATTGTTGATGTAAGAATTAAAAGAGCAGATCTTCCTCAAGCAAACAGTGATGCAATTTTTAGAAGAATGCAAACTGAAAGGGAAAGAGAAGCAAAGGAATTTAGAGCAAAAGGTGCAGAGATGGCAGTAACAATCACTTCAACTGCTGATAAAGAAGTAACCGTTATACTTGCAGATGCACAAAAAAAATCAGAGATTATGAAAGGTGAAGGTGATGGTTTGAAAAACAAGATTTTTGCTGATGCCTTTGGACAAGATCCTGAATTTTTTGCATTCTACAGAGCTATGCAAGCATATCAAAAAGCTTTAATTGGTGGTGAAACTTCAATGATACTTTCGCCAGATAGTGAATTTTTTAAATTTTTCGGAAATATTGATCAAAAAGTAGAGTAAATTTGATGAGAGAATTGATCATTGCATTTGGTCTATTCCTTTTTATTGAAGGTATTCTTTACGCCATATTTCCATCAAAAATGAAAAATATGATAATGAAATTAAAAGAAGCCACTGATAACCAACTAAGAACTGGTGGATTAATATTTGCAATTATTGGTTTTTTTATTATTTGGTACTTAAAAAGATGAGATACATAAAAATTGTATTACTAATATTATTTTCAATTAATATTCAAAATTCTTCTAACTCAGCAGACATGCCTGCATCCTTCGCAGATCTTGCTGAAAAATTAATGCCTTCAGTAGTAAATATCTCGACTACAACAACTATAACCACAAGGTCTAATCCATTTCCATTTGAATTTCCCCCAGGGTCTCCTTTTGAAGATATGTTCAAAGATTATGGAACTCCACAAAAGAGACAAACAAGTGCACTTGGATCAGGGTTTATTATTGATGAAAAAGGAATTGTTATTACAAACAATCACGTAATCCAAGGCGCAGAAGATGTTTTTGTTAGAGTTAATGGTGAAAAAAATATAAAGGCAAAAGTAATTGGAGCTGATCCTGGTATGGATTTGGCAGTTCTTCAAATAGAGTCAGATCAAAAATTCACACCAGTTAAGTTTGGAGACTCTGATACCGCAAGAATAGGTGATTGGGTCATTGCAATTGGGAATCCATTTGGCTTAGGTGGAACGGTTACCGCAGGAATAATTTCTGCAAGAAACAGAAGTATCGGTCTTTCTAGATATGAAGACTACATTCAAACTGATGCATCAATTAACCAAGGTAATTCAGGTGGTCCATTGTTTAATATGGATGGAGATGTAGTTGGAATTAATACAGCAATATTAGGTCAATCAGGTTCAATTGGAATTGGTTTTGCAATACCTTCTAATAGTGCACAAAAAGTAATTAATCAATTAATTGAATTTGGTGAAACTAAAAGAGGATGGTTAGGTGTTAGAATTCAAACAGTCACAAAAGATATTGCAGATGTTGAAAAATTAGATGAACCTAGGGGAGCGCTTGTTGCTAGTGTAGCTGAAAATAGTCCATCAGATAAGGGAGGAATTAAAGCTGGAGACATAATATTAGAGTTTGATGGTAAGAAAATTAATGAAATGAGTGAACTTCCAAGAATAGTGGCTGAAACAGAAGTTGGAAAAAAAGTAAAACTAAAAGTGTGGAGAAATAAACGTGAAATAACTAAGGAAATTATACTTGGAAGACTAGAAACATCTGAAGACTTTAAATCTCAAGGTTTAGTAACAGAAAAACCTAAAGAAGATGCAATAGATGGTTTGAAAATAAAAGTGAGATTGCTAAATAAAGATGACATTAAAGAAAGAAATTTACCAAAAAATACAACAGGATTAGTTATCACAGAAATTGATAAAGATAGCCCAGTTAACTATCTTCAAGTAAATAATATTATTGTTGAAGCACAAAAGAAAAAGATCAACACCATTGGAGATCTAGATAACATAGTAAAATTAGCTCTAAAAAGTAATGATAAAAGTTTACTTATTGCAATTTACAATAACAATAACCAAAGACGATATATTGGTGTTAAACTAAATTAATGGACTTAAAGTCCAAAATAATTCTTATTTCAGGACCAACAGCATCTGGAAAATCAAAGTTTGCTATACAGCTTGCAAAAAAAATAAATGGAGAAGTTATAAATGCAGATAGTATGCAAATTTTTAAAGAATTAAAAATTCTCACAGCAAGACCTCATCGAAATGATTTAAAAAAAATAAAACATCATTTGTATGGATTTAAAAGTGTAAAGGAAAATTATTCTACAGGAAATTGGCTTAAGGATGCCAAGTTAAAAATCAACAATATCAAGAAAAAAAATAAAATTCCAATTCTTGTAGGCGGCACTGGTTTGTATTTTAAAGCAATTATTGATGGTATAGTTAAAATCCCTGATATCCCATTAATTTTTCGTAATAGAATTAGGAAGAAGCATTCAAAAATAGGTCAAAAGAAATTTTATTTAGAGTTACTTAAGCTAGATCCACTTTGTAAAAAAAAAATTAATAAAAATGATACACAAAGATCAATAAGAGCCTACGAGGTAAAAAAATTTACAAATAAATCATTGTTTGATTGGTATAGTGAAACATATTCTGATTTTACTAAAGACAGTTTTATTAAGTTACTTATCGATTATCCTAGAGATAAGCTTGTAGAAAGAATTTCTTTAAGAACAAATGAAATGTTCAGAGATGGAGCAATAAAAGAGGCTAAGAGGTTTTACAAATTAAGAATAAAGAAAGATTTATCATCTAATAAAGTTATTGGTCTAAGTGAGATTAAAGATTATCTTGATAAAAGAATAAATCTTAATGAACTGAAAGAAAAAATATCAATAAAAACAAGGCAATATGCTAAGAGACAGTCCACTTGGGCTAGAGGACAAATGTCTGATTGGCAAAATATAAAATTTGATAGACTTAAATCATTCGTAAAAAAATTTCCTAAATCTGCATAGATTGCTTGACCTATTAGCACAACTTCAGCTAGATTGTCTGAATGTCAAAATTATACTCTGGAGCTGAAATTGTATTTAAGTGTATGGAAGATCAGAATGTTGATCATATTTTTGGTTACCCAGGTGGTGCAGTACTACCAATTTATGACGAATTACAAAATTTTAAATCAATCAAACACGTTTTAGTTAGACATGAACAAGGCGCAGGTCATGCCGCAGAAGGATATGCAAGATCATCAGGTAAACCTGGTGTTATTTTAGTAACCTCAGGACCTGGTGCAACAAATGTAGTCACAGCTTTGACTGATGCATATATGGATTCGATTCCATTAGTTTGTATCTCTGGACAAGTTCCAACTCATTTAATTGGTACAGATGCATTTCAAGAATGTGATACAACTGGAATAACTAGACCTTGCACTAAACATAATTGGTTAGTCAAAGATATAAATGATTTAGCTAGTACAATACATAAAGCATTCGAGGTGGCAACTACTGGTAGACC
>CACMNP010000012.1 GCA_902615045.1 uncultured Pelagibacteraceae bacterium | reverse complement strand
GATTTTTGTGTCTAAAGTAGCTTCAGTACATAATAATCCTATAGTTGAATTTTTCTTAAATTTTTTTTTTGTGTTTAAATATACCTCTTTTGGCATACTAAGAAATGGTACTGATATTTTTTTTTGAATATCTTCATGCCAGTAATGTGCTGTGTTGCAAGGCATTACAATAAACTTGCACTTATTTTTTTCCAGCATTTGACAACCAGCAATTAATTCTTTTAAAACATTTTTGTATTGTTTTAAATTCTCTGCTCTTCGTGGTGTATTTGATTTATTATAGAGGACAAACATTGGGTATTTTTGATCTAATTTTCCTCTGTTTAATTTTGCAAGCTTATCACAAAAGTCTAAGCCCGCTTGAGTTCCCATACCTCCTAATATACCAATCATAATTTAAATAATATCTTCTATATTAAAATTCAAAACATCTATATAGATATTTAAATAACAGCAAAAATATATTGACGCTAATTATGAATAGAAATTTATCTTTACTTACGTTAAGTCAGATATTTGGTTTTACCACAGCAACAATAACAGTATTTCTCAGTGGAATTGTTGGTTCCCAAATTAGCTCAAATCAATCTTTATCAACTTTGCCAACTGCTTTATTTGTAGTTGGAACTGCAAGTTTTACTGTCTTAGCGGCAAATATTATGAGTAAAATTGGAAGGAGAAATGGTTTTGTATTTGCGGCTATAGGAAGTTCATGTTCTGCACTACTTGCTGCTTTTGCAATCAGTCAGAAAAGTTTTAATTTATTTTGTCTATCTTGCTTAATTCTCGGAATGGGAGCTGCATTTAATCATCAATATAGATTTGCAGCAGCTGAAAGTGTTGAAAAAGTCAAAATACCAAAAGCAATTTCTACTCTTCTATTGGCAGGGATTGTTTCAGCATTTTTAGGCATAAGTCTTGCAAATTACACTAAAGATTTAATCCAAGATCAATTGTATGTTGGTTCTTATCTTTTATTATCTTTCCTTTCTTTTATGCCTGGAGTTTTTTTATTTTTTTTCAAAAATGTAGAAAATGTTCAGGAGGATAGTTTAAAAGAAGGAAATATAAGAAATCTAAAATCTATCGTATTACAACCAAGGTTTTTACAAGCAATTACTGCAGCTGCTTTTGCTTATGCTGTAATGTCATTTTTAATGACAGCAACTCCTTTAAGTATGCATGTTATGGAAAATATGAGCTTAAAAGAAACTGGGTTAGTATTACAATTTCATGTGGTTGCAATGTTTTTACCTTCGCTAATAACAGGTAATTTAATAAAAAAATATGGACACAGTGCAATAATTTATGGTGGAGTTTTATTTTTTTTCATCACAGTTCTTTTAAGTTTATTTGAACAGACATATCTTAATTATATGCTCTCATTAATTTTTTTAGGTCTCGGTTGGAATTTTTTGTTTATATCAGGTACCAGCTTAGTAGTTTTGACTTATAACAAAGAAGAAAAATTTAAAGTACAAGGGATAAATGATTTAATTGTTTTTTCAACTATGGCTTTAGCCAGTTTATCTGCTGGAATTTTACTAAATTCTATTGGATGGAAAATGATGAATCTTATTTGTATACCTTTTTTAATATTAATTATTTTTGTAAGTTATATGGCCGATAAAAAATCAGTTTCTTAAACATGTCTTTTCTTTTTTTAGGTTTTTTGACAGGCTTAACATTAATTTTTGCAATAGGACCACAAAATGTTTTTGTAATAGAACAAGGACTAAAGAAACAATATATATTTTTAGTTTGCTTAGTCTGTGCATTATCTGATTTGATTTTAATTTTCTTAGGTATTTTTTTATAATGTAGTGGAGCTGATTTTAAATATCCTTTTAATTATTTTTTTATCTTTTTTTATTTACGGAAAAATTAAAGAAATATTTAAATTTAAATCTTTAGAATTTAAAAATAATGTCATAGCACAGAGTTCATTTAATATCTTTATTAAGACCTTAGGTTTTACATATTTAAACCCACACGTATATTCTGATACAGTATTTTTTTTAGGAAATTTCTCAAAATCCTTTAATATTGAAAACAAAATTTACTTTGGAATAGGTGCTTCAATAGCCTCTTTTTTATTTTTCTTTTCTTTAGGATACTTATCTAAAATTTTTTCAAACAAATTAAATAACAGAAGCTTTTGGAAATACATAAATATTTTTATTATAATATTTATGTCAGGTATAGTTTTTTACATCATTAAGGATATTATTTATTAAAGATTTTTTTTGATAATTTATTAACCTTTAAATAGTTTCCATCAAATTCGTATTGAGTGTGATATTTTCCAGGAAATGCAATGCATTTTATATCAGCACTTAAAGCAGAATTTAAACTTTCTTCTGTATCTTCAATTGCAACACATTCGTCTGAGTTAATATTAAAGTATTTTAAAGCATAATTATAAATATCGGGATATGGTTTTTCTCTTAATATGAATTCATTGTTGCCGATAAAATCAAAATCTTTTTTTTCAATTCTTCCTCTTAACGAGTTAAAAATAGAATTGATATTATTACTTGTTGTTGAGCTAGCAAGCCCAATTTTTATTTTGTTCTTTTTGCAAAATTGAATTATTTCATTTACACCTTCTCTAGGCTCAACTTTGTGTTTGTTTAAATATTCATTAAAAATTTTGGTTTTTAAATTTCTTATTTTTTTTCCATCTATTTCAACACTAGTTTTTTTTGCGTAATCATTAATTCTTGTAGTTCCGCCTGATTTTGACAATAGTTTTCTGTATATATCTTCATCCCAGAACCAGTCTAATCCACTTATTTTAAAAGCTTCATTAAATGCATCTCTTTGAAGATCTGATGTTTCAGCTAAGGTTCCAATTGAACCAAATAAAACAGCTTTATAGCTCATTATCCCTTCACAGCACCAGCTGTTAATCCACTGATTACTTGTCTTTGGAAAAACATAACTAACATAAATAAAGGAGCAGTTGCTGAGACAACTGCAGAAACAGCCCACATCAAATTACCTTCATGTTGATTTGTTCCAAGATAACTTTGAATTTTGGGTACCATAGTATGATTTTCCTGATTTAATAAAAGAGCAGTTACTGTAAAATCATTATACGCAAGCATTAAACTAAATAATCCAGCTGTTATTACTCCAGGCCACATAACTGGCATAATGATATGTCTAAATGCTTGAAAATAAGAGCAGCCATCAATTAAAGCACTTTCATCAAGTTCTTTAGGAACAGTTTTAAAAAATGAATACAATAACCACAAAGTAAATGGTTGATTTATTGCAACAAGAACAACGATGGTCGTGGGTAGTATTCCCCAAATTTGTAATTGAAAAAACGGAAATAAATAACCAGAGACCAATGTAATATGCGGCATTGCTCTAAAAATTAATGCTGCAATTAAAATCCAAAATGCATAATTTCTTGTAGACCTAGATAAAGCATAAGCTCCCAAGGTTCCGAGGAACAATGAAATGGTTACAACAAAAAATGTAACTATAACTGTATTCCTAGATGCTTTCCAAAACTCTCCTTCAGTCCATGCTTGACTATAAGCATCTGTTGTAAACTTTCCTCCAGTTTCTAACAAAGTATTGAATGCTGTAATAGCATACCACCAGTCAGCTCTTGAAAAAAAGTCAGCTCTTACTTTAAATGATCCCCAGAAAGTCCAAATAAAGGGAAAGCATGCAACCAACAACCAAACTATTATAAAGGTTGTATTAAAAATTTTTAAAGCATTTGATCTTTTATCAAGTCCGTATTCCATTTATCTCGCTGTCCTAAATTCCTTCCATGTTCTTATTAAAACTGGTGCTAAAAGTATGGCTATCCCAACAATTGTCATCATTGAGGTGGCTGCGGCCGAACCAAATAATATTACTTCCTCATTAACGAGGTTATCATAAATTAACCAAGACAAAGATTGAGCACTTCCTTCAGCACTGAAACCAATTATAGGTTCAAAAACTCTAAAATTATCCATCAATGAAATGAGAGCAACAAATGTAACTACAGGATAAATATGAGGCAAAACAATATGTCTTACTCTCTGCCATCTTGATGCTCCATCAATAATAGCTGCTTCAACAGGTTCTTGGGGAACAGTCTGTAAAGCTGCATAAAATACTACAAAAGCAAATGGTGAATGGTGCCAAATTCCATATATTATTATAGTTATCCAAGTAAGTGTTTTTGAAGATTTTAACGATAAATAAGGATCATCCATTAACATTTGCAAATTCGCGCCAATAATTCCTTCTGCATCTATCATCCAAAATAAAACTAAAGAACCTACCAATGGAGTAACAATCATCGGCAATATGGTTCCAAATATTAATGGTCCTCTAATTCTTCTAGTTACTGCATTAAGACTTAATGCAATTATAAAACCTAAAAGTAAGACGTTAGGCGTTACAAACAAACAATAAGTTAAAGTAAAAATTAGAGCCTTGTAAAAGGGTAGGTTGGTAACTTGATCTACAAATTCCCCAAAACTATTTGTTTCATTCCAAAATTTTCCAATTTCTTCTATTGCAAGATGATTTCTATCGAAATAAGTTCCAAATCCGTTGAATTTTCCTAAAGGCTTTTCTTCTCGAATTTTTGAGGTTTTTTCTTGGTCAACAACTATAGAAACTGTACATCCAAAAGGATCACATTTTTTTACTTCCTTAACTACCTGGTCGTGCTGAGCATAAAATGATTGTATCCCTGTTGAAATAATAGGAAGACCTATAAATAAAATCATTGCCAATCCAGTTGGCAAGAAAAACCAAAAAAAAGTTTTGTTAGGCATTAATGTAATAAGTGGGGATTTTCATCCCCACTTAAAATTTATTGATTATAGAAAGCCTTGTTCTTTTGCTTTACTCATGTAAGCTGCTTCCACATCTTTTAAAGCTTGTTCTGCTGTCTCTTTACCTTGTAAAAATTCAACAATCTCACTTCCTAATGCACCATGCATTAAACCCATCTGTGGTAACATTGGATATGGTTTAGCTTTCATTTTAACAGCTTCGATAACTCCAATTGATTTTGGTCCAGGTTTAAAACCTTCAATTAACCAAACAGCTTGATCCGCTGCATCTGCAACCATCTTTTTGTTAGCAGCTGCGTGTGCCAAAGCTCTAAATGTTGCTTCAGCATCAGCGTCAGATCTATTTTTTGCTAATGTGAAACCGTCCCACCATAAAGTCGCCGCTGGTATGTTTCCTCCAGCAACTGTTGCTGGTCCAGTTAATTTAGTTGCAGCTGTAATTTTTGCATCACCATCATCATCAAGCAATGTTCCTGATCTTGATGCCCAAAGAGTCATTAATGCAACATTTCCAGATTCCCATTCAACCTTAATAGCTTCACTATCGTGAGTTAAATAATCTGGGTTACTTAAACCTGCTAATTTTTTTAGCATATTTAATGTTGCTACGCCTTTTGCATTGTTAATGCTTGGCTGAGCAGTTCCTGCCTTAAAGAATTCTCCTCCATGTCCAATGTACATGTTAACGAATTCTTCTGCTAAATTCCAACCAGCTTTGTATGCTGCTGCGTAAGGATATTGCATTTTACCAGATGCTCTTATTTTTTCTGATGCCGCAACTACTTCCTCATATGTTTTAGGAACAGCTATACCCAATTCTTTTAAAACATCTTCTCTGTAATATAAGTGCTGAGTGTTTGCCATAAAAGCAACTGCCATTATTTTTCCATCAATTGTTATCAATTGAGAGTCTTGTATTCCTTTTCCATATTTCTTGACAAGATCATCAAGTGGTCTAATTAAGTCTTGGTTCATTAAAGGAACTATAGAGCTATTTGCTGCAATTCTTGCAGAAAACTCTGATGGATTTGCAGTTAGAGCTGGTACAGCAATTTTATTATGCTCAGATGAGTGTGTGACTTTAAAATCTGCACTTCCTTTACATCCTTTAGCAGTTTCCACGAAAGTTCTTAAAGCTGGAAAATCATTAGCTAAAATATTTATTGATCCACTCTTAATGTTACAATCTGCATAAGCAGAAGTTCCAAAAAGAAGAAACAATAAAGATATTAATATTTTTTTCATATTTGTTTCCCTCATTAAATTTAAATTTATGAATGAAAGGATATATATTCCCTAGGGAATTTAAAAGTATTTTTTAAATCGCATTTGACGCAAGCTCTGCACCTGCGACCAAAGATTCAAATTTCTTGTAAACAATATTTTCATCAACATTTCCAAAGCCTGCAAAAGTACTAAATCCACAATCACTTCCAGCCATCAATTGATCTTTATCAATTACTTTTGAATACTGAATTATTCTATTTTTTACTAACTCTTCATGCTCTATGAAGTTTGAGGTTGAGTCTATTACACCAGGAACTATTACTTTATCATTAGGAAGTTTAATATTCTCAAAAACCTGCCATTCATGAGCATGTCTTGGGTTCGAGGCTTCAATTAAATAAGTTTGGATATTTGCTTTTAAAGCAATAGGTAATATTTTTTCTAATTCAATATCGTGAAGATGTGGTCCTTCATAATTTCCCCAGCAGATATGCATTCTCAACTTAGAGGCATCGATATCTTTGGTTGCTTCATTAAGACATTCGATTTGTTTTTCAGCTCTAACCAAAAATTCTTCATCTGATACATTTTTAAAAGTCATATGTCTTGCTAGTGCAAGATCTGGGCAATCAATTTGCAATAATAAATCATTCTTTGTTATTTCATCGTATTCAGTTTTCATCATTTTTGATAATGCCTCTAAATAATCATCATCATTTTTATAGAATTTGTTTGGAAGGAAATTTGAAATTACTCCTGGTGAAGCAGAGTTAATAAATCCTTGAGGATGGTTATTTTTTTTTAACGCTGATTTTAAATTACTGATATCTTTAGTAAGAGACTCAGTATCTTTGATTTTTAAATCAGCAGTACAACATGGTCTTGTATAAGTAGGCGTACCCCCTGATTTTGCAATTTTTTCTTTATATGATGGAAAATCATCCAAGTCTTTAGGAGCTCTTCTTTCGCTTTCACCGCTAAAGCCATGTAAACGATCCTTGACGTAGGTAGCGTAGCTTATTTTTGACATTTCACCATCACTTATAATGTCAATTCCGATATCAATTTGTTTTTTTACAATTTTGTTTACATCTTCTTCAATTATCTTATCAAGTTCTCCTTGATCAAATAATTCATTTTTATCTTTTTTAAATAGTATCTCAGATAGCTTTTTTGATCTTGGCAGACTTCCAACATGTGTGGTTTTAATTTTATTCATAGTTTTTACATTAATATTTGTTTCCAAATAGCTACTTCATCAAATAATACCCATTCTCTAATTATTTTATCATCTCTTAATTCTGCATGATTTATACCCATTATAAATAAATCTTTGTCAGTCTTTTTCCCAAATTCTTCACTGTCTTTAGAGTGCTTACCACTTAAAAACCATCTGATTGTTGCTTTTTGATTGTTATTTTTTTCATCTAATGATGCAACATGTTCGATTGTAAACTTTATTTCAGAAAATATATTTTTTAAAGAGCTCCAATATTTAATTATATCTTCACTGCCATTTCCAACTTTATTACTTGGCCAAAATAGACTGGCTGCTCTATCATAATCTTCAAAATCATAATCATTATTAAATATTTTCTTTAAAATATTGGAATATATATAACCTGATGAAACTTCATTAACTTTTACTGGAGTATAATCTGATTTTTTATCAGAAGATCTATTAAAAACTTTGATAGCTTTAGATACCCCACCTTCTTTATCAATTAAATGCCTTGCAAATTGCGCAGGTGTATAACCTAGCTGTCGAACCATTGCACCTTGATCTCTCACAATCCACTCATCATAAACCTGATTATTTTTACATGCACAGTCAGCTATAACTCTATAAACAATTTTGTTTCCTGTTTTTTTTCCGTAATACCCGTCATTTAAATGTGTAGCTTTGCTCAGAATTCTGTGAGATGAATGATATCCTTCATCGTCATTTCCACTCCAAATTACATCTTCACCTAATAATTGTCTGTCTGGAAATTCGTCTAAAGTTTTATAAGTTGCATCAATAACAGGTTTAAAACCATAGGTTATTCCAAAGGGTGATCTTACAGGGATATTCTCTGAATAATATTTAGATATCGACTCGACATCTTTCCCTTCCCAAATTTGTTTAGTAATTTTTAAAATGTAATCAGTTAAATTTTTATAATTACTATCAAATCCTTTCATTAGATCTGACTAACAAAATTTAAAATACTATTTTCTGAATTATTACAAGAGATATCTATTTTGCTACTCAAAGGAACTGAAAAAGTGTCTCCTTTTTCTAATTTTATATTTGAGTTTCCTATTACTATTTTCCAATTACCTTCTTGAGCAAAAAGAACGGTAGGCTTTATACATTCAATACCCTTAATTTCGCCAGATATAGAATTTAATGTTGTTAAATTAAATCCAGTATCTTGTTTGATTGAAGGTTCATAAGTTTTTTTATTAAATTTGTTTCCTAATACTTGATATAATTTAATACCATTAACTTCATCGCTAATATTGTTTTGTTTATTTCTATAAATATTTTTTTCTAATTCTTCTGGCAAATAATTATCAAATCTTTCTAATTCATCTTGAGTGATAGGCTCTATCATCTTTCTACCGTTAGGCACTTCAACCTTTTTTAAATCTATTAACGAATTATCATCAAGCAATGCCATACCGGTCTCTTTTGCCTTTTTTAAAATTTCTGGAACCCATGTTATTATACCAGGATCATCACCGCCTAATACAACAAACATCAAACTTTCTTTATCTCCAACATTTTCAAATGCTCTGAACATATTTGTAGGCATTGAAATTATATCGCCAGCTTCTAATATTGTTTCTTGTTTTCCATCAGCGCCCCAATAAAATCTCCATTTACCTGAGTAAATTACAAATACTTCAGCCGTAGTATGACTGTGAAGACCAGATCCATTTTTTGGCATAGCACTCACTGCTCCTAAATTATACCCATGTAAAGACTGTATTTTTATTAGTTGTTTGGTGTCTTCAGCGACACCACGTCCAATAATTGTATAATTTTTTCTTTCTTTATGACCTTCTAATCTACCCTCTACAAAAGGGAGGCTACTCGGAACGAGCTCATTAAATTTTGCCAATCTATCAATCATATTCTTGTTATTTATCTCTATTTAAATATAAATTGCAATTTATGCAAATAGAACAATTTGATACAGGTCTTAAAATTAAGAAAAACATTGAAGATGTAGAAATTACTCCTATCCAAAACTTAAATAATAAAAAATTTGTTATTGAGAATTTTAAAAATGTTTATGGATTAAAAAAGATTAATCTTAAAAAAAATTTACTAAATATATTTGACAAAGATATCAAAGTTAATTGTTTTGAACCATTAAATGAATTTAATGGCATAGATAATTTTATAGAAAAATTTTGGAATCCTTTATTTGATGCATTTCCAGACATCGAAAGAAGAGAAAATATCATCCTTGGAGGCTCTTTTAGAGACAAAGTCCAAGTTGGTTCTTATTCTACTTTATCAGGTTTCTTTTTAAAGCCCTGGTTAGGTATAAAACCAAATTTTAAAATGATTAATCTTAAATGTTGTGAAATTCATGAAATTAAAAATGAAAGAATTATTGAAAGTCATATCTTAATTGATGTGATGGATTTTTTAAGACAAGCTGACAGATGGGTTATTAATCCATCAAGAGGATCCGAAGGAGCATGGTTACCTCCGTTTAATACAGATGGAGTAAATTTTTTTGAAGAAGACATGAGTAAATCTAAAAATTCATTACAACAGGCTTTGAGCATGAATAGAAGTTTAGATATTAAACCTGAGAAAGAAAATATTTCTAAAGATGAATTAAGACAAAGGTTAATAAATCATCCTCAAAAAGAGTTTTGGCACAAAGATATGATTTGGTACGGTCCTTGTGGAATTGGAACATCAAGGTCATTAGAAGGATTTGTAGATATGCATCAGCTACCTTTTAGAAAATCATTTTCTGAGAGAAATTATTGGGAATTAGGACATTATTGCGAAATTGGAGATGGAAAATTTTCTCTATGTGGTGGATGGCATAGTTTAAAGGCAAAGTATGGATCAAATGATTGGCTTGGGTATACAGCAGATAACCAAGACGTTGTTATGAGAGTAATGGATTTTTATCATCATGATGAAGGATTAATTAGAGAGAATTGGGTACCTATAGATGTAGTTCATATTTTAAAACAAATAGGTATTGATGTGTTTGAAAAAATTAAAAATACTTAGATTTAAATAAGTTTATAGTTTTTGAGTGTAATAGAAAAAAATAAAATTATTTATTTAGTTAGAGAAACCATACTTTCTAAGTCTCACATCACCAGTTCTAGCATGAGCCTCCATACCTTCATATCTAGAAATTCTAGCTGCTGCAGCACCAACTTCTTTGTTAGATTCTTTATTCATCTTTTGGTAAGTAACTGTTTTTATAAATTTTCCAACGTATAAGCCTCCAGTATATTTTCCTGCACCTTTTGTTGGTAGAATATGATTTGGTCCAGAGCATTTATCTCCATATGCAACTGTTGTTTCTTCACCTAAAAATAAAGAACCATAATTTTTAAGATTTTTTAAATACCAGTCTAAGTTTTCAGCTTGAACCTCCAAATGTTCAGGTGCATATTCATCACTCACTTTCATCATTTCTTCTTTGGTATCACACATAATTACTTCTCCATAATCTCTCCATGCAGCATCAGCATTATTTCTATTATGTTCAGGTAGTTCTTGAATAATTTCTGGAACTCTTTTCATAACATAATCACATAAAGATTTATCAGTAGTGTAAAGCCAAGCTGGAGAGTCAGGACCATGTTCAGCCTGTCCAACTAAATCATAAGCGATTATTTCTTTGTCAGCTGTATGATCTGCAATAATGCCTATTTCGGTTGGTCCTGCAAATAAATCAATTCCAACTTTTCCAAATAAAATTCTTTTTGACTCTGCTACAAATTTATTTCCAGGTCCAACAATCATATCTACTTCAGGATTACCAAAGCAACCATAAGCTAGAGCACCAATTGCTCCTATTCCACCTATATTCATAATTACATCTGCACCACATAGGTTAGCTGTATAAATTATAATTGGGTTTGCACCATTTGAATCTTTTGGTGGACTTGTTGCAATTACATTCTTTACTCCTGCAACTTTTGCTGTTGTCACACTCATTATAGCAGAGGCGATATTATTGTATCTTCCACCAGGAACATAACACCCAACAGTATTTACAGGTATTAATTTTTGTCCCGCTATTAAACCAGGTGATAATTCAACTTCTGAGTCTTTTCCAAGATTTTCAAGCTGGTGTTCTGCAAACTTCCTAACTCTTTCATGAGAAAACTGAATATCGTCTTTAATCTTTTGATCTAAAGTTTTATTTATTTCTTCAATTTTTTCTTTGCTAACAATTATATCACCTTCATAATTATCAAATTTTTTTAAAATATCTTTGACACCTTGATCTTTAGTTTTTTCTAAATCTTTTAAAATAGAACTTACCTTAGTTCTTGTTTCATCTTCTCCTGTAAATGCAGTTTTTTCAGCTTTTTTTATATAAGTAATTGCCATTATTTTTCCTCTAATTTTACAAATGTTTAAATTATATAAGATGTTTATTCAATAAAAGTTTAATCTAAAGCAACAACAGCTGCAGCTATAGAAGCAAGTCTTGCTGTCGCATCATCTGATCTACTTGTTATAACAACAGGTACTTTACCTCCAACAACTACGCCTGCTGCACATGCTCCCATAAAATAAATCATCATTTTTACAAGCGCATTTCCAGTTTCGACATTTGGAACTAATAATACATCAGCTTCCCCAGCAACTATATTCTCAATTCCCTTAATAGAAGCAGATTTTTTTGAAATACTATTGTCAAATGCTAAGGGTCCAAAAATATCAGCATTAAAATTTTCTTTACTCGCTAATTCAGTTAATTCTTTAGCTTCAACCGAACTCTGCACACTATTAATAACTTCTTCTGTTGCTGAAAGGATAGAAATCTTTGGTCTTGGAATATTAATTCTATGACTAAAATCTATAACATTTCTTAAAATATGCATTTTAGTTTTTAGGTTAGGAGAAACATTCAATGCTCCATCGGTTATGATTAATGGTTTGTCATCTTTTTGTAATGTCATATGCCAAATATGACTTAGTCTTGTTTTACCAATTAATTTATATTCTCTTTTAAGAACTTCTTTCATCAATATATCAGTATGAATATGTCCTTTTACAATAATTTTTACTTTATCTTCCGATGCAAGTTTTGTTGCAATACTTGCTGTATTATTTTCAGCTGGCTCATTAATTATTTCAAAATTTGATATATCAAATTTAAGCTCATCTGCGCATTCTTGTATTTTTTGTTTATCACCTATTAGTATTGGGGTGATCAATTTTTCAGAGACAGCATCCATTACCGACATCATTGGTAATTTTTTACCCGCATTTACAATGGCTGCTTTTACTCCTCTTTTTTGATGAGCTATGTTAAGTAGATTAACAGGGCAAACTGTGGATTTATCAGATAACATATGAGTTTAAATATTTGTTATGGTTCTAAATATCAATATTTTTTATTACGTTCGATATAAAAATAGTTTAAAATTGAACAAACGATGGAGATAGTTACAAAAATTGCACCTATAGCGTTAGCCCTTATAATGTTAGGTCTTGGATTGGGCTTATCAACTAGAGATTTTTTAAGAGTTATAAATAATCCAAAAGATTTTACAGTCGGAATAATTTGTCAATTAATCCTTCTCCCAATCGTCGCTTATATTTTACTTTTAATATTAAGATTACCAGTTGAATTAGCTTTAGGATTAATGATTATTGCTGCTGCTCCTGGAGGAGTAACATCAAATGTCTTAACAAAATTTGCAAATGGAGATGTTGCATTATCTATTTCGTTAACAGCAATAGGTAGTTTAATTAGTATTTTTTCTGTTCCATTTATTGTTTTTTCTTCAGCCAAATTATTAGGTGTAACTGATTTATCCTCAGATATTACGATGACTGGTATTGCTCTTAAAATGGCACTAGTTGTAACTGTGCCAGTAATTCTTGGAATGATAATTAGAAGATTCGCTGAAAACTTTATTTCGTCTAATATTAATATTGTAAATAGAATTACAGGTATTTTATTTATTGTTGTATTTGCAGCAATATGGATTGAGGAAAGAGAAAATATAATATCATACTTAGGTCAAGCGGGTTTAGCTGTTTTAATATTAAACGTAGTCATGATGACTTTGGCATTTTACATTGCAAAAGGTTTTGCAACTGGAATACCACAGAGAAAATGTATTTCTTTAGAATGTGGATTACAAAATGGAACTTTAGCTGTATTTGTAGCAACACAAATTTTCAATGATGTCGCTTACATGGTTCCAACAGCTGCTTACGCATTAGTAATGTATATAACTGGATTTATATTTATATATATTCTTAAAAATTCTAATTAAGATTTATTTGATTGTAGGTTCTTTTTATAAAAACATTTATAGATTTTAAATTTTCATCTTGGATTATCGACATATCTTTAAAATTTTGTTTGCTGACATCAAAATTTATCAATTTATTTTTGTCTAAAGAAATAAATTTATTTTTAGTTAATTTCTTGATTTTTCTTACTACTGTTGGTCTTGGTATTCCTGTTATTTCAGAAATAGACATTGCATTAATTCCTTTTATTTTTTTATTAATAATTTTATCTCTCCATTTATCTAAATAACTATCAACCCCTTTAAGTTGCCTTCCAATTTTTGAATTATTATTCAAAATTATAGTTGCCAAAATAGTAAATATTTCCATATCACCAAAATAATTTTTCCACCTTAAGCAGTACGGGAATAAAAATTTATAAAATTGATACCAGCAAAATGAGAAATTATGTTTTATTAAGTTATTAATTTCATTACTGGACATTTCGTTTTTTATAACTTTTTCTTCTTTTAAAATTTGACTAAAAACAGATAAAAGCATGCATATATTTTTTAATGTATCATTTGGCTGTGTTGAATTGTAAGCACTTCTATCTATAGTAATGTTCTTGCCTTTTTTTTTAATTATTCCTTTTTTTTCTAGTGATATAACTTTTCTTCTGACACTTTCTTTTGGTATTTGAAGATCCTTTGATATTCTTATAAGGTTAATTTTCTCAATCTCTAATGTTTTATTCTTATAAAAATTATTGAAAGTAATATTTAAATTATTTCGTCTGTAAAAATCAAACTGCTTACTAATCAAATAAATTAAAATTGTGTAAGTATCTATATCTTTAAACACTTTATAAGCACCGATTGTCCAATCAGACATAAGTTTTAAAAAAAAAGGACTTAAAATATCAAAATGATTTTTGAAAATTTTATCAATCAGTTCATCATCTAGTTCGGAATTTACACTTGGTAGCTGCTTCATAATGTATCAAAACCCAATTTGAACAATTTTAAAACTTGAGTCAACCCATTTTGAACAGTTATATTCTATAAAATTTTTCTACTATATGATTTAATAATTTTATGAGTACTGAAAGCTTAAACAGAACATCTAATATTGAAATACCCGAAAAAAAATCGAGAGTAATTCGAATGTCCCCTCGTAAAGTAAATATAGATGTTCTAAAGAAACGAGTAATCACTGAAAAGAAAAAAGAGGCACTTCAGTCAAAAATAATAATACTTTCAGTCTGTCTATCTATCGGAATACTAGGTTATTTTGCAGGTTAATTAGCTAAGAGAATATCTAAATCCTTTTTAATATTTATTGGAATTTTTATAGATTTTTTAGAGTTTGTTTTTGTTCTTAAAAACTTTTGCTCGCCAGGATAAAAGATTTTTTGTCCTTTTAAATTAGGTATTTTTTTTATTCTTTTAATATTTTTTTTTATCTCTTTTTTATAATCTTTAACAAATAGATTGTCTTTAAATGCTAAAAATAAGTGACCGATATTTTGTGGCCCAGAGAAATCATCAAATGGGTCTTTTACTTTGCCACCATGATTACTTCCAACAAATACTCCAGTTAAAATATCTACCATCCAAGCTAATCCAGATCCTCTAAATCCAGCTATTGGAAGTTGTACTCCAGCTAGAGCTTCTTTTGCATTTGTAGTTGGTTTACCTAGTTTGTTTAAAGCAACCCCATATGGTATTTTTTTACCTAATTTTTCTGCAATCCTTATTTTACCTCTATTTATCATAGACATTGATGTATCCAGTATAAAAGGAACATTGCTATTTGTTTGAGTTCCAAAACATATTGGATTAGTTCCAAAGACTGATTTTTTTCCTCCAAAAGGTGCAATTGCTGGAGGTGCATTTGTAAATGCGAATGTTATTAAATTTTTTTTAACTGCTTGCTCAACGTAGTATCCAGATAGACCATAGTGTCCGCTGTTTTTTACAGCAACTAACCCAATTCCTGTTTTTTTTGCATTTTGTATAGTTTTTTTAATTGCTTCATCTGCTGCAACAAAGCCAATAGAATTATCAGCATCAATTATTGATATAGATTTTGATATATTTTTTATAGTTATTTTAGGTCTAGGATTAATTACTTTTTTTGAGATTCTTTCACAATACATTTTTAAACGAGACAATCCATGTGAAGGCGCACCCACAAGTTCCGCATTGATAATTGCATTTGCACAAATAATAGCATGATTTGTTTTCAACCCTCTTTTTATAAAAATTTTTTTAATAATAGATTTAATTTTTGTATTATTTACAGACATTAATAGAATGAAATTAACCTTTACCTCTCCACGGTATTGTCTTATCTATAATTTTTCTCAAAGTTACATCAAAAAGAAGACCCAACATACCCATTATAAAAATTGTGATCCAAATTACTTCATATTGAAAATACTTTTTGGCAACATTTTCAACAAATCCAATTCCAGTTGTACCTGCTAAAAATTCTGCTGCAACCAAAGTTCCCCAACACATACCAACCGCCACTCTAATACCTGTTAAAATTTCAGGTAAAGAATTTGGAAAAATAACATATCTAAGTATTTGTCTTTTAGAAGCACCAAGAGAATGTGCTGCATGTATTTTAGATAGCTGTGTACCTGATGCTCCAGCTCTAGCTGAAATGATCATTATAGACAATGAAACCATAAATAATAAAAATACTTTTCCAGTATTATCAATACCTAAAACCGAGATTATTAAAGGAGCCCACGCAAGTGGAGGTACTGGTCTATAAAGTTCAATTAATGGATCAAAGAAACCTTTAGCAAATCTATTTAAGCCCATGAAAAGTCCTAATGGAACACCAATCAATATTCCAAAAACTAATCCAAGAAAAACTCTTAAAAATGAATCCCAAATATGACCATAAGGAACAGGGATTTTAAATAATTTAAAATCACCAGTAACAATTTTTAAAACTTTACCTTTAAAATTTTGCTTAACCACACCGTCTTTAGTGTGAACCGGATATTCTCCAGGCAAAACATCAGCTATCCAATCTGGCAATATAAAGCCAATTATTTGGCTTACATCCATCATATCAATCCAAAGAAGTGGGATATTTTTGTAACCTACACTTGGCTTAGACATTAAAATAAATTTATTAAGTGTATCTGAGGGTTTTGGTAACCATCTACCTGAACCTTGCTCAGAACAACTAGGACCACTTGCAACTATAGTTCCTGCAGGGAATAAAAGAATGTCAATTAATCTTAAACCCCCTTGCTCAGTTTTTTGAAGATTATCAAATTCAATAATTGCATTTTGCATTTCATTAAGAGCATTTGGTGGATAAATACTTGCAAATTCAATTCTTCTTGCAATTTTTACAATGTTTTTTGCGTAAGTAGATGCCACTTCCTCAGTGTCATCTAAATTTTTTCTATATAATTTTATCTCTGATTTAAGTTCTTTTATTGCATTTTTGAATTGAGGATTATGGTTTCTTAATTTAAAAAATTTATCGTTAATTTTTTTTAATTGTTCAGCTGCAGCGTGAAATTTTAATCCTCTATCTGTTTCAGGCACTAAAGGCACTTCAATAGTATTTTCTATTGATCCTGTTCCGGCACTTACAGTTACTATGCCCCAGCTTCCTTGCTCAGCAATTGCTTTTTGTCTTTCATTTTTTTGCTCTGGTGTTTCAAATGGATAATCTTTCTTTTGAAAATTAGTGCTTAACAATCTAATTTCATCAGTCATCTCATCTATTTTAATTTTTGTGTTAATCTCCATTAGATTATCGTTAGTAAGTAATGGAATTAATTTGTTTGTTTTATTAATAAAACCAACTAATGCAGTTTTCTGTATGTTGCTTAAATCTGGCGAATTTTGAATTTCTAAACTTATTTTTTTAAGATTTTTATTTTCTATTTTTATTATTGAAGTACTTTTGAATTCTCTTTCTTCAATTGGAAATTGATATTTTAATCCTAATAAAGACTCATTTATTTTTGCGACCTGACATAATTCATTTGCTGATTTTGGATAAAATCCTTTTGCAATATCCCAAGAATAATAAAGCCAAACTAACAATATTGCACTGCTTCCGACAATTATCCAATGAGTTCCACCTTTTGCTCTTTCTGGATTTCCAAAAACTGCATCAACTTTTTCAGTTTTTATTAAACGTCTTCCATAAAGTATGCACCCGATAATTGATACGACAATTAATATTGTTATTATTTGAGTAAACATTTAATTTTCTTTTCCCATAATTTCTTCCTCCATGTTCCAAATCATGGATAAAATTTCTTCTCTTTTTGACGAAAAATCTTTATTTTTTTTTATTTCTCTTAAATCTTCTTTTAAACCCATCTCTGCAAATGGAAGATTATATTCTTTATGTATCCTACCTGGTCTTGGTGCCATTACGTACAACCTTTCACCAAGCAGTAGTGCTTCCTCAACCGAGTGTGTAATTAAAATAATTGTTTTTCCAGTTTCTTTCCAAATTTTCAAAACTAAAGATTGCATTTTTTCTCTTGTTAGAGCATCAAGAGCACCTAAAGGCTCATCCATTAAAATCAAATCAGGATCATTGATTAAACACCTTGCAAGAGCTACTCTTTGCTGCATTCCTCCAGACAATTGATATGTTGGGGTATTTCCAAATCCTTTTAAGCCAACAATCTCTAGCCACTCATCAACTTTTTTTGAAGTTTCTATAGGATCTTTTTTTTTCATTCTGAGACCAAAGTTTACGTTCTCTGCAACAGTCAACCATTCAAATAATGCACCTTGTTGAAAAACCATGCCTCTTTCAACTCCAGGTCCATCAATTTCTTTACCATTCAAAGTTATATTTCCAGATGTTGGTCTTAAGAAACCAGCTGCAATATTTAACAAAGTTGTTTTTCCACAACCAGAAGGCCCAAGAACTGTTAGAAGTTCTCCTTTTTTTAATTTGAAATTTAAATCTTTTAAAGCATGAACAGTCTCTCCTTTTGGAGTTTTGAAAATCATGTTTAGATTTTGAGATATCAAATCACTCATTAGCTGACTTTATATAAAATATTTACTTAAAAAAATAGGCACCAATAAAATTGGCGCCTATTTAATTATTCTAATCTTTAAATTATAAAGGTAAGAAACTAGTGTCTACTGCTCCACCTGGAGTTCCCATTCCTTTTAAGAATGCATCTAAGTTTCCGCTTTCCATAGATTTTTTAGTTTCTTCTGGAGTTAAGAATTTAAAACCACTTAAAGTGTCTTTCATATCAGCAATTTTCATCTCTGAAGCTTTTGACATAGAATTCATATCACTTTTTCCATTTCTATATCTTTCATTTGCTTCATGAGTTACTTCAATAAAAGTTCTCAACATTCCAGGATTTTCCTTCATAAACTTGTCTGTTACAGAAGTAATATCTATTCCTAAAATACCTGCATCTCTTGCTTCTTGAACAGTTAAAAGTCTTGATCCTACAGCAACTGCAGCTTTGATAGAATTACCACCAAATAGACATGCCATTACTACATCTCCACTTACTAATGCAGCCGCACCTTCTTCAGGGTCCATTTGAATTATATCCATTTTGCTTCTGTCAGCTCCGACAACTTTCATACTTTCGTCGAAAACGTACTCAGCCATAGTACCTAACGGAACAGCAACTTTTTTACCTTCTAATTCTGTTGCATTAGCTTTTGTTATTCCTGAAGCATTAGATGTTACACAAGTTGTTCCACCCATTCCGTACTCCATTGCAATATCAACTAATTTGATAGGTGCATTTGATTTTACAGCATTAATAAATGGTACTAAACCTTGTGAGTAAGAAATATCAATATCTCCTGCTAACATAGCATCTGTCATTGCCCCACCATTTGTGAAGTTTGTCCATTTTACTGGAACTCCTAAAGCTTTAGCAAAATTCTTTTTTTGCATGTCCTCTAAATTTGGACTTGGCCACTCTAGAAAGTATGCAACTCTAACCTCGTTCGCAGCAGAGTTTGCTGCTGTGATTGTTAAGTTTAGAGCAAATAAACTTCCTAAAATGAAACTAATTATTTTTTTCATTTCATCTCCTGTTAATTAAATTTAATTATCGATATTTAAGTTTAAATTTTCTTTTAAGTAAATGATGAATAAATTACACAGGCTTCAAAAGTCATAACTTACAACCTATAGTTGCGGTCATTTAACATAGCAAGTATGACTAAAATTTACTGGTTAATTTATATAATTAGTCTATGAATCGAAACATAATTATGAGTTCTGAAAAACCTCAAATACCAAATTCTTTAAATGAACATTGGATGCCATTTACATCTAATAGAGATTTTAAAGAGTCTCCAAGATTAATTGTAGAAGCAAAAGGTGTTTATTTAAAAAATCATCAAGGCCAAACTCAGATAGATGCAAGCTCAGGATTATTTTGCAATCCATTAGGACACGGAAGAGAAGAAATTATTAATGCAATTACAAATCAGTTAAAAAAATTAGATTATGCTCAACCATTTCAACAAGGTTTTGGTGGTTCATTTGAACTTGCAACAAAAATTTCTAAACATACACCAGGAAATTTAAATAGAATTTTTTATACAATTTGTGGATCTACCGCTGTAGAAACAGCAATTAAAATTGCAGTTGCATATCATAAAGCAAGAGGTGAAGGACATAGATTTAGGTTTGTTGGAAGAGAAAGAGGCTATCATGGAATGAATATTGGAGCTACTTCTGTTGGCGGAATGATTAACAACGTGAAAACATTTGCCAATGTTTTGATGCCAGGTGTTCTTCACATGAGACATACACATTTACCAGAGCATAAATTTGTTTCAGGTCAACCTGAAACTGGCGCAGAGATGGCAGAAGATCTTGAGAGAATTTGTACAAATTTTGGTTCAGAAAATATTGCAGCTTGCATTGTTGAACCAATTGCTGGATCAACGGGAACTTTAGTTCCACCAAAAGGATATTTACAAAGACTAAGAGAAATTTGCGATAAGCATGGTATTTTATTAGTTTTTGACGAAGTTATTACAGGTTGGGGAAGAACTGGTTCGCCTTTTGCATCTCAAGAATACGGAGTTACACCTGATATTATAACAATGGCTAAAGCTACAACAAATGGAATAAGTCCTTTAGGTGCAGTTGCGTGTAAAGAAGAAATTTATGACACAGTTATGGATGGATCTCCAAAAGGAACAATAGAATTATTTCATGGTTACACTTACTCTGGAATTCCTGTCTCAGTAGCTGCAGGCTTAGCGGTTCAAGATATTTTTGAAAAAGATGATATCTTTAATAGAGCAAAAAATTTATCTCCATATTTCCAAGAAGGTTTAATGTCTTTAAAAGATATTGATGTTGTTGATAACATAAGAGGTTATGGAATGATGGGTGGTATTGATATTAAAATGCATAAAAAACCTGGCGCAGCAGGATTTACATGTTTCAAACACTGTTATGATGCAGGAGTTAACTTTAAAGCGACTGGAGATTGTTTAATTATTGCTCCAATGTTTATCTGTGAAAAAAAACATATTGATGAAATAATAGAGAAACTAAGAACTGGTATTACCAACTATTCAAAAAGCAAAAAAAATTAATTTAATTCTATGAAAATCGGGGTTCCAAAAGAAATAAAGCCTCAAGAAAATAGAATTGGACTCACTCCCGAAAGTGTAAAGGCATTAACCTCTAATGGCCATGAAGTTTTAATTGAAAATAATGGAGGTTTTGAAGCAGGATTTGAAAACGATCATTACGTATCAAGCGGAGCAAAAATAGTTAATACAGCTGAAGATATATTTAACGACTCTGACATCATCGTTAAAGTTAAAGAGCCACAATCTAGTGAAGTAAAAATGATAAGAGAAAATCAAGTTGTCTTTACATATCTTCATCTTGCTGCAGCTAAGGAACTGACACAAGGCTTAATAGACAGCAAATCAATATGCATCGCTTATGAAACAGTCACAGATAACAAAGGAAGACTTCCTTTGCTAGCACCAATGAGTGCAGTAGCAGGAAGAATGTCAGTTCAAGCAGGTGCACATTGTTTAGAAAAAAATCAAAAAGGCCGTGGTCTTTTGTTAGGAGGAGCTCCTGGTGTAGAGCCTGGAAATGTAGTTATACTTGGAGGTGGAGTAGTAGGAGAAAATGCTGCTATAATTGCAACAGGCATGAAAGCCAAGGTTAATATTGTAGATAAATCTGAAAAAAGATTAAACGAACTTTCCCAAATATTTGGAGACAAAATAATTCCCAACTTAAGCGACAAAACTGATTTAGAAAAATTAATTTCTGAATGTGATTTGTTAGTAGGTGGAGTTTTGATACCAGGTGCTGAGGCACCAAAATTAGTTACAAAGAATATGTTAAAAAAAATGAAAAGGGGATCAGTAATTGTAGATGTTGCAATTGATCAAGGAGGATGTGTTGAAACCAGTAAACCGACTACTTTTGCAGAACCAACTTTTATAATAGATGATATAATTCATTATTGTGTTGCAAATATGCCCGGTGGTGTTCCTAGAACATCAACAATTGCATTGAATAAAGCAACTCTTCCTTTTTTATCTAAACTAGCAAAAGATGGGTACTTAAAAGCTTTAAATGATGATCAAAATTTTCAAGCAGGATTAAATGTATTTAAAGGAGGTGTTACTCATAAAGCTGTTGCTGATGTATTTGGTCATGATTATTTACCAGCTCAAAAGGCATTGCTTAATTAAAATCCCTAATTTTTCTTGCTTTTTCATAAATTGACAAAAAAAAAATTAATTCTATATAGCAATCATAATTTAAAAAATTATTCCTGAATTTAACATTCATTTATTTCTCTCTTTTTTGTTGAATTCACCTCCTCGAAAGGGGAGGTAAAAAGGAATTATATCCCTTTGTTTATTAAATTATATATTTGGTCTTTGTCAGTTAAACCAATTTCTCTTGCTACTTCACTTTCACCTTTAAAAACTACTATTGTAGTCCAATAATTTACACCTAAAGCTTTAGCAATATCTTCATGTTCTGTTTGCTCATAGAATAAAAATTCTACATCCTTAAAGTCTTTCATTGCTTGATCGAAAACTTTTGTTTGTGCTGCGCAAGTTGAACAATATTCATTCCAAGAATTAATAACAATTGTTTTACCAGATTTTTGAATTTCAAATAATTTTTTCAGATCAAAGTTTGTGGTTTTTTCAAAACCAAATGAGATATTTGGTATCAAGAATAAAATAAAAAAGACAAAATATTTTTTCATGAGCTCTATTTAATTATCTGGTCATTCTTTTCAAGATGTTTTCTTTCAAAAATATTTGATGAAACAAAACTGCAAAAATATGCAATGAGATTAAAACTATTAATGTATAATTTGAAATAACGTGAACATTATAAAATTGATCTGCTAAATCAAAGTTATCTTGAATCCTTAATTTAAAAATAAAAAAATTTAGTTTTTCACCATTAAATAGCTTTTTTAAAATTCCTGATGTTGTTATTGTTAAAAGTGCGACATAAAGAGCGAAATGATTCAATTTCGCAATCAAGTTTTGTCCAAAGAATGCCTCAGGCATTAGTTTTGGGGACTTGCTAAAAAATTTATAAATTAACCTAAATAAGGTCATGTAAAATATAGATATTCCAACAATTACGTGCACATTTTCTATAGTTATTCTTAAATCCGAAAAATCCAATCTGACTAAAATAAACCCCATTGGTATCTGAGCAATTAGAAGGAGCAAAGTGAACCAATGGAAAAATTTAGCTAACCAACTATATTGTAATGCTATACTATTCGACATGAGCTATTTTATAAAAATAAATAATATTTTCAAAATAATGTTTATTGTAGCACTTTCTTTTTCATTTAACTCTAATGTTTTATCAGAAGAAAGTGCAAAAGACATTATAAAGAAAAGAAAATCTTTATTCAGTCAAAATTATAAACTAGCAAAAAGAATTAGTATTTTGCTTAACGAAGTTGAAATTGAGGACTCAAAAAAACTAATGATTAGAATGAGTGATAATTATTTAGAATTACTAAATTTATTTCCAGAAAATACAAAAGAGGGACATGGAACAGAGGCTTTACCAATTATTTGGGAAGAAAAAGATGAATTTAATGCTCTAATGAAAAAATCATCTGATCAAATGATAAAACTAGCCTCAATTATAGAAGACCAAGATGATTTTAGAGCAGCTTTGAAACAATATATGTGGTCGAGCTGTAAAGCTTGTCATAGCAGATATAGGGCTCCACACTAATGAAAAAGTATTTTTTTATTCTTATTGTTTTATTTTATGCAGATACTGCTTTCTCTCATTCGCACTACCCCATAACAAGAGATTCATTAGAAGCAATTAAAAATGGCAAGATATTATACAATCAATATTGTGTTTCTTGTCACCAAGCAAATTTAGCTGGAGCTACAAATTGGCAAGGTTTAGATGAAGATGGGCATAGAAAAGCACCCCCTTTAAATGGAACTGGTCATACTTGGCATCATACAGATGAGTTACTACATAGAATGATAAAGTATGGATTTGCTAAATTGATAAAAAATTATGAAGGCAAGATGATGGGTTTTGGTGATAAAATAAGTGATGAAGGTATTGATAACATTCTTTCGTACATTAAATCTTATTGGAAAGATGATATTTATGAATATCATTTAGAAATGAGCAAACAATGAGTTCAGAAGCAATTAATTTTAATTGGTCATGCAAGCATACTTGGAAAAGAAGCGCAAAAAATACTGCTTGGTGTTTACTAGGCTGTGCAATTGGTGACTTTGGAACTATATTGTATTTTCAGATAACAGGAATTCCCTGGCCTGTTTTAGCCATCATGACTTTAGCAATTATAAATGGTTTGATTACAAGTATTATTTTAGAAACTATAATTTTACTAAGACAAAAACTTGATTTTTCCAAAGCATTAAAGACTGCGCTTGGTATGAGCTTTATATCAATGGTCAGTATGGAAATAGCCATGAACCTCACAGATGTAATTTTAACAGGTGGAGCTATTTTAAATTGGTGGGTAGTACCAATAATGCTTTTAGTTGGATTTTTAACTCCATGGCCATACAATTATTGGAGATTAAAAAAATATAATATTGCTTGTCACTAAAAACATCTCTATATCAAATTAAGACCTCAGATAATGACTAAAGATTTAATAACAATTGATGGCCTTTCAAAGGTATACGATAATGGATTTAACGCTTTAAAAACTGTTAATCTAAATATAAAGCAAGGTGAAATTATTGCTATGCTTGGACCAAATGGAGCTGGCAAAACTACACTGATAAGTATTGTATGTGGTATAGTTAAACCAACTTCTGGAGTAATTACAGTAGATGGTTTTGATATTATAAAAGATTATAGAGAAACAAGATCAAGAATAGGACTGGTCCCCCAAGAAATTTCACTAGAACAATTTGAAACAGTTTTTAACAATGTTTCATATTCAAGAGGCTTATATGGAAAAAAGCCAAACCCCCAACATATAGAAAAAGTTCTAAAAGATTTTAGTTTATGGGATAAAAAAGATTTAAGATTAAATCAGCTTTCAGGGGGAATGAAAAGACGTGTAATGATAGCAAAAGCATTATCTCATGAACCTTCGATATTATTTCTTGATGAACCAACGGCAGGCGTAGATGTAGAATTGAGAAAAGATATGTGGAAAGTTGTAGAGGGATTAAGGAAAACTGGAGTAACCATAATTTTAACAACACACTATATTGAAGAAGCAGAGGCAATCGCAGACCGAGTTGCTGTAATTAATCAAGGAGAAATCATTGTTGTTGATAATAAAATAGATTTATTAAAAAAGATGGGTCATAAAAAATTAACTATTGAGTTGCAGGATAAAGTCGAAAAAATTCCATCAGAACTTGATGAATATAATCTATCAATCTCTAATGATAATTATTCATTAATTTACAACTATAACTTACATGCTGAAAGAACAGGTATTACAAAGATGCTTCAAGATTTAAAAAATGCAGGTTTGAGGATGAGAGACTTAAAAACAGAGCAAAATAATCTTGAAAAGATTTTTGTGACATTGGTAAAGGAAAATAATGAGGATTAATTTTTACGCATTAAGAGCAATTTATTTTCATGAAATGGATAGATTTAGAAGAACATTAATACAATCTCTTCTTTCTCCAGTTTTATCTACTTCATTATACTTTATAGTATTCGGCTCGGTAATCGGGGATTATGTACAAAAAATTGATGGCATTAGTTATGGCTCTTATATAGTTCCAGGATTATTGATGTTAACATTATTAACGCAATCTATCAGTAATACTTCTTTTGGAATTTTTTTTCCTAAATTTAATGGAACAATTTATGAAATTTTAGCAGCTCCAATTTCTACTGTAGAAATTGTAATTGCTTATGTTGGTGCAGGTGCAACTAAAACCTTAATTGTTGCTGCAGTAATTTTCTGCACTTCACTTTTCTTTGCAGAAGTAAATGTAAAGTTTCCTTTACTAATGATTTTCTTATTAATTCTAGTTGCTTTTACTTTTGCTTTATTTGGGTTTTTAATTGGACTTCTTAGTAAAAATTTCGAGCAAATGTCTATAATACCAACAATTGTCATAACACCAATGGTATTCTTAGGTGGAAGTTTGTATTCGCTAGATATGCTTCCAAGTTTCTGGCAAACAGTCACTTATTTTAATCCTGTTGTATATTTAATTAATGGGCTGAGGTTTGCATTTTATGGAGTTTCTGATTTTGATATTTGGATAAGTATTTCAACAATGTTTATATTTTTAATTATATGTGTAACTCTTGTCTCAATTATACTTAAAAAAGGTTATAATATAAAAAATTAATTTGACTGTTGACCAGATAATTCCTGCAATATTTTTAATATTAGTCTTAATATTAGTTCTACCTAATTTTCTCAGATCAAACTCAAATATTAAACAATTGATATCTAATTTTTCAATTTGGATAATAATTATACTTGTTATATTTGGATTGATGTATTTTTTGATGTAAATAGATTTATGATTAAATTTATTCTTCCAGCAGTGCTATTAATTTTAATTATTATTTTCTGGGAAAAAATTAATGAATTTTTATTAAGCAAATTTAAAATTAAACTCAATTACATAGCTGTCATCATATTAGTTTTAATATTAGTGGTTTTATCTTTATTACTATATTTCTAATTTATAATGGAGATAAATTTATTATTCTTTGTTAGCGTTGTTCCAGCTATCGTATTATATGGAATTGCTAAATCAGGTTTAGGTGGATCAATATCACTAATTTCAGTTCCATTAATGACAGCAGTAATGCCATTGAATCAAGCGCTTGCAATCATTTTACCAATATTAATTTTTTCAGACATTATTGCAGTTTATAGATTTAGACGAGAGTTTGATTTTGGAACACTTAAATTAATAGTTCCATTTGCAGCTATTGGAATAATAATTGGATCATTTACTTTTACTTATTTTTCTGAGGATTTGCTTAAGTTAATTGTTGGAATAATGGGTTTTTTATTTTCTGGTCATTATTTTTTATTTAAAAAAGAAAAAACTATACCAGCAAAAAAAAACTTTTTTAAAGGTGCTATTTGTTCATCTATTGCTGGTTTTTCAAGTTTTTGTGTTCATGCGGGAGGAACTCCAACAAGTCTTTACTTGCTTCCCCTAAGAATGAAAAAAGAAATTTATGTTGGTACAAGAATTATTTTTTTTAGTTGTGTAAATCTAATTAAGCTTCCTCTGTATGTTTATTTATCTATGATGAATTTTGATACTTTATATCAATCAGTTACTCTCTTTCCTTTAGCGCTTATTGGAATATTTATAGGTTATAAATTACTTAAAATAATTGATGAAAATTTATTTTATAATATCATTTACGCTTTAATTCTTGTTAGTAGTGCTAAGTTAATAATTGATTTCATTTAATCTTTGAATTAAGTTGTAAATGGGGTGCCAGAAGGCTGAGAAATACCCTTAGAACCTGTCCGGTAATTCAGAAAGGGAAAATGAATAATTTAAATATAATCAATCAATCATCAGCAATAATATTAATTATTTCAATTTCTTTGATATTTGTTTTTGTTGGAATTTATTTTTCAAAAAAATTTAAAGGACTTAATAATTATTTAGTTGCAAACCGTTCGATTGGAACTTTATCCTTAACAACAAGTCTTGTTGCTTCAGCACTTGGTGCTTGGATTTTATTTGGACCCGCATCAGCAGCAACATGGGGAGGAATTGGTGCAGTGATTGGTTATTCACTAGGAACTGCATTTCCACTCTTTATTTTAATTTACCTTAGTAAAAAATTTAGAACTAGTTATCCGCAAGGCAAAAGTATTATTGAAATTATAAGATTAAGATTTGGACCAAATCTTTATAAACTTATTTTAGTTTTTTCTATTTTTTACATGACAATATTTTTAATTGCTGAAGTTACTGCTGTAGCTTTTTTAATTAATTACATATCTGGCACTGAATTGTGGATTACCTCTTTAATAGTAATATCATGTTCGTTACTTTACACATTATATGGAGGGTTAAGAGCATCCTTAATCACAGATAATATTCAATTTTTTGTATTTACAGCTCTTTTAATAATTAGTTTAATTTTTATTACCTCAATTGAAACAAACGAATTTAACTTTGAAATTATTAAAAATAATAATCCGCATTTGTTAAGTTTTAGTTATCTCCCAAATTATACTGCTGGTTTAACTTTCTTTATTGCTGTAGCTGCAACTAATCTTTTTCATCAAGGTAATTGGCAGAGAGTTTATGCTGCAAAAAATTACGAAGTTTTAAAAAAAAGTTTAATATTTTCATTTTTAATAATATTACCAATAGTCTTTTTTATGGGATTTAGTGGTTTAGTGGCTGTCTCTCAAGATACTAATGTAATACCTGATCTTGCATTTTTCTCAATTTTATTAAAAGAAAATTTAATAATATTTTCAGTCATTGTAATAATTTTAGCTATCTCTTTAACAATAAGTAGTATCGATACTTTAATAAATGCTATTTCAAGTTTGGTAATAGTCGATGTAGATAAAGTATTAAATTTAAAAAATAATCATTTAAATATCTCAAAAAAATTTGTTATTTTTCTTTCAGTCATAGCTTTTTTTGTTGCATCAAAAGGATTTAGTATTCTTTATTTATTCTTAATAGCAGATTTATTTTGTTGTTCGGCTGTTCTAAGTGTTTTTTATACTTTTTATTCAAAATCTTATGATGAAAAAAATGCTTATGTTTCTATATTAATAGGATTAATTGCAGGACTATTATTTTTTCCAAGTCCTGATTTTTCTAAATCAATACTATTTGGCATAATTTTGCCAATGGATTTAGCACCATCGTATATTTCTCAATCTCTTTTATTTTGTTCATTTATTGCGGCAACTTTATCACCAATAATTGCATGGAAATTGAAATAATTGATGTTTATTAAAAACCTAATTATTGTATAATTTAATAAATGCTCAATTTTATATTACCATTTATTGTATTAATTGTTGTCGTTGTTTTCATTCATGAATATGGACATTATTATTTTGCAAAAAGATATGGTGTTGGTGTAACAGACTTTTCGATAGGTTTTGGTCGAGAATTATTTGGATGGAACGATAAATCAGGGACAAGATGGAAAGTTTGTTGGATACCACTAGGCGGTTATGTAAAATTTTTCGGAGATAGGAATGTATTTTCACAAGCAGATCAAGAGGAACTACTAAAAAAATATAGCAAAGAAGACCAACATAAATTGTTTGTAACAAAACCTCTTTACCAAAGAGCATTAATTGTTGCTGGAGGACCATTGGCTAATTTTATATTAGCTTTAGTCATTTTTACTTTCATATACATGTTTGCAGGTAAAGATTTTACACCAGCTGTAATTGATGAAGTATTAAAAGATAGTCCAGCAGAAGTTGCTGGTATGCAAAAAAATGATGTTATTATTGAAATAGATAATACAAAAGTTGAGAGTATTCTTGATGTTTCTAAATTAATAGCAATGTCAACATCAGAATTTATCGATTTTAAAATTTCAAGATATGACCAGGAGATAATTTTAAAAGTTAAACCAAATTTTGTTGATAGCGTTGATGAATTAGGAAACAAATTAAAGAAAAGGATGGTAGGTATTAAACTTAGTCCTTATAACAATCAAATAACACACAAAAAACTTGGACCTGCACAAGCTTTACTTCAATCATTTAATGAAGTTTATTTTGTAACAACTTCATCACTTAAATATCTTGGATCAATGTTTACAGGGGCAGGGGACAGTTCTCAATTGGGTGGTCCAATTAGAATTGCTAAAATTTCTGGCCAAGTTGCAGAATTTGGAATTATACCTTTTGTCAGTATGATGGCATATATTTCTATAAGTTTAGGACTAATTAACTTATTTCCTATACCTTTATTAGATGGAGGACATCTGATGTTTTATGCATTTGAAAAAGTATTAGGTCGTCCTTTAAGTCAAAAAACACAGGAAGGTTTTTTTCGAATCGGAATGTTTTTGTTGTTATCTTTGATGTTTTTCGCAACATTTAACGACCTTAAAGATTTAGGCTTATTTTAAGGCTTTTTTAATAGCTAAAAAAACATTGGATTTATTGACTTTTTTTACCACTATATATTGTTGTTCAAAAAAAAATATATACTAAAAAAAAGCTTGAATTATCAATGATTTTGTTAAGTATAGTTTCATAAACCTTTAAAACCGGAGCTAAAATGAACAAAAAACAATTAGTAGCAAAGCTAGCTGGTTCGTTAAATCAAAGTAAAGCTGATGCAGAGCGTACTTTTGATACTATTACGAATACTATACTAGATGCGTTGAAAAACGACGATTCTGTAAAGATTGCAGGTTTTGGTACATATAAAGTGGCTAAAAGAAAAGCCCGAATTGGACGTAATCCAAGAACTGGAGAGCAAATCCAAATCGCTGCTTCTCAAAAGGTAAAGTTTTTACCTGCTAAAGCACTTAAAGAAGTATTTAACAAGTAAATCTCATTTAACAGCCTTTATTAGGAATGGTAAAATTCTTAATAAAGGCTGTTTCTACATGCAAAAACTGCATATCTATTTTTAACAACAATCATTAGTTTTTATTTTTTTTAAAATTATAAGAACCTCTTTTTAACAATGGAGGTTAAATGACTAAACATTTAAAAAAACTTGTCGGTCCTTTAGTAAGTTTGTTTTTCTTACTAAACATGACAAGTGTAGGTTATGCCGAATCTACAGTCTCTGCAGAAGTTGGATTTATTTTTAATACATTTCTATTTTTAGTTTGTGGTTTTCTTGTCATGTTTATGGCTTGCGGATTTGCGATGCTAGAATCAGGAATGGTAACTTCAAAAAGTGTATCTGTAATTTGTGCAAAAAATATAGGATTATTTTCTATCGCTGGAATTATGTTCTGGATGGTTGGTTATAATCTAGCATATGGAATTCCAGAAGGTGGCTATATAGGAACATTCACACCGTGGTCTGATGCAAGTGCTGTTGATACAGGATATGCAGATGGTTCGGATTGGTATTTCCAAATGGTGTTCTGTGCAACAACAGTATCAATTGTATCTGGTACGTTAGCAGAAAGAATTAAATTATGGCCTTTCTTCTTATTTGCAGCAATTTTATCAGGAATCATTTATCCAATTGTCATGGGATGGCAGTGGGGTGGTGGCTGGTTAGCCGCTTTAGGTTTCTCTGATTTTGCTGGTTCAACTCTTGTACACTCAACTGGTGGTGCTGCAGCTTTAGCAGGTGCTATGTTGTTAGGTGCAAGAACAGGAAGATTTGATAAATCAGGTGCTGCTAAGCCAATGAGACCATTTGCAGCTTCTTCTATACCTTTGGTAACAGTTGGAGTATTTATTTTATGGTTAGGTTGGTTCGGTTTCAACGGTGGTTCACAGCTTGCTATGGGAACTTTCGATGATGCAGTAGCTGTATCAAACATATTTATTAATACAAACTTAGCAGCGTGTGGTGGTGTTTTAGCAGCAGCAGTAATTACTAGATTAATGTATGGTAAAACTGATGTAGTTCAAATGCTTAACGGTGCGATTGGTGGATTAGTTGCAATAACAGCTGAACCATTAGCGCCAGCACCTATAGCAGCAATATTCATCGGTGCAATCGGTGGATTAATAGTAGTGTTTGGAACAAAACTATTATTCTCATTTAAGATTGATGATGTTGTTGGTGCAATACCAGCTCACTTATTTGCTGGAGTTTGGGGAACATTAGCTGTTCCATTAACAAACTCTGACGCAAATTTTAGTGCACAGTTAATCGGTGTAATCTCGATCAACGCATTTGTTTTTGTAGTATCATACATTGTATGGGCAATTATGAAAAACACTATGGGTATCAGATTAAGTAAAGAGGCTGAACTGAAAGGTACAGATGTAACTGAAACTGGTGTAATAGCTTACGCTATAAGAGACTAAATTTAACTCCCTCCCTTAAGTTAAACTAAAAAGGCCCCGTAAATGGGGCCTTTTTTTATTAAACTTTTTTTAAAAATTCTAATACTTCTTTTGCGTGGTCTTTAACTTTTACTGAACGCCACTCTTTAATAATTTTGTCATCTTTTAATAAAAATGTACTTCTTATTAATCCCATAAATTCTCTACCCATGAATTTTTTTTTACCCCAAACTTTGTATGCTTTAATCGCTTCTTTTTTTACGTCTGCTACCAAATCAAACTTAATTTTAAATTTATCTCTAAATTTTTCATGACTTTCCATACTATCTTTAGAAATACCAATAACTTCACAGTCTAATTTTTTAAATTGTGAAAGTAGAGAATTGAAGTCTTTTGTCTCAACTGTGCACCCTGGTGTATTATCTTTTGGATAGAAATATAAAACTTTATATTTACTTTTGATTTTCTTTAGCTCTAAAAGTTTTGAATTGGTTGATGGGATTTTGAAATTAGGAGCTTTATTTGGCATATTTTTTCGTAGATTAAAATTTATAATGATGTATTAAACCTTTATGAGCATTAAATCAGCACAAACATTGGTCGCAGAAGCTTTGACAGAAATCAAGACACTTTCCCCAGCGGAAGCATTAGAGATGGTAAACAGTGATAAATGCAATTTAATTGATATAAGAGATATTCGAGAACTTGAGAAAATGGGAAGAATAGAAAATTCTCATCACATTCCTAGAGGAATGTTAGAGTTTTGGATGGATCCAGATAGTCCTTACTTTAAAGAAGGCAAGATAGATATGAACAAAGAAATGGTTTTATTTTGTGCAGGTGGACTAAGATCTGCACTAGCTACAAAATCATTGAAAGATATGGGGTTTGAAAAAATTTCACATATAGATGGTGGCTTTTCTCAAATGAAGAGCAGTGGCTTTAAAGTAGAGAAATAAAAATTAATCAAATAAACTTATTCTCTTTGCGAAAAAAATTCTTATCACCCAGTATATAAATAATCCTAAAGGACCAATAAAATATGTGATTATTAAAGGAAAAAAGACAAGAATTTTTGACATATAAAACCTCTGGCTATCTCTAACAATCCAAGATCCACAAAACAAATTTATAGCTAAGAAGTGCGTCCAAAATAAAATTAAAAACTCATTATTCTCAAAAAGCTCAGCAAGATCATAAAAACTTAAATATAAAATAAAGTTTTTATCAAAATCATATCCTGCGAAAAAAAATATATATAATAGATAAACATAAACACTTGCCAAAATAAATGTTGGAATTATTGATGTAACAAATAAACCACAAACTTTAGTTTGTGGAAAAATAATAAGCATTAACCAAAAAGGTATTACACCTATATTCAACCACATATAGATCATTTCTACTGTAAAAAATGCAGATATTTGTTCAATCATCAGGGTTATATTATATTAAATGCAATAATGATTCCTATAAAAAATAAAAAAAAAAACTTAGAAGCGACAATTGATGAAATGCGCAACTTTGCACTTAATTATGTAGAAAAATTTGCACCATCAAAACAACAGCTAAAAACATATCTTTTAAAGAAATATTTAAGATCTAAAGTTGATAACGTTAAAAGAAGCAATATTTCAGATCTAATCGAGATTGTAGCTGAAGATTTAGAAAAATCTAAATTTATAAATGATAAATTTTATTCAGAAACAAAAGCAAAAAGTCTAATCCAAAGAGGTTCATCAATAAATAAGATTAGAAATTATTTAATAAGTAAAGGGGTTGGAGAAAAATATATTAAAAATACAATTGAACAAATTAATGAAAATAATGAAGATCAAGATTTTTTTTCAGCCATAAAAGTTTGTAAAAAAAAAAGAATTGGTCCTTCAAGAACTGAAGATAATAGACAATTATTCTATAAAAAAGATATTGGTATATTAGCAAGATCTGGATTTGATTTTGAAGTTTCCAGAAGAGTAATGGAACTAGATAAAGAGGAATATTTGAAAATTATAAATCTTCTTTAGACTTTTTATTTTTTTCTTCTAAATAATACTGAATTTTGCTTTTGATATAGTTTTTTACCATCACAAATACTATCAATCCAAAAATTGATACAGAAACTATTATAATTAATATTATTCTTAATTGCTCACTCATTATATATTTTTATTTCTTTTCAAAATTATACTAGGATTTTTAAAATTTTCTTTTCCGTAAAGTATTTCATTTCCATCAAAATCTGTAACTATACCCCCTGCATTTTTAAGAATAGCATGTCCAGCTGCTATATCCCATTCACATGCTCTAGGCTCTGCAACATATCCATCGTATTCATTTGAAGCTATTACACAAAATTTTAAAGAACTTTTCATCCTTTTAAATTCACTAACATTCATTGTTTGATATATTTTGCTAATTTCAGGTTTTAGTTTATTTGAATATGATACAAATTTAAGTTTATTATTTGAAATTTTTGAACAGTCTAATTTTACATGTTTACTATTAATTATTTCAAATGAACAACCTTTATCATAAGAATAAAATAATCTATTTTTAGCGGGTGCATATATTATACCTGCTACTGCTCGATTGTTAATTATTAAACCAGCATTTAGAGTAAATTCGTCAAGATCATTAATATAATCATAAGTACCATCAATTGGATCTATTAGCCAAAAATTTTTTAAATCTTTCTTGGATTTATTATGACTAGTTTCTTCTGATACAATCGGTATTTGAGGAGTTAAGTCACTTATTTTTTCAGTTAAAATTCTATTAACTTCAAGATCACCATTGCTAACAGGTGTGTTATCTTCCTTAATTTCTTTTTTTAATCCTTTTTCTCTTAATTCTATTGAAACTTTTCCTGCGTATAAAAAAGTGTCAATCAATTTTTCAATAGCTGCCTTTATTTCGATTTGTTTCATTTATTCTAACTTTTCTAATTCGATATTTTTAGCATTGATAACTTTTTTTCCTACATTTTCGAAATTCACAGTTACTTTTTCTTTAATAATTGACTGTACTTGTCCTATTCCCCAATCTTTATTATTAGGATTTATAACTTTATCACCTGGTTCAAAATCTAAAATCATTTGATTTTACTTATAATAGAAATGAGTATAAATACCACCACATGAATTTAGAGTTAAACTCAATTGGATTAGATAAGAAACCGTCTGATACAAAAGTAATTGTAGCTATGTCTGGTGGTGTAGACTCATCTACAGTTGCAGGTTTGATGAAAATGCAAGGATATAATGTTACTGGCATAACGTTAAAACTATACAACGATAGTAAAGAAGTTGTTAAATCAAAAGTATGTTGCTCAGGCCAAGATGTTATAGATGCTAAAAGAGTTGCTCATAAATTAGATATTGATCATAAAATTCTTTATTACCAAGATAAATTTAAGCAAGGTGTTATTGATAATTTTGTAGAAAGTTACTTAAAAGGAGAAACTCCAATACCATGCGTACAGTGTAATCAAACTGTCAAATTTAAAGATTTGTATGAAGTTGCTAAAGATTTAAATGCTGATGCTTTGATTACAGGTCATTATGTAAAAAATATAACAATAAATGAAAAAAATAATATGTATAGAGCAGTAGATGAAAATAGAGATCAAAGTTATTTTCTATTTAATACTACAAGAGAGCAATTAAATTATTTACGATTTCCATTAGGTGGAATGTTAAAAAATGAAACCAGAGAAATTGCTAAAAAACTAAATTTAAATGTTGCAGATAAGCCAGATAGTCAAGATATATGTTTTGTTCCTAACGGAGACTATTCATCAGTAATAAAAAAGTTTAAGCCAGATTCCTTAAAAAAAGGTAATATTAAAAATCTAAATGGTGAAGTAATAGGCGTTCATGATGGAATTATAAATTTTACCATTGGTCAAAGAAAAGGAATTAAAGTATCTGACAAAGAGGCATTATATGTAATTAAAATTGATGCAGAAAATAATGAGATAATTGTTGGAGGAAGAGAACATCTAGGAAAAAAGAGAATTAATTTAAAAAATATTAATCTATTATCCGATAAAAACGAATTAAATGAAAATATATTAGTCAAAGTTAGGTCTACAGGAAAGTTATTAAGCGCCAATGTAAATTTTATAAACGAGAATGATGCTGAGGTAAATTTAGATAATTCTGAAGATGGTATTTCACCTGGACAAGCATGTGTCTTTTATAAAAAAGACCAATATGGTCACAAAGTTCTTGGTGGTGGTTGGATTAAAGAATAATTAATTTTACTTTTTCTTATTCTTTTTTCTTGCTCTTCTT
>CACMNP010000011.1 GCA_902615045.1 uncultured Pelagibacteraceae bacterium | reverse complement strand
TTAATGAGTTTTAAAAAATATCTATGGAAATGTAGATTGTTAGTTCTTAGTACACCTAATTACAGTCATCCAGAATATAAAAGATCAAAAGATTTGTATCAAAAAGACATCAAAGGCTTTCACAAAAGATATATAAAATTAGTTACGAAATTAGATAAATCAAAAAAATTTGAAATTACTTTAATTGGTTTTGATGGCACAAAAAAAATTGAGTTAGATAAAATATATACAAAAAAAATCTTTGGAATAGTTGATAAAATGCCAATGAATAAACTAATCAAAGATAAAAAATTTAAACCATTAAATCTTTCTTTATTTTCAGATTATAAACCAGAGACAACCTTAAAGGGCTTAGGATTTAAAGATAAAGAAAAAGCATTGTTTACTGTTTCAGCCATAAAAAAGAGACCAATAAAATATCAAGTAAATGTTATTGCAACTATGCTAGGTAGGGCTAAGAATCATCCAAATAAAACAAAAGACATGAATGATGCAATAATTGTATTTAACAAATGGATGGAAAATTATAAGAAAAATAAAAAAAAATGATTGAATTTTTATTTAAAGTATCGCTTTTAATCCTTGGTTTAATAGTAATTAGGTTTGGTATAATTCAGATTAGAAAGTACAAAAAGGGAGAAATTAGATCAAAGAATAATATTTTTAGTCAAATTTCATTTTTAATTTTCTTTGCAGCAATTATAGGGTTGGTTATTTATTCAATATTAGGCTTACTTGATTAAGCTAATTTATCTCATATTATAATTTTTAAATTCTAATAAAGAGCTTGATTATGAAAAAAATTATCTTCATTTTTCTCAGTATTTTATCAATATTTAATTATGCAAACGCTAAAGATTTTTTCTTAAATATAACTGATCAAATAGTAGGAAATGAGTTTCGATTAAGCTATGGAGTTTCAGTTACTGATGTTAACAAAGATAATAAATATGATTTTGTGGTAACAGGTTTTGGTTTTAAAAATCTTGCTCTTTCTTATAAAGATGGAAAATTAATAAATATTGTAAACGAAAAAATATTTACAGATGAAGAGAGAAGAACAATTGGTGTTGCCGCATGTGATATCGATCAAGATGGCTATGAGGAAATATATTTTTTAAATACTGATACATACAGTGGATCAAAAATTTATTCTGATCGACTAATAGATTTAAATAACAATAAATTCGAAGATTTATTTGAAAAAGAAATCAATCAAAGTGAATTAAACTTAACTGCAGGTAGGTCAGTTGTTTGTGTAGATAGAAATGGTGATGGTGCATATGGTATTTATGTTGCAAATTATGGAGGTCCTACTCGATTTTATGAATTAATTAGAGATCGAATAAAAGATCAAGCTAAATCATTATCAATTGATAAAGTTACTGGAGGTAGAGCTATTGTTTCAGGACATATTCTTTCGGATAGATCTGATATTTTTGCAGCAAATGAGAGAGGAGACAACTTTTTATATTATAATTCTAAAGGTTCTTTCCAAGATGTTGCTGAAGAGTATGCAGTACAAGATAGATTTGAAAATGGTAGAGGAACAGCTCTGAGTGACCTTTTGTATAGAGGAAGATTAGATATCTTATCTTCAAACTGGGATGGAATGCATAGAGCATATGTTTTAGATGGAGATAAATTTAAAGATATATCAACATCTCCATATAATGATCCTACTAAAATTAGAACAGTTATTTCAGCTGATTTTGATAATGATGGATATGATGAAATTTTCATGAATAATATTGGAGAACCAAATAAACTTTTCAAAGTTTTAGAGGGTGGAATATTTAAAGAAATTAAAATGGAAAATGGTTTAGAGACAGTTGGTCTTGGTACAGGTGCAGCTGTTGCAGATGTTGATGGCGATGGAATTTTAGAATTATTAGTTTCACATGGTGAGTCAGGGTTTCAACCGTTAACTTTATATAAAGCAGATATTACAAATTTTAATTATTTACGAATTAAACCACTTAATCTGTATGGAGCTCCAGCAAGAGGGGCAACAGTAACAATGAAATCTAATAAGAGAATTCACTCAAAAACAATTGATGCAGGCTCAGGATATCTTTGTCAGATGGAACCAGTTGCTCATTATGGAATAAGAAAAGGTGAAAAAGACTTTAAAGTTGAAATTAAATGGACTGATGGATCAATAGAAACATTTGATATAGATGAATTAAATAAAACTTACGAATTTAGACAAAAATTATAGGACAATACTACTCATTATATAGTGTTGAAAAATTACAAAGCTTTTATATATCAAGCTTATGACTATTTGTTCTTTATCATTATTGGCATTATTTGTTTCAGGAATTGTTATGTATCTTTTTAGGGAACCATCTGAGGAAGAATTAAAAAAATTCAATAGCAAAACTCAAGACCGAAGCAACTGGTCAAATATGGGTTTTTAGATCATTAATTAATGCACAGTATTAAAAACACAATTAGTCTTATTATATTTATTATTTTTTTTTCAATTCCGATAAATTCAGCAAATTCTCAAGAAAAAAACTATTATCAAGATATCGTTAATGATTGGAATAAAATTTTCCCAGACAGAAATAGAAATGCGGCAGGTCCTAAATTTTTTAAATATATAATTGATAAAGATATCTCTTATGAAGATTTTGTAGAATACAATAAATTATATTGTGCGGTATCAGGTTCTTTAATAAGCCCAAATGCAGTACCGGAATATGTCTATTTAACTGAAAACAATACAGGTAAAAAGATATGTGGTGAATATTATAGATGCTGCATTCCATGTTCCTGCGATTTAATGAAATATTCAAAAACAACTAAGATGAAGCATAAATTTAAAGGTATAGAAAAAGAATTTTATGTGTTCACAATTGAAAATCCTTGTGGGAAAACAGATTTTCCTGAAAGGGTAAACAAAAAATATTTTTGTAATGGCAATGATTTAGATACGAAACAAGTTTCAGTAGTAGATGGAAAACTGGTCATTGGTTTATTACACAAAGCCAAAACATGCACTCAATATAATGTTAATGCCATAGATAGACACCAGGTGACAGGCAGATATTGTACGCTTAGAAATAATACTCCATTAGATCAGCTTCAGTCAGGCATGGGAGATATATTCATTAAACTTGCAAGATAATACCAAGATTATATATTCATCAAAATGGTATTGTATAACGAAAAAATTAAACACCTTAGTTGCTCTGATCTGAGAGTATTTTTGAAAAGATTGGTTAAAGATAAGATAGAAAAAGAGTGGACCGAGGACTTCATTGATAATATGAACCTCGTAATAATCCCAAGAATGACAATAAAAAGACGTTATGAGAATAAGGGTATAGATATGTCAAGACTGATTGATAATCCTACCTACTATCAGCATGTCAAAAAGAGTGTCGACTCCCGAGGCAATCTTGAATTTAAAGATCGATAATTTTTTTCCTATACGCCAATTTAATCCCTAGCACTGCATCCATATTTTCTATAAGCTGTTTTAAAAAAACAAACTTAAGAGGGAAATATGAACAAATATTTTAAGATAATTGTTGTTTTATTATCGTCTCTATTTTTAAGTTTCTCAGCAAATTCAACTGAAGTAAAATTTGGACACGTAGGAAAACCTGGATCTTTATTTTCTGCATCAGTTGATCATTTTGCTAAACTTGCAAATGAGAGATTAGGCAGCAAAGGAAAAGTAACTGTTTTTGGTTCTTCGCAACTTGGTAAAGACAAACAAGGAATGCAAAAACTAAAATTAGGTACAGTTAACATGTGGTTACCTTCATCAGTAATGGCATCTATTCATGATGAGTTTGGTGTATTTGATATGCCTTTCATTATTAAAGACAGAAAACACATGAATAAAGTTGAAAGCCAAGTTTTACCAGGAATGTTTAAAAATCTTGAAGATAAAACTGGATACAAAGTTATTGCTGTTTGGGAAAATGGATTTAGACATATCACAAACAACACTAGACCAATTAACACTCCAGGTGACTTAAAAGGAATTAAATTAAGAACACCTAAATCAAAATGGAGAGTTAAAATGTTCCAATCATATGGCGCAAACCCAACTCCAATGTCTTTCTCAGAAGTATTTACTGCTTTGAAAACAGGAACAATGGATGGACAAGAAAACCCATATGCTCAAATTGCTAGTGCTAAATTCCAAGAAGTTCAAAAATATTTATCAATCACAGGTCACGTTTACACTCCTGCTTATGTAACAGTACATAAAGATCATTGGAGCAAACTACCTGCAGATGTACAAAGTATTTTAGAGCAAGCTGCTAAAGATACACAAAAATTTGTTTATGCTGAGGCTGCTAATCTTGAAAAATCTTTATTGGGAGTTATCAAATCAGCTGGAGTTCAAGTTAACGAAGCTGACAAAGGTGCTTTCATTAGTGCAAGTAAAGGAATATACGATCAATTCGCGTCAGAAGTACCAACTGGTGGTGCGTTAATTGATAAAGTATCGTCTTTAGCAAATTAACATAATTTGTAACAGGCCCTCTACCAGAGGGCCTGAAAAAAAAATGACATTGCAAAAATTTATAAATTCGTACGAAAAAATTTTAAAACTAATACTGTTTATAATGATGGTAGCATTAGCAGTAACAGTTTTACTTGGTGTTACTTTTCGTTTTGCTGGCAGTGCTTTGGTTTGGTATGACGAGGTTGCAGCTGTTCAACTTGCATGGATAACTTATTATGGTTCAGCTTATGCGGCTTTGAAAGGTTCTCATATAAGTGTCCCAAGTATTTTCAAAGCCTTTCCATTAGCACTTAGAAAAATTTTCTTTGTAGTGTCAAAATTAGTCGTTTATGGTTTTTTAATATTATTGGCTTACTATGGTTACTTGGTTTTAACTCTTATAACTGGAGAGACTTTAGTAACATTAGAGTGGGTTCCGCAACCTTTTGTGCAATCTGTTATTCCAATTGCATCATGTTTATTTATTTTATCTGAAACTTTAAGAATTCCTGAAGATTATAAAAATTTAGTTCTTCAAACAACAGGTGACGAGCAAACAGGAGATATTTAATGATAATTCTTACAATGTTTGCAGTTCTTCTACTTCTTTTATCTATAAATGTACCTATCGCTATTGGTCTTGCAGTAACAACAATTATTGCAATGGTTCTGAAAACTGGAACAAGTTTTTTAATTGATACGGCAATCGTTATGTTTGACGGATCAATGAAGTTTCCATTGATCGCTATTCCTCTATTTATCCTAGCTGGATCAATTATGAATAGTGCGGGTATTTCTAGAAGATTAATTGCTTTTGCTTCAGCGCTTGTTGGATTTATCAAAGGTGGTTTAAGCATGATTAACATTGCTACCTCTATGTTTTTTGCTGAAATTTCTGGCTCAGCTGTAGCAGATGTTGCTGCACTTGGATCTATTCTAATTCCAGCGATGAAGAAAAAAGGATATCCAGGTCCTTTTGCTGCTGCAGTAACTTCATCATCAGCATCTTTGGCAATAATTATTCCACCTTCAATACCAATGATTGTTTATGCGGTAATGGCTCAAAGTTCAGTAGTTCAATTATTTGTAGCGGGAATTGTTCCAGGTGTAATAGGTGGCTTCTTCTTAATGTTAGCAGCATATATTACTGCAAGACGTAAAAACTTTCCTGTTGAAGAAACATTTAATATTCCAAATGTAAAGAAAACTGCAAAAGATGCAGCTTTAGCTTTTTTACTACCTATCATTATATTAGGTGGAATTTTTGGAGGAGTTGTAACTGCAACTGAAGGAGCTGGTTTAGCAGTTGTAGCATCATTAGTTATTGGATTTATTTATAAAGAAATAGATTTTAAAAGATTATACGAGTCAGCTTGTGAAGGAGCAATTCAAACAGCTTCAGTAATGTTATTAGTAGCTGCATCTGTATTACTTGGTGAATTTTTAACAATTGAACAAATTCCACAAAAAGTTGCAGAGTCAATTATTGATTTTACAAATAATAAATATGCAGTCTTAGGAATACTAAATGTATTTCTTTTAGTAATAGGTTTCTTTTTACATTCAGTTGCTGCAATAATTTTAACAGTTCCGATTGTAATGCCATTAGTTAATGCTGTAGGAATTGATCCAGTTCACTTTGGTATAATTGTGACATTAAATTTAGCAATTGGTCAACAAACACCACCAGTTGCAAGTGTTCTAGTTACGGCTTGTTCAGTTGCAAAAGCAGATATATGGGATGTAACAAGATCTAATATATCCTTTATATGTGTATTATTAGTATTGTTAATGTTAGTAACTTATGTTCCAGCTATACCAATGACTTTAGTTGAATTTTTTTATAGGAGCTAAATGAGCAAATTAATTAAAGTAAATAAAAAAAATAAACATTTAGTTGAAGTTGTTATCAATAGACCAGAAAAACTAAATGCAATGACTAAGCCAATGTGGATTGAGCTTGGCAAAGTTTTCAAAAAGTTATCTAAGAATAAAAATTTAAGATGCATCATTATAAGAGGAGAGGGTGGTAAATCTTTTTCACCAGGAAATGATATTGGAGAATTTAAAAAACAAAGATCTTCATCAAAATTAGCAAAATCTTACGGTAAATTTTTACACGGAACACTTGGAGCAATTTTTGATTGCCCAATACCAACAATTGCTTTGATTGAAGGAATATGTGTTGGTGGTGGATTAGAAATAGCAGGATGTTGTGACATTAGAATTTGTGGTAAAAGTTCTAGGTTTGGAGTTCCAATTAAAAGATTAGGCTTAACAATGGCTGCAAAAGAACTTGAGGTACTTTTAAAAGTAACCAATTACACGACTGCAATGGAAATATTATTTGAAGGAAGAGTATTTGGAGCTGATGAAGCGTTTCAGAAAAGGCTAGTTAATAGAGTAGTTAATGATAAAGATGTTGAAAAAGAAGCCTATAAATCAGCTGAATTAATTTGCGAAGGTGCTCCAAAAGTTGCAAGGTGGCATAAGCAATTTGCAAGAAACATCTTAAAAAATGGAAAAGTCACAGAAAAAATAAATAATCTTGGTTACAAATGCTACGATACACAAGACTTTAAAATTGGATATCAATCTTTCTTAAATAAAACAAAACCAAAATTCAAAAATAAGTAATAGATGACTGCATCATTAAAAGGCATTCGTGTACTTGAGATGGCACAAATAATGGCTGGTCCAACATGCGGATTGTTATTAGCTGATCTTGGAGCAGAGGTAATTAAAATAGAAAAGACACCCGGAGGAGATGATACCAGAAACTTCTTGCCACCAGAAATTAATGGAGAGTCTGCAGCCTTTATGATGATGAATAGAAATAAGAAAGGTATCGCATTAAATTTAAAAGACAAAGATGGAATAAAGATATTTAAAACGATGGTAAAAAATTCTGATGTGGTTTTGGAGAATTTTAGAAAAGGGACATTAGAAAAACTAGGAGTCGGATATGATGTTATGTCAGAAATTAATCCTAAAATCATATTATGTGAAATATCTGGATACGGTAGAACGGGTCCTTACGCAGATAAAGGAGGATTTGATTTAGTCGCTCAAGGAATGAGTGGGTTAATGAGTATTACTGGTGAAAGTAAAGAAAAACCACCAATGAAAGTTGGTGCACCTATAACAGATATTACAGCAGGTTTACTTGCAGCTAGTGGAATTTTAGCAGCATTAGTTCATAGAGAAAAAACAGGTGAAGGACAAAAAGTTGATACTTCTTTATATGAAGCTGGTATTGTTCATACTTACTGGCAGTCTGCTATTGCAGGTGCAACTGGAGAGTCGCCTGGACCTTTAGGTTCAGCACATCCTTTAACAGCTCCTTATCAAGCATTTAAAACAAAAGATAAATGGATTACTGTGGGTGCTTCAAATCAAAACACTTGGTTGATGTTACTTAAAGCAATTGATCGTGAAGACTTGCAAGAAAATGAAAAATTTACATCAAATTTAAATCGAAAACAAAATTTAAAAGAATTAGTTGATATTCTTAACGAAGAACTAATAAAAAAAACTTCTAGTGAATGGTTAAAAATCTTTGATGATAATGGATTACCATGCGGACCTATTAACTCTATAACAGAAATGTTTAAAGATCCTCAAACAATTGAAAGAGAAATGGTTATAGAAGTAGATAATAAAAAAGCTGGTAAAAGTACAGCTATTGGTATGCCAATTAAATTTTCAAAAAGTAAAACAGAAAAATCAAAAGGTGCTCCAAACTTAGGAGAACATACAAAAGAAGTTATGCAAATCTTTGGTTACAAAGATGACCAAATTGAAGATTTTTATAATAGAAAAGTAATTCTTTAATTAACAGTTTCAAAAATTTTAAATAATAATTCTGAGACGTGCTTACCTTTTTTCTCAGATAAATCAGATATTTGATGTCTGCAGCTCGTACCATTTGCAACTATAAAATCTTTTTCACCACTATTATTGATTGCAGGTATTAAAGAAAGATTTGCCATTTTTTTGGAGACATCGTAAGTCTTACTGTCATATCCAAATGAACCAGCCATACCACAACAACTAGAATCTATCATTTTATTATTAATATTTAATTCTGATAAAAGATTAGTTAGCCCTTTCATTCTATCCTGTGATTTTTGATGACAGTGTCCATGAATTAATACATTTTGATCAAACTTGTTTGCTTTAATTTTATTATTATTTCTTATTTGTTCTAAAATAAATTCCTCAAGTAGATAAAATTTATTTTTAATTTGTTCTCTATTCTTCACATTTTTTAAAGTTTGATATTCATCGTTAAAAGTTAATAAACAGGATGGTTCAATACCTACAACTGGTAAATCAATATAATTATTTTGAATAACGTAATCATTAAATCTATTAAGCTCTTCAGAGGCTTTGTCTAATTGACCGTAAGAAATATAAGTTCTTCCACAACAAAGGGGTCTCTTTAATTTATCTTTACCAAAACTTGGTATAACCGCCTGATATCCAAATTTATTTAGTACTTTAATTGCATAAACTAAATTTTCATTTTCAAAATTAATATTAAATGTATCTGCAAACAGAATTACTTTATTTTCTGATACTGTTTGACTGTCGTAAATTTCTCTTAATGCATTCTGGTTTTGAACTTCAGGCATAGACCTTGCTGTTGCAAAACCAAACCTTTCAACGATTGTTGAGATTAGTGGTAGGTTTTTAACCTTGTTGAAAATAGGGGCAACAATCTTTAATAACCAAATAAGTTTTGGCATATCTGAGATAACTCTATCTTTAATTCGCATACTAAATTTTTTATAGTAATGAGAAAGAAACTCTGACTTCATCTTAGCCATATCAACCGACATAGGACATTCTCTTTGACAAGCTTTACAGCTCACACATAACTCCATGGTTTCATACATTTCTTTAGATGCAAATGAACCTTCCGGAAGCTGGTTAGATAAAGCTAATCTTAAAGTATTTGCTCTACCTCTGACTAAATCTTTTTCTTCTTTAGTTACTCTGTATGATGGACACATAACACCAGAATCTAATTTTCTACAAGCACCATTGTTATTACACATCTCAACTGCATCGGAGAATTGACCCCAATTAGACCAATCGTAATGTGTATCTATTTTTTCTGTTTGATAACCTGATTTGTATCTCATTAAAGATCTATCATTTGATTTAAACGGTCGAACAATTTTACCTGGATTTAAAAGGTTTTTACTATCGAATGTATCTTTTATTTCTTCAAATGCATTTGTGATTTTTTTACCAAACATCATTTCATGAAATTCTGATCTAACAATTCCATCACCATGCTCACCAGAATGAGAACCTTTATAATCTTTAACCATTTCAAAAGCTTCTTCAGATATGGATCTCATGTTTTGTATATCTTTGTCAGATTTCATATTTAAAACTGGTCTTACATGGAGAGTTCCAACAGATGCGTGCGCATAAAACATTCCACTTGTTCCATATTTTTTAAATATATCTTTTAATCTAGCTGTGTAGTCAGCTAAGTGTTCTAAAGAAACTGCACAATCTTCAATGAAGGCAACTGGTTTTCTATCACCTTTCATTGACATCAAAATATTTAATCCAGCTTTTCTTATTTCAAAAACCTCCTTCTGTTCTGAAAGATCTGAATAATATGAAAACTCGTTTTTTTTGTTTTGGTTTAAAACTAAATATTCTAGATCCTTTATTTTCTTTTCATATACACTTTTCTCGGTATCAATAAATTCTACCATCAAAACAGCTTCAGGATTTCCTTTGATGTATTTTTTTATACCCCCAGCATACATCGGGATTTCTTTAGCTAAATTTAATAAATTTTGGTCCATCAACTCAACGCAAGTTGGTTTTAATTTCACAATCTCTTTTGATAATTCCATTGCTTGATGGAAATTATCAAAGTAGCATACACCTAAAATTTTATTCTTTGGTATTTCTGATAATTTTAATTTTATTTTATTAAATAAAGATAACGTTCCTTCAGAACCAACAAGAAGATTTGATGAGTTGAAGCCTTCAGGATCAATTAAATCAATGTTATATCCTCCAACTCTTCTTTGTGTTGTTGGCCAATTAGCATCAATTTCACCTCCAACCTGTTGTCTTACATCGATAAATTTGTCTATGATTTTATAGAGTCTATCTTGATTGTTCTTTGTGGCTAAATAATTCTTATTAATTTGATCAAAATTAAATATAGAGCCATCATCTAATATTGCTTCAATAGCTAATACATTATGAACCATGTTGCCATAATATAAAGATCTTGATCCGCAGGAATTGTTAGCTGACATTCCTCCAATTGTAGCTCTACTACTTGTCGAGACGTCAACTGGAAACCAAAGTCCATGAGGCTTCAAATAAGCATTTAGATGATCTAATACGACACCTGGTTGAACCCATACATATTTTTCTTCAACATTAAGTTCTAAAATTTTATTTTGATGTTTACTGTAATCGAGTACAACACTCTCTCCAACAGTCTGGCCACATTGAGAACTTCCACCTCCTCTAGCTAATAGAGGTACAGAATTCTTTTGTGAATACTCCATTAAACTTAAAACATCATTAGTATCTTTTGGAAGAACTACACCAAGAGGTTTAATTTGATATACAGAAGCATCGGTACTGTATCTTCCACGTGAGAATTCATCGAATAAAGTTTTTCCATCAACTTTACTACTAATTTCTTTTCCAATTTTTTGTATCTGATCTGAATTAAACCGCATAAAACTTAATTAAAGGTTTATTTATTTTTGTAAACCAGTTTACCGAACTTTTTTAACGCGGTTTCTGAAATCTCTAAACCTAAACCAGGTTTTTCATTTAAATGTATCCATCCATCACTCATTTTATGTGGATTTTCAAATAATTGTGCTTGAAGAGGATCTCTTTCATCATCAAATGACTCAACAATTCTCCCAGCTGGAGTTGATGCTACTAATGGTGCATGTATATAACAATCATGATGTGGTGCTACATCTATATGATTTAATTCACACAGTGCAGAAAGTTTTTTTCCATTAGTAAAACCACCAAACATTGTGCAATCAAATTGTAAAATTTGTATTGCATCTTCTTCAATCATGGACCTACACCCATAAATAGTTATTTCACTTTCACCACCTGATAATGGAATTTTAGTTTGTTTTGATAAAAGTTTTAAAGTCCTTCTATCATCTTCCCATCTAACAGGTTCTTCAATCCATGTAGGATTAAATCTCTCAAATTCTTTTACACCTTCAATTGCAGTTTTTAGATCCCATGCTCTATTGACATCAATCATTAAACCTTTTTGATCTCCAATTTCATCTCTAATGATTTCTAATCTCTTGGAATCTTCTTTGATGCTAAGCCCTCCAACTTTAACTTTAAAACTTTGATGACCAAGATTTATTAATTTTTTTATTTCATCTCTTAATTCTTTTTCGTCTTTTCCATCTCTGTAGTAAGCACATGTAACATAAACAGGAATTTTATTTCTATATCCTCCAAACAATTTATACAAAGGGATGTTTGAAGCTTTTCCTATCAAATCCCAACAAGCAATATCTAAAGCGGCTGAAATTCTAATTAATGCTTCTCTGCTCCAACTTTTTTCGCTACTGACTCGAGTATCAGTTAATTTGAAAATTTTTTCATAAATTTTTTCTGGGCAAAATGGATCTTCTCCAATTATTAAATTTTGTAAGCCATTTGAAAATGGTTTGATGATAGGAGCAATATCAGTATAGCTTGTTGCTAAACCAAAGCCTGAATGACCATCTTTAGTTTTAATTTTAATTAAAAGTTCATTAGCTGTTGGTACAATAAAGTGACTAACCCAATGTGGCTTTACTTCATCTGGATTATTAAGAACATAAACTTCTAAGCTATCAATTAAATTACTACTATTTGTCATACATTATAAATTTGCTTATATAATTTCTTTAGCATATACAGCGGTATGGCAATTTCAAATAATATAAGACCTGGTCGACATTTTTTACAAATTCCAGGACCAACAAACGTTCCAGATAGAGTTTTAAGAGCTATGGATTATCCAACTATAGATCACAGAGGTCCTGACTTTGCTGAATTAGGATTAAGAGTTTTAGACCGAATAAAATTAATTTTTAAAACTTCTGAACCTGTAATAATTTTTCCAGCTTCAGGAACGGGTGCTTGGGAAGCTGCACTTGTAAACACTTTAAGTGCTGGAGATAAAATCTTGATGTTTGAAACTGGACATTTCTCGACTCTTTGGTGGGATATTGCTCAAAAATTTAAAATTGAAGTAGACTTTGTTGAAGGTGATTGGAGAACAGGTGTTGATCCAAACATCGTTGAACAAAAATTAAAAGAAGACAAAGATAAAAAAATTAAAGCAGTTTGTGCTGTACATAATGAAACTTCTACAGGTGTTACAAGTAGAATTGGAGAAATTAGAAAAGCTATGGATAATGCGGAACATCCAGCTTTATTATTTGTCGATACGATATCTTCATTAGGCTCTATTGATTATAGACATGAAGAGTGGAAAGTTGATGTAACTGTTGGTGGTTCTCAAAAAGGATTACTATTACCACCAGGACTTTCTTTTAATGCAATAAGTTCTAAAGCTTTAGAGGCATATAAAACATCTGAATTACCAAAATCTTACTGGGATTGGGGACCGATGTTAGAAAACAATAAAAAAGGTTACTTTCCTTACACACCAGCCACAAATTTATTTTATGGTTTGGATGAAGCAATCAATATGCTTACAGAAGAAGGTTTAGATAATGTTTTCAAAAGACACAAAAGATTTGCAGAAGCTACAAGAGTTGCAGTCAATTCGTGGGGATTAGAAATACTTTGTAAAAATCCAGAAGAATACTCAGATTCATTAACAGCAGTAATGGTTCCAGATGGTCATGACGCAGATTTTTTAAGAAAAACTATTTTAGATCACTACAACATGTCATTGGGAACAGGACTTGCAAAAGTTGCTGGTAAAATTTTTAGAATTGGCCACTTAGGTGATTTTAATGAACTAATGTTAGCTGGAACATTGGCAGGTGTTGAAATGGGTTTAATGAAATCTAAAATACCTTATAAAAAAGGTGGAATACTTAAGGCACTTGAGTATCTTTGTTAATCAATCAAGTTGTGAATTATGCTTGATTTTTGCATCATAGGATCGGGAATTTCTGGATCAACGATAGCAAACTTATTAAATAAAAAATATTCCGTTGCAGTTTATGATAAAGCAAGAGGTTATGGTGGAAGAAGTTCATTTAAAAAATACAAAGATAAAGTTGGATTTGATCATGGACTTCAATATATCTCTCCAAAATCTAAAAAATTTAAAACATTTACTAATCAACTTATTAAGAAAAAAATTTTAAAAAAGTGGGAAGGAAATCATTTATTTCTGCATAAAACGGTTAAAGAAATTAAAAATCATTTAAAATTAATTGGAACAAAAGGAAACAACTCTATTAGCAAACATTTATTAAAGAAAATTAAATGTAATTTTGAACATGAACTTACAAATATAAAGAGATTAAATGATCATTGGGAATTAACATTTAAAAATGATGTAAAACAAAAATGTAAAAATCTTATTTTGACTTGTCCATTTCCTCAAAGTAAGAAATTAGGACAAAAATATTTAAATAAATCCTATTTAAATCAAAAAGTTAAAATGGATGCTAATTTAACAGTCATGATTGTCACTAATAAGCTTAAACAATCAAATAGTAGTTATTTTTTTAATGATGATATGCTAGGTTGGGCTGCATACGAAAATAGTAAGAAAAGATTTAAATTTAAGTTTGATTTATGGACACTTCAAAGCACATACAAATATGGTAATAAATTCACTAAAGATTATAGAAACAAAAGAAAATACTACACAAATCAACTAGTTAAAAAATTTGAAAAATTAACAAAGTTAAAAATCAAAAAAATTCATCACTCAAGAATTCATGGCTGGATGTATTCATCCAATTCAAAGCCACTCAAACAATTATCTTTATGGAATAAGTCTTTAAAATTAGGTTTATGCGGTGATTATTTTGGAGGACCAAGATTAGAAAATGGGTGGCAAAGTGCACACGATTTATACAGTAAAATACGATATGGTAAATAAATGAAAATTATATTTTCGATAGTAATTTTACTTTTTTCATCATCAATTAGTTATTCTAAAAATACTGATATTATCCATGACTTTAAAATTACTTTTGATTGTAAATTAGAAAAAATAATGATCAAAAATAAAGATTTTAATTATCAAACTTTTACTGCAGACAATATTGAGGTAGATAAAAAAAAAGTTTTAAAAGTTGTAGCAGCACAACCAAGTAAGCTTACTATTAATGGTTTATCAGAATTTATAGATACTTATTCAGATATTAGTAAAGATGATGTTAGAATTGCTAAAAACGACACCATTTTATTTAAAAATATAGATAAAGAAAAAAAATACTCGGAATCAGTATTTTTAAATAGATCAACTGGTGAATTAATTCATGAAGTTACAAAAAATATGAATACTAAAGATAATGAAAAATATATTTCTTTCTTTGGTTGTAATAAAAAATGGAAATCAATTAATTAATAATTTCAAAGAGTTGTAAGATCTAATTTTTGATTACCTAATCTCTCATTACCTTTTTCAGTAACAAGATAAGTTTCGCCTAAATTCATGGCTAATTGATTTTCAGAGTCCATCAATATCATGTGCATAAAAAATATATTTCCTGGCTGAATCTCATATGGATTTCCTGTATATAACATTGGCCAATCCATCCAGTTGGGAGAAAAAGTTGCTCCTAATGAATAACCGCATGCATTCATTCTTGAATTTTTAAAGCCACGATCATCAAAAGTTTTTGCATGAACATCAAAAACTTCTCCAATTTTATTTCCAGGCTTTAATTTATTTTCACAATTTGTAAGAGCTTCAACGCATGCTTCATGCATTTTATGATGATTAGGATCTGCTTTTCCTATTGGCATCGTTCTAAACATTGCTGAATGATAATGCCTATACGTTCCAGCCCATTCAATGGTTAACTGATCTTGATTATTAAGTATTTGTTTTTCTGCTTGATATCGACAGAGTAGGGCATTCTTTCCAGACCCTATTATAAATTCATTAGCAGGATAATCCCCACCTCCTTCAAATATAACTCTGTTCATTTCAGCTAAAATTTTAGACTCACTTACTCCCGCTTTTGCATACTTCCAAACTTCATCTAAAGCTTTGTCAGCTAAATTTGCTGCTTTTTTTACATAATTAATTTCTTCTTTAGATTTTATTACTCTTAGTTTTGTAATTAATTCTGATTTATCTTCAATTGAGCAATAGTTTTGTAAAACCGTATTAAGTCTTAATGCATTTCTCCCTGTAAGACCGTAGGCTTCATATTCAACACCAATTTTTTTTCCTTTTAAGTTTAGTTCATCTAAAATTATTTTGAGATCATCAGCAGGATTAGCACCATCTTTATCAACCCAAATTCTTATATCACTAATGTTGGAAGTATTTTGAGCTTGCCTTAAATCAGGGGCTCTAGTTAATAATATTACATTACCTCTTTGATCTAAAACTAATGCTTGAAAAAAAACAAATCCAAAAGTGTCGTAACCAGTGAGCCAATACATAGACTCCTGTCTAAACATAATAAGAGCATCTACACCCTCATTTTTCATAGAGTTCAGTGTCTTTTCTTTTCTATTTGAGAATTCTTCTTTACTAAAATGAAGACCCATTAACGAATGTTAACACTAACAGAACCAATTTTATCAACTGTTCCTTTGTATAATCCTTTTCCTTTAAATGGAACAACTCCCACAGTTGAGCCTGTGAAAACATAAAAATCTTTATTTAAGTTAATCTTTTCTTTCTTAACTTTATTTAAAACAAATCTTAAAGAATTTAATGGGTTAATATAAACAATATTTGTATTACCATTTACTTTTACTCCATTCTTTTTGCTGACCAGTGAAGTTTTCAAATTATTTAAGTTTAATTTTTTAAATTTTGTTTTTCTTCCAACAACAAATTTGATGTTAAATCCAAAATCACCACAAATGTCTCCTAAATATGTAAATTTTTTATTTCTTTGTCTAAATCCAACTATTTCAAAGCAAGGTCCCATAAATTTAATAAATTTATTGACATTTGATTTTGTAACTTTTCCTTTAAAATCAAAGAAAGATTTCTTAATAAAATAATAAACTTCAACCTCTATACCTTTAGTGTGTTGGTTTATTTTTACTTTTTGACCAGATTTAACTAATCTTTTTTTAAATACTTTTGCTGTAAAAGGTTCTTTTTCTTTTAATTTTTTTAAAGCTTGAATTCCAGTTCCACCAGCTTTTATTCCAATTGTTTCATCTTTAATTTGATCTTCACACAATTTTCTAAGCTTATTAGCTAAGTTAATGTTTTTACAATATTTTACAGGGATAGGATTAATAACAGTGTTTGTGTTGAAAGCTTTAACTAACCTGTCAGCAATACGATTAATTTCATTTTTCATAGCCAGAACTTATTGAAGAATGCTCATTGGATCAAGTCTAGTTTGAAACCAATTTATTCTAAAATCTAAATGAGGCCCAGTTGATCTACCAGTAGATCCAACAGTTCCAATAATTTCTCCTTGTTTAACTTCATCACCAACTTTAACCATTACATTCTCAAGGTGCGAATATATTGTTGAAATTCCATGTCCATGGTCCATTATTACAGTACCACCAGTATAATAAAGATCATCTTCTGCCATAGTCACTATCCCAGTTCCAGATGATTTTATTTCAGTTCCCTGTTTAGCTGCAATATCAATTCCGTAGTGAGGCCATTTAGGTTTGCCATTAAGAATTCTTTGGCTACCGTAAACTCCACTAATTATTCCTTTAACTGGCATAATAAATTGTTCAGTAAAGAAAGTTAAATCTGAATTAATGGCTCTTGCTTTTCCAATTCTCCCATTTTCTTCTTTAATTCTTTTATAAACAGACTCTGGTGGTGTAACTTTATTTTCAGGCAGACCATCTATTCTTTGAATATTATATTTTCTTTTAAAAACTTTTTTTATAATTTTGTTTTTTTTACCATTACTTATTTCAGTAATAGCTACATCAAACTTTCGATCTCTATCAATACCGAATACAAAATATCCATCCTTAGATACTTTAACTTGTGTTTTATCTACAAATACCTTTGATCCAGCCTCTGCTTTACCTAAAATAAAATGTCCTTGTAAAAATTTACCTTGAAACTCTAAAGCATGAGAGTGTGTAGAAAATATAATTGCTAAAAAAAGCAACAATTTTTTCATTATTTTGCTGTCCAACCTCCATCAATCACAATTGATGTCCCGGTTATCATACTTGCAGCATCTGAAGCTAAAAAACATACTGCTGTAGCAACATCAGACTCTGTTGCAACTTTTCCCATGGGTATATTGCTTAAAGCAAGCTGTTTAAATTTTTTATTTTTAAAGAATTTCTTAACCATTGGAGTTTCAACAAATGTAGGTGCAACTGTATTTACTCGAATATTTTTTGTTGCAAGTTCAACTCCCATTCCTTTTGTTAATCCCTCAATTCCAAATTTAGTCATGTTATAAATATTTCTACCCGACATACCAACATGCCCTAATTGTGAGGACATATTAATTATAGATCCACCTTTTTTTTTATTTTTTAACATTTTTAGGACTACTAATTGCGCAACATTGAATGCTGCTTTCATATTTAAATCTACAAGATAATTCATACTTGTTTGTTTGATTTTTTCGAAAGGCTCAGGAATATTTGTACCAGCATTATTTACAAGTATATCGATCTTCTTAATTTTTTTTAATTTAGAAGAAAGATCTTCATAATCCATAATATCGCAAGTTATTTTAGTTAATTTTCCTTTAACTTTTTTTATATCTTTTTGAAGCTTATCAAGATCAGAAGTAGTTCTACTTACTCCAATTAACGTTGCACCAGCTTCCGCAAGAGCGATAGAGCATGCTCTACCAATACCTTTTCCCGCACCAGTAACTAAAGCAACTTTATTTTTTAAATTAATTTTTTTTAAATACATTTATAAAAATAGTTTTACGTCTGTATATATTAGCTCTATTGCAACAAATAATATTGCTAATAATCCAACCCATCCTATCCATTTATACTTTTTAATCCAGCCAGATATCAATGTAGCTGCAGTAGCCATTAAAACTATTGATAAAACTAGACCAAATATCAATAACATGTAATGATCTCTAGCTGCTCCCGCTACTCCTAATACATTATCTAAACTCATTGTTACATCTGCTAGAATTACGGTTGTTATTGCCTTCATGAATGAACTGTTATCTACTTTTTTTACATTTTCTTCAGCATTACCATTCATTTTAATTACATCCACGTAAAGTCTGTAACATATATAAAGAAGTAATATTCCACCTATAAGTCTAAGTCCTGTGATTTGTAATAGATAAGCGGTTATAAGAGTAAATATAATTCTTAAAACTACTGCTGCTCCAATTCCCCAAAAAATAATTTTTTTTCTTTGCTCGGTTGGAAATTGAGATGCAACCATTCCAATTATAATTGCATTGTCTCCTGCTAAAACTAAATCGATAAAAACTATTTGAAAAAAAATTACTATTTGTTCGGTCATCTTCTACTATCCTCAATTATCATATCAGCTGCTTTTTCCGCAATCATTATTGTCGGTGCATTTGTATTTCCTGATGTGATATGAGGCATAACAGAGGCGTCTACAACCCTTAAATTTTCTAGTCCGTGAGCGACTAATCGATCATTAACAACAGCATTTTCATCTTTACCCATTCTACATGTACTTACTGGATGGAAAATAGTATTCGCAAATTTTCCAGCTTCTGTTGCTAATTCTTCATTATCTGTAATATTGATTCCCGGTCTAAGCTCTTCAGGTTGATAATCTTTATAAGCTTTAGACTCCATAACAATTTTTCTTACAATCTTTAATGCTTTTCCAGCAATTTCACGATCTTCATCAGTTGATAAATAATTCATTTTTATTTTAGGTGAAATTCTGGTGTCTGGAGATTTTAATTCTATAGAGCCTCTACTAGTTGGTCTTACATTTGTAATTGTTGGAGTGAACGCTGGAAATTTATGTAAAGCTGACTTTCCTAAAAGATCAGTGCTTGCTGGTGAAATATGAAATTGAAGATTTGGAGTTTCTAAATGTTCATCACTTTTAACAAAACCACAAACATAACTAGCTCCAACTGTTAAAGGTCCTTTTCTAAATAGAAAGAATTTTAAACCAGATAACATTTTTTTTGTAAAACTGTAGTAAATATCATTTAAAGTTTCTAAATTTTTAATTTTATAAACAGGTCTTAGCATTAAATGATCAGTTAGATTTCTTCCAACTCCTTGATGATCCTTTAAAACATTAATATTGTTTTCTTTTAGAAGTTCTCCTGGTCCAATACCTGATGCTTGTAATATATGAGGCGAACCAATTGTACCTGCACTTAGAATAATTTCTTTATTAGTTTCAACAGAAAATTCTTTTCCATCTATCCAATAATTTACTTTTTTTGCTTTATTATTTTCAAATTCAATATTTTTAATGTGAGCCTTAATAATAATTTTTAAATTTTTTCTACTCTTAACTGGATTTAAATAACCAACAGCTGTACTGCATCTAAAGCCATTTTTAATTGTGAATGGAAAATATCCCATTCCCTCATTATCACCGTTGTTAAAATCATCAGTTCTTTTATAACCATGCTCTTCAGCAGCTTCTAAAAATAGATCAAGAACTTTAAATGTTGCTCTAATCTTCTCAACTGCAATAGGTCCTCCAGAACCATGAAACTCATTTTCTCCAAATTGAAAATCTTCAGATTTTTTAAAGTAGGGCAGAACATCATCCCATGACCAACCAACATTACCTAATTGTCTCCAATAATTATAATCATTCGATTGACCTCTAATATAGAGCATTCCATTAATAGAGGAGCTTCCACCTAATGTTTTACCTCTTGGATAAACCATTTGTCTGTTATCGCAGTTTGGTTCTTTCTCAGTATTAAAACACCAATCGGTATCTGGATTGTGCATAGTTTTAAAATAACCACCTGGAATATGGATCCATGGATTAGTGTCTTTACCACCAGCTTCAAGTAAAAGAACTTTAGTATCAGGATTTGCTGTTAATCTATTAGCTAAAACACAGCCAGCTGAACCAGCGCCAATAATTATGTAATCAAATTTATCCATATTTTTTATTAATAATTTTTAATGAATATTTAATGATTTTAAACATTTTTCTCATAAATACTTCGAAATGACGCTTGTATCTGCCTTAGATTTTTGAGAGGATCTTTACATTATAAATAAAAAGAGAGGGATATAATGAAAAAAATCGTTTCAGCGTTGTTTGCTGCTTTCTTAGTATTTGGATTTATTTCAAATGCGAATGCTGCAAAAACGTTAAAGTGTCAGACGGTTATTAGCGCTAAAGGTGATGAAGCGGTAATGTTAAAAGACTTTACTGACAACGTAACAAAACTAACAGGTGGATCTTTAAAATTTGAAATTATGCCAGCAGGAACAGTAGTTGGAGTTAAAGAAACTCTGGATGCTGTTGATAAAGGTTTGATTGATTGCGGATTTGCTTGGACACACTATTGGTCTGGAGAACATCCAGCTGCTATGTTATTTGGTTCGCCAGTAGCAGGTGGTGGTGTAGGAATTGATAACATCGCATTCTTATCATGGTTTTTATATGGTGGTGGAGAACAACTATATGACAGACTTTGGGGAGAAATGAAAAGAGACATTAAAGGTTTCATGCTTCAACCAGTTGGTCCAGAAGCTTTAGGATGGTTCCCAAGAAAAATCAAAGACATGGATGATTTCAGAACATTTAAGTTCAGAACTCCTCCAGGAATTCCAGGTCAAACTTATAAAGATATTGGAATAGCTTCAGTTGCAATGGGTGGTGGAGATATTCTTCCAGCATTGGAAGCAGGAACTATTGATGCTGCTGAGTGGTGTTGTCCTCAACCAGATAAAGTGTTTGGTATACATAAAGTATTAAAACACTACTATCTACAAGGTTTACACCAAGTAGTCGTAAATGCTGACTTTTATTTAAACAAAAGCACTTACGATAAATTCACTGACCATGAGAAATTTTCAATGAAGATGGCTGCTGATGCATCGTTGATGAGAGCTTTAGCTTACAGAATCAACACTAATGGATTAGCTCTTAAAGATCTAACTGAAAATCATGGTGTGATACTTGAAGATACACCAGCTGATTATTTCCCAGCTTATATGGCTGCAGCGAAAGCAACTTTAGAGAAAAATGCTAAAGAAAATGCATTCTTTAAAGAAGTTTATGACTCAATGATAAGCTTTGCTAATACTGCTGTACCATTCTGGTCTGGTGCACAAACATCGAATGCTAAGCTAGGAATGGCTTATGCTAATTCGTTGAAGAAATAAATAAAGTTATTAAGCGGGCTTTTATAAGCCCGCTTTTTTTTTTCAAAAAATTATATGTCGGATAATCCAAAGTTAGATATTTCAGATGAAATGATAGCCGAAAGGCGATCAGGATCTGGAAAGATGCCTGATGATATGCCAACTTGGATGGCTAAAACTATAGTTAACATAGACAAATTTAGTAAATTAATAGGAAACATTGTTTGCTGGATTACAATCCCACTAATGCTTGGGATGGTTTATGAAGTTTTAGCAAGAAAATTATTTTTAGCTCCTACAATCTGGGCTTATGATATGAGCAGATTTTTTTATGGAGCATTGTTTATGCTGGGAGCGGGATATGCTCTTTCAAAAGGTGTTCATATAAGAGCAGATTTTTTATATAGAAATTTTAAAGTTAAAACTCAAGGCAGAATAGATTTTTGGCTTTACTTATTATTTTATTTTCCAGGATTAATAGTCTTTTTGTATATGACAACAGGCTTTGTCCAAGAAAGTATAATGAGAAACGAAAGAGGTATGGATACAACTTGGATGCCATATATGTGGCCAATAAAATCTTGTCTATGGATTGGAATTGTTTTTCTTCTTATTCAGGGTATTTCAGAACTTTTTAAAAGTTATTACGCAGCCGTCAAAGGTAAATGGCCAGGTAGTTAATGCTTTCACATTTAATAGACCCAGCAATTTTAGGTTTCATACTTATTGGAGTGATGTTGTTTGCAATATTTATAGGATTTCCAATTTCATTTACTCTTATTTTTTTAGGTTTCGTATTTGGATATTTAGGTTTTGGAAAATTAGTTTTCTATTTAATGACATTACAATTTTCGATGGTAATGACCGAACAAACCCTCGCCGCCGTCCCCTTATTTGTATTTATGGGAATAATGATGGAACAAGCAGGTTTAATGGAGAGATTATTCTCAGCTTTCCAAATGATGTTGGCAAGAGTTAGAGGCTCTTTATATTATGCAGTTTTATTTGTTTCGGTAATATTTGCAGCTGCAACTGGAATAGTTGGTGCATCGGTTACAATTCTTGGAATTATGGCTGCAAAATCAATGAACAGGTCTAATTATGATGTAAAATTAGCTGCTGGTACGATTACTGCTGGAGGAACTTTAGGTATTCTAATTCCACCGAGTATAATGCTTGTAGTTATGGGTCCAATTATGGAAATTCCCGTAACTGATTTATTTGCTGCAGCAATTGTTCCAGGAATATTGTTGGCATGCTTATATGCTGCATATACTACATTCAGATGTATGATGAACCCGAAATTAGGGCCACCCATACCAGAAGAATTAAGAACAACAGATTTAAAAAAATTATGGCTAGAATTTTTCTTAGGATTAGTGCCACCTGCTGCTTTAGTATTTGCTGCATTAGGTAGTATTCTATTTGGATTTGCTACACCAACAGAGGCTGCAGGATGTGGTGCAGGTGGTGCATTATTACTTTCATTAGCTTACAAAAAATTAACATTAAAAAAATTACAAGATGCTTTAGTTAAAACTCTAGAGATTTCTGCATTAATTATGGTTTTAGTTGCTGCTTCTAATTTCTTCGGAGCAGTGTTTGCAAGATTAGGAACCCCAATGGTTTTAACAGATTTTCTATTATCACTTGAGATGAATAAATATTTAATTTTAGGAATAATCATGATTATGATTTTTCTTTTAGGATGGCCACTAGAGTGGGTACCTATTGTTATGATAGTTGTTCCTATTATTTTACCATTAGTTGAAGCATTAGGATTTAATTTAACTTGGTTTGCAATCCTTGTTGCTGTTAATTTGCAAACCGCCTGGCTCTCACCCCCCGTAGCGTTATCTGCTTATTTCTTAAAAGGTGTTGTTCCAAGTTGGGATTTAAAAGATATTTATCTTGGAATGATGCAGTTCATGGTTTTGCAGATAATTGGATTAATTATAATCATAGCTTATCCAAAAATAGTACTGTGGTTACCAACTCTCTTATATGGACAGCAGTAAATAATTGATTAATATCACTTAAGTGAATCAAAGCGAAAAATTTCAACTTAGAAATTGGGAACTAGTTTCAATAAATCCTAATAATAGAGACTGGAGTTGGAAAAATTACTTTAACTTTTGGGCGATAAATATTCAAACAATAGTTGGGTTCTCTTTAATATCAGCTTTATATTTATTCTATGATCTAAATTTTTTTGTTGTCTTAACAGGATCATTGCTAGCAGGATTATTAGTATTCTTTTTTGCTAACATTATTGGAAAAATTTCTCAAAGTAGCGGATTAAGTTTTCCAACAATTCTCAGACTTTCAATGGGTTTTACTGGTGCCAGATATGTAGGAATGATCAGGGGGTTAGTTGGTTTATTCATGTTTGGTGTACAAACATTCTTTATATCTAAGTCACTAGGTTACATTGCTAGGATCATAATATTTAAAATAGACAATCAACTCTTACAGAATGAAATATTTCTATTATTCTTTTTTGGTTTAAATTTAATTGATTGGGTTTGTTTATTTTTAACTTTAATATTTCAATACATCCTTTTTACAAAAGGACAAAATTTTCTAAAAACATTTATTAATTTTTCAGGTCTTTCAATATATTTAGGACTATCTGTTTTATTAATTGTTATTTTATCTGAGTATTACAATGAACTACTTAATGGAATAAAGCTAAGCTTAGTCTTTAGCAATTTTGCAATTCAGTCAAATATCGCTCCAATAATTTCAATCACAGGAACTTTATTTGCTTATTTTGCTATAGTGCTTCTCACTTTTGGAGACTTTTCTAGATACTCAATGAATTATAAAGAAATGACCAAAGGAAACTTAAGTATAATATTAAATTTAATATTCTTTTCTTTTTTCTCAGTTTTGATCACTTTAGGTTCAGATATAATTCTTACAAGTAAAGGTTTAAATGCTTCAAGTCTACTTACAAATCCAAATGATATAGTTGGAAAATTTAATAATAATTTTCTAACCTTCTTTTGTTTGATATTTATTATTATCTCTTCGTTATCAACTAATTTGATAGCAAATTATATTCCTTCGCAAAATACATTGATAAATTTTTTCCCAAACTCTCTAACGTTAAAAAAAACAGGAATTTTAATATCAATTATTGGATTAATTATTTCAACATTTTGGCTTTCAATTTTCAGCAAAGCCAATGTTCTAATTTTTGTTGAAGCTGTAGCGACGACTTTTGGGCCAATTTTTGGTGTATTAGTTGCAGACTATTATTTATTTAAAAAACAACAAATTAACCATAAAGAGCTTTTTTATCCTAAAGAACATACGGAATATATTTACAGCAATGGTTGGAACATCAAAGCATTGTATGCTCTTTTAATTGGATCAATATTTTCTTTATCATCTTTGCTAAATGAAAATTTAATACAATATCAATCTTTTGGATGGATTATTGGAGCATTCGTATCTTATTTAGTATATTATTTATTAAATAATAAGTAATAATGAAAGCCCTTGTCTACACTGGTGTTGAGGAAATGGAATTTAGGGAGGAAAAAGAACCTTCTGAAAAACCTGGTGAAAGTATTCTTAAAGTTCATGCATCTGGCATCTGTGGCTCAGATATGCATGCTTACCACGGAAAAGATGAGAGAAGAATTCCACCTTTAATTTTAGGCCATGAAGTTAGCGGTCAAATAATTAATGGTAAGCTTAAAGATCAAATTTCAGTTCTTAATCCATTAATAACTTGTAGAAATTGTGAATACTGCAAAAGCGGAAGAGAACATTTATGTCCAGATAGAGTGCTTCTAGGAATGAATAGACCTTATGAAAGACAAGGTGCTTTTGCTGAACTCATTACAGTTCCAGATCACAATATTTTCAAAGTTCCTGAAAAGCTTGATGTAAAAGAGGCTGCGGTTGCTGAACCAACAGCAGTTTCATATCATGCAGTATTATTGGCAGTAGAAGCATCAAAAAAACCATTAAATGAATGTAGAACGCTTGTTCAGGGTGGTGGAGCAATTGGACTTTTGTGTGCATTAATTTTATCCAAGATCCAAGGAAATACTAATCTAACAATTTCTGATCCTAATCAAAAAAGATTAAATGAATGCTCTAAATACGTAGATGCAAAAACAGTGTCACCAGATCATAAGGATATTAAAGAGAGCAGTTTTGATTTAGTTTTTGATACTGTTGGACTTGAAGTTTCAAGACAACAGGCAATCAGCGTAGTAAAACCAGGAGGAATAATAGTTCATATCGGACTAACGCAGCCCGCAGGATCTTTTAATTTTAGAAAAGCAACTCTACAAGAAGTTACTTTTATTGGAACTTATTGTTACACAAACAAAGAATTTGGGGAAACTATTGATATTTTAACTAATAACAAGCTAGGGAAGATAGAGTGGATTGAGTACAGAAATCTTAAAGATGGTTGGGGAGCCTTTAAAGAAATTCATGATGGAACTTGTTCAGCACCCAAGATAGTGCTTCTGCCTTAAATTCTTGGTTTTTTAAGAGGTATTAATACCTTTTTTTCTCCAAATTTTTCAGAATTTTTTGAAATTACAGGCGCAGTTATAATTATAGACCAATAAATCATCAAACCAAAAAGAACTGCCAACTTCATATCATCTAAATAGAGAACAATAATGATTTATGCATGTTTAAATAATGTCAAAATTTTGAATTTGAAAATTATTTTATCTTTTATATAGAGAGGACATGTTTAGATTTTTATTTAATTTAATTTTGGTCTTGGCATTTTTTCAAACTAATTTGTATGCAGAAGATATAAAAGTATTTGAGTTTACAGAAAAAGAATTATCAGAATTAACTGTGAGAAAAGTAAGAGGGGCAGATAATAAGACTGAATATTCTGTTGGCTCTGATGAAAATGGTAATTACCTTAAAGCTATTGCTGATAATGCTGCTTCTGGCTTAGGTAAGGAGATTAAAATTGATCTGAATGAAACACCTTTCATAAATATAACTTGGAAAATTGAGAAAGACATACCAGGGATAGATGAGACAGCTAAAAAGGGCCATGACTTTGCAGGAAGAGTATTCGTCATTAAAAAAACTGGAGCAACACCTTTATCCAATAGAGCAATAAATTATGTTTTTTCAAGCAATCAAGAAGTTGGAAGCAACTTTCCAAGCCCATATACTAAAAAGTCCATTGATAATGTACTTGCTACTACCAAAACAAATTTAAATGAATGGGTAACTGTCAAAGCAAACGTTAAAGAAGATTTCAAGAAATTCCATAATTTAGATGTTAATGAGCTAGATGGTATAGCGATCATGTCAGATACAGATAATTCAAAGAAAAAATCAATTACTTACTATCAAAATATCTATTTTTCTTCTCAATAAATTTTATTAATATCAATTGATGAAAGTATTTAAGTATAATTTAAAAGTATACTATGAGGATACTGATTTTGGTGGAATTGTTTACCACGCAAATTATTTAAAGTACTTTGAAAGAGCAAGATCTGAGCTTATTTATTCCTTGGGATATTCGAATAAAAAGTTATTAGATAAACATAATGTTTTAATAGCAGTAAAAACTTGCAACGTAGATTTTAAAAAACCAGCTAAATTTGAGGATAAAATTACCGTTTTCACAAAAATAAAATCTAATACTTTGACTACAATTACAATGTCACAAGTAATTAAAAGAAAATCAGATATTTTATGTGATGCAGAGATTAAATTAGTATCTCTAAATAAGTTGGGAAAACCAGTAAAACTTCCAGTAGCACTTATTAACAAATTAAACTAGTTCTTTTACTTTTTTAAATAGTTTAGTCATTTGTTTTTCATTTATTCGTCCAGTATTTACATTTCTTGGACTTGGATGATAACACCCCATTAACAACACATTGTTAGGTAATTTAAAATATGTTCCATGACCAAATTTTACTCTTTCAGTATAATCAAAATTTTCTCTATAAAATTTTACGCAAGTATCAAAGGCAATTTTACCTAAAGCCACAATTATTTTAAGATTTTTAAGTATTTCAAATTCAGATTTAAAGAAACCAAAGCAATTTTTTAACTCTTCATTTAATGGTTTATCTCCTGGAGGAACGCACTTTAGAGCTGGTGTTATAAAGGTATTTTTTATTTTTAATCCATCATTTATATGATCTGAATTACTTTGATTGGCAATTTTTACATTGTGTAAACATTTATATAAAAAATCTGAGGATTTATCGCCTGTAAATACTCTGCCTGTTCTTGTTCCACCATGAGCAGCTGGTGCTAGACCAACAATCATTATTTTTCCATTTATATCTCCAAAACCTGTAACTGGTTTTCCCCAATAAGTTTGGTCCATATATTGTTTTCTTTTTTCCGTAGATATTTTTTTTCTAAACCTCACAAGTCTAGGGCATTTATTACATTTAATTATTGTTTTTTTTAATTTTTCAAATTTAACGGTCATTAAGTTTAGAGAAGCTTCTTTTTGTGTGTCCATGGACCTTTTTTTGTTTTAGGTAAAAACTTTCTAAGGTCAAAAAGGACTTTTTCAGACAATTTTCTGTAGGTGGTTAGTTTTCCTCCATATATATTCAATAAAGGTAATTTTTTTATAATTTTTAAATCAAAAACATAATCTCTTGTGACTTTTGAAGCTGTATTAAAATCTTCAATTAGAGGTCTTATCCCTGAATAAGTATCTACAATGTCCTTTGTTCTGATTTTTTTTTTTAAGTAATTATTTACTGAACGAATTAAATATGTAATTTCTTTTTTTGATATTCCTTTATTTTCTGGTGATTTAACCTCAACTTCTGTAGTTCCAATTAAAGAAAACTTCCCTTTATAAGGTATCACAAATATTATTCTTTTATCAGTATTTTGAAATGTGAATGCAACATTTTCTTTGTACAATTTTTTTGTAATAATATGACTTCCTTTAACTAATCTTATTTTTTTCTTAGATTTAATTTTTATATTTTTATTTAAGGTTTCGTTTATCCATGGTCCAGATGCATTAATTAAAATTTTTGATTTTACTTTTTCACCTTTTTCAAGACTAATAATCCATTCATTGCCAATAATTTCAGCTTTTTTAACTTTGTTATATTCTAGTATTTTAGCTTTATTTCTTTTTGCATCTTTAGCATTTAGTTTCGTTAATTTTTTATCGTCAATTTGTATGTCAAAATATTGAAAACCAGTTTTGTATTTTTGCTTAAGAATATTTGAAAATTTTTTTGTAAGATCAAACGTTTTTGATTTTGGTATATTGCTTTTGCCACCTAAATTATCATACAAAAATAAACCAATTTTAATTAACCAGGCTGGTCGAATTTTATCTGCATAAGGAATTATAAAAGGAATCGGTTTGGAAATATGTCTGGCAATTTTATAAACTATTTCTCTTTCTTTCAGAGATTCTCTAACTAGTTTGAATTCATAATTTTCTAAATAACGAAGACCACCATGTACTAATTTCGTCGACCAAGATGAGGTTGCTCCTCCAATCTCACCTTTGTCAGCTAAACAAACTGATAAACCTCTACCTGCAGCATCTCTTGCAATACCTGCACCGTTTATACCGCCACCTATTATGAATAAATCAAATATTTTAGACATTTAAATTATGATTTGTTTTAAAATATACAACCTCTTTTAGAAATTTAAAATTTTAAATGCAATTATTTACAATTTCATAATATCTTAACATTAATAAAGTATTAATAAAAAATAAAATAAACTTAACAGAAGGATAGATATGAAAAAAATACTTAGTGTTTTAACAATTCTATTTACTTTCTCTTTTACATCACACAGTTATTCAAAAACAGAAATTCATTGGTGGTACGGAAACAGTGGTTTTCTTGGTGATGTAATTATTGAAATTGCAAATAGATTTAACGCTTCACAAGATCAATATACGGTCATTCCTACAGGAAAAGGAAGTTATGAAGATAACATGGCGGCAACTATTGCTGCATTTAGAGCAGGCGACCAACCACACTATTCACAGGTTTATGATGCTGGTGCTGCAATCATGGTAGCTCAAGTAAAAAATGGTGTTGTTATCGGTTTTGAAGAAATGGCTAAGAAATATGGCATTGATGTAGATGCTGACAACTATATTCCAGGCATTAAAAATTTCTATGCCGACTCTGATGGAAAAATGATTGGTGTACCTTTCAATAGTTCAACTTGTTTGATGTATGCAAACATGGACATTTTGAAAGAGGTTGGAATTGAATCTGTGCCAAAAACTTATGAAGAATTTGAGGCCATGGCTCCAAAAATCAAAGCTGCTGGATACATTCCTTTAGTTCAAAGTCATAGTCCATGGATTTGGACTGAAAATTTCTTTTCTAGACATAATTTATTAATGTTAGATGGAAATAATGGTTACGATGCTGTTCCTACAAAAACTTTATTCGCTGAAACTGATGCATTTGTCTATCATTGGAAGAAAGTTAAAGAATGGTATGATAAAGGTTTATATGGCTATAAAGGAAGAGCGTGGGGAGACAATCAAGCACCATTTATAGCAGGTGAAGCTGCATTTTGGTTTGGTTCTGCTGCATCATTTGGTGGAATGAAAGGTGTTGTTCCAAACTTTACAGTTAATCATATTCCTTACTGGGATTCAGTAACCAAAGGAAAAGAGTATCCAACTTTTATAGGTGGTGCTGCTAACTGGATCTTAAATGGTCATACTGAGGAAGAGTACAAAGGACTTGCTAAATTTATAGAATTTATGGGTTCTCCAGAAATGGATCTGTATTATCACAATATGACTGGTTACTCTGCAGTGACTAAAGGTGGTATAGAGTTAGCTGAAACTATAAATTTCTATAGAGCTTCTCCATATCATAAAGCAGTTGGTGAACAATTAAGCTTAGAAGGTTCAACTATTCCTGGTGGATATAGAGCTGGTAACTGGCCCCAAATTCGTGAAGTAATTTACGAAAATATTGAGCCAATGTTAAACGGCAAAATATCAATCGAAAAAGGATTGCAGAATATGGACAAAGGTGCAGCTAAATTGTTAAAGCAATTTGCTAAAACTTTGTAAGAATAATTAAAACAATAAGGAGGGGATTAATTTACCCTCCTTATTTATTTTTACAAAAGTATGAAAAAAGTCCAATTCAAATCTAGCTATTCACAATATCTTTTCTTAGCTCCGCAGCTAGGTATATTGTTAATTTTTTTATATTGGCCAATCATACAAACCTTTAGAGATGCATTTACAATGCAAGATGCTTTTGGATTTGGATCGAAGTTTGTATGGTTTGACAATTTTTTATTTATTTTTGATGATCCAGCTTATTTCATAGCTTTCAAATTTACTATTATTTATAGTTTTGTTATTACGTTAATTACAGGCTCAATTGGATTATTACTTGCCGTTCAGGCTAATAATGTAATGCATGGTAAAAGCACTTACAAAACACTTTTAATTTGGCCTTATGCAATTGCGCCTGCGGTAGTCGGTGTAATGGCAAATTATTTTTTTAGTGAAAGATTTGGTCTTCTTTATCATTTATTTCACGAACTGTGGGGATTTAATTGGTACGAAAGTGTGTTCGACTCTTATATTTACGTAATCATAGCTGGTTCTTGGAAGCAAATCAGTGCTAATTTTATTTTCTTCTTGGCTGGACTTCAAGCTATACAAAAATCTGTAATTGAAGCATCAATGATTGACTGTAAAAATAGTTTTAGAAGATTTTGGACAATTACATTCCCATTATTAATGCCAACTACATTCTTTTTAATAATTATTAATATAACGTATGCTTTCTTTGATACATTTGGAATTATTGATACCACAACAATAGGTGCTCCTTCCGGTGAAACAAGAACTCTAGTTTATAAAGCTTACATGGATGGATTTAGAGGACTGGATTTAGGAAGTGCAGGAGCTCAATCAATAATGATGATGTTGATTGTATTAGTAATTACGATTTTTCAATTTAGATATATCGAAGGGAAAATACATTATAATTAATGACTAGATTTATCACATCAAGTTTTTCACATTTAATTTTACTCATTGGAATACTAATCATGTTAGTTCCTGTATGGATGATTTTTGCTAGCTCGACGCACACGAGTTCAATGATTAATATGAATGGTCTCCAAATGTTTTTAGGAGATAGCTTTTATGAAAATTACTTACGAGTTTTATTATATCAGGGTGGTTTTTTTAAAGAGATAACAGCATTAAAAATGTTTTTTAATAGTTTTATCATGGCTACAGGAGTTGCAATATTATCCGTTGTTACATCTTTAATGGCTGCTTACGCGTTGGTTTATTACAGAATAAAATATGCAACATTATTGTTTTGGATTATATTTATTACAATTTTAGTACCATTAGAGTTAAGAATTTTCCCTACTTATTCAGTAATGGCTGAGCTTAATCTAGTGAATTCTTACTTTGGATTAATAGTTCCTATTTCAGCATCAGCTATAGCAACATTATTCTTTCGACAATTTTATAAAACCGTTCCAGATGAATTACTTGAATCCGCAAAACTTGATGGAGCAAATACCTGGAGATTTTTTGTTGATTTTTTAATTCCTTTGTCAAAAACAATGATTGTAGCGATGTTAATATTTATGTTTGTTTTTGGCTACAATCAGTATCTATGGCCATTATTGGTAACAACTTCAGAACAATATTGGACAGTGGTTATGGGATTAAAAATGATGTCGGGTTCAATTGTTCATCGTTTTGCTTTCGTGATGATGTCTATGGTGCCACCAATTTTAATTATAATTGTGTTGCAGAAATATTTTATTAAGGGGGTTTTTCAAGATAAATGAAAATTAAACCACTTCAAATAATTGCTCATATTATTTTAATACTAGGAGTCTTGTTAATGGTAGTTCCTATTTGGATATCTTTTGCAAGTTCTTCGCATGACTCTGTAACTATATTAACCGAAGGTATGAAGTTTCATATAGGTGATCAGCTAGCAAGAAACTATAACGAAGTTTTAAATGAAAAAGGTGGTTGGTCAGAAGAAGTGACTGCTGCAAAAATGTTTATTAATAGTTTTATAATGGCATTAGGAATTGCAACACTTAAGGTAGTTATTTCAGCAATGTCAGCATATGCTTTGGTTTATTATAGATTTAAATTAGCTGTACCAATTTTTTGGTTAATCTTTATTACTCTACTTGTTCCTTTGGAGGTAAGGATTTTTCCAAGCTATAAAATTGTATCTGATTTAGGTTTAACAAATTCATATACAGGCCTTATCCTTCCATTAGTTGCTTCAGCTACAGCAACATTTTTCTTCAGACAATTTTATAAAACAATTCCAGATGAACTCTTGGAGTCAGCAAAATTAGACGGAGCAAATGCTTGGAGTTTTTTCATAGATTTCTTGGTTCCATTATCTAAAACCATGATAGCAGCAATGTTTATCTTTATGTTTGTATATGGATACAGCCAATATTTATGGCCACTAATAATGACAACTGCAGAAGAATACTGGACTGTTGTAATGGGAATGAAGATTATTTACACAGAAAGCTATGAAGGAGTTGCTCTGCCAAGAACTGCAGAAAGATTTGCGTATATCATTTTGTCAATGATCCCACCAGTTTTAGTGGTAGTATTTTTACAAAAATGGTTCATAAAAGGATTAATTCAAACGGAGAAATAAATGAGCTTTTTAGATTTAAAAAATGTGACTAAGATTTACCCAAATGGAACTAAGGCTGTTCATGAAACTTCATTAAGTGTTGATGAAGGTGAGTTTATGGTTTTTGTAGGACCTAGTGGATGTGGAAAATCAACTTTATTAAGAATGGTTGCAGGCTTAGAGGATATTACAGAGGGTGATATTAATCTTGATGGAAAATTAATTAATGAGGTAGATCCGTCTGAAAGAGATGTAGCAATGGTGTTTCAGAACTATGCATTATACCCACATATGAATGTTTATAATAACTTGGCTTATGGTCTAAAAAACAGAGGAATTGACAAAGAAACAATTGAGCAAAAAGTAAATGATGCAGCTAAGCTGCTACAAATTTCAGATTATTTACAGAGAAAACCTTCAATGTTATCCGGAGGTCAAAGACAAAGAGTTGCAATGGGTAGAGCAATTGTTAGAAATCCTAAAATATTCTTATTTGATGAACCTCTTTCAAACTTAGATGCAAAATTAAGAATTCAGATGAGACTTGAAATCAAAAAACTTCAGCAGAAAGTTGGAGTAACAAGCATATTTGTTACGCATGATCAAGTAGAGGCCATGACACTTGCTGATAGATTAGCAGTTATTAACAATGGAATTATTGAACAGCTTGGAACTCCTATTGAGATATATGATAATCCAAAATCATTATTTGTTGCTGGTTTTATTGGCTCACCTCAAATGAATTTTTTAGATGGTAATATAAAAAATAAAACATTATCTGCAGAAGGTTTTGAAATTAAAGATATTGATAGTGACTTTGAGGGAGAAGTAAAATTAGGAATAAGACCTGAACATTTAAGTCAAAGTGAAAATAGTTTAATTAATTTAAAAGTAGACTTAGTGGAACAACTTGGTTCGGATAATCTTGTTTATGGTCAATTAAAAGACAAAAAAGACTTTTGTTATAGGTGTCCGGGAAATCTAACTATTGAAAAAGGTGCTGATCTAAGTCTTAATATTGAGAACAATAAATATTATATTTTTGATAAAAGCACTGGCAAAAGAGTTAATTAATTTTGATTTTAAGCAAACCAAATCATATAAAAATTTATGGTCACCGAGGAGCAAGAGGAGATCTTCCCGAAAACACTCTAGAAGGTTTTAAATACTTATTTGAAAACAATATTAATGCATACGAAACTGATATTTTGATTTCAAAAGATTTTATTCCTGTGATTACTCACGACTTTAGATTAGATCCAAGTCTTACAAAAGATAACGAGGGAAATTGGATAGAGGATGAAAATATAAAAATATATGATTTAACTTATGAAGAACTTTTAAAATTTGATGTTGGATCTTTAAATAAGTTATCTAGATATGGAAGAAGATTTGTTAATCAAAAAACTTTAGAAAATCAAAAGATACCGAAACTTTCTGAATTATTAAATTTATCCTCAAAAAACATATCTGAAAATCTATTAATAAATTTAGAAATTAAATCTACACCTGATGAGGAAAATCTAACGCCGACTCCAGAAGAAATGGTTAAACTAGTTATGCAAGAGGTAAATAAGTCAACCTTACAAAATAAAATAATTGTTTCATCATTTGATTGGCGAACACTGACAGAAATGAAAAAACTTTACCCTGAAATTTCAAGAGCTTATTTAACTTTTCAACAACAGGCTGGAATTAAAATTAAAAATACAATTTATAATAGATCTCCATGGATGAGTTACTTGCCCTTTTTTGAAAATCATGAATTACCGAAAATTATAAAATCACAAGGCGGAGAAGCTTGGCATCCATACCATAAAGATATTACAAAAAAACTAGTAGATATTTCTCATCAAGAAAATTTGCCAGTGAACGTTTGGACAGTAAACAAAGATTACGACATGTTAAAAATGGTTGAGTATGGTGTAGATGGTATCATGACAGATTATCCATTGAAGCTTAAAGAACTTTGTGAGAAAGAAAATATAAACTGGTTTTAGTTTATTTTAATGGATTTAAATATAGTTAGTAATGAGGAAAAGTTTTTAGCTGGAAAACTTGAAGGATATACTTTAAAAGGTGCTGAAAATAAATTTGATGACAAAGGAAATCCTTTACCCTTTCCAGGTTGTACAATAATTTGTAATATTCCTCTTAATACCAATTTATCCGATGAAATTAGTAGTTTTCAAAAAAAAATAAAAAATTTTAATCCAGAAAAAACTTATTTCTATTTACCTCAATCTAGTTTTCATATGACGTTATTTGATTGTTGTAATTTAAATACAAAAAATACAAATAATTGGCCATCAGATATAGATCTTGATATGGATCACAAAGATATAGCTTTTGAATTAAATAAAAGAATTAAAAACTATAATTTTCCAAAAGAATTTAATCTTAAACTAAAAACATTTTTTGGTGGTTATAGTATTATTTTAGAACCTTTTTCTAAAAAGGATGAAAAAATTCTTAGAAATTGTAGAGATGAACTAAGTAGCTTATTAAAAATTAAATTTGAAAACCATCAAAGATATACTTTTCATATTACTTTGGCATATATCTTAAGAGAGCTTAGTGAGATTGAAATAAGTAATTTAATTGAATTTAATAAAAAACTATTTTTAGACTTTAGTAAAAAATTTCCAAAAATTACTTTTTCAAAACCTGAAATGTGTACTTTTGAGAACATGTTAGAATTTAAAAGTGTTAATCCTTCCAGCTTGTATTAGTTTTTACTTTTAGAAAAAAAAATTTAAGTATAGACTTAAATTGTGAAAAAATTTCTTGTTGCTATTGACCAAGGCACAACATCAACTAGAGCAATTCTCTTTGATTTAGATGGTAATATAAAATTTACATCCCAGTTTGAATTTAATCAATATTTTCCAAAAAATGGATGGGTGGAGCATAATCCAAACGAAATTTGGCTTACAACTCTAAAAGCGTTGAAAAAAGTTATAAAAAAAGCATCACTATTAAGAGGAAAAATATTAAGTATAGGAATAACTAACCAGAGAGAGACAACTATTCTTTGGAATAAGAAAACAGGAAAACCAGTCTACAACGCAATTGTTTGGCAAGATAGAAGAACCCAAGACTATTGTGAAGAGTTAAAGAAAAAAAATTATGAAAAAATTTTTAGAAAAAAAACTGGATTATTTATTGACCCATATTTTTCTGCAACTAAAATTAAATGGATACTAGAAAACGTAAAAAATGTTAAGAAACTTTTAAAATCAAATAATTTATTATTTGGTACTGTTGATACTTTCCTTATTTGGAAACTTACTAATGGGCAACATCATTTAACAGAAGCAACTAATGCTTGTAGGACCATGTTATTTAACATTAATAATAATAAATGGGATAAAGAAATCTTAAAAAAACTTAAAATTTCTGAAAATATTTTGCCAAAAGTTAAAAATTCAGCTGATAATTTTGGTTCAACAAGTAAGAGAATTGTCGGCAGTGAAATACCAATATCAGCAGTTCTAGGAGACCAACAAGCAGCTGCAGTAGGACAGTCATGCTTTGAAAGAGGTTCAGTAAAAAGCACATATGGAACTGGTGCCTTTGTCATAATGAATACTGGTTCAAAAAAAATTTATTCTAAAAATAAATTATTAACAACAATATGTTACAGATTGAATGGAAAAAATACTTATGCTCTTGAAGGATCTATTTTTATTGCAGGTGCAGGTGTACAATGGTTAAGAGATAAATTAAAATTTATTAACAATGCTTTTGATACGGAAACAATTGCTCAATCAAAAAAAAATAATGAGGGTGTATACGTTGTGCCTGCCTTCAGTGGAATGGGAGCACCTTATTGGAGGCCTGATGCAAGAGGGGTAATAACAGGTTTAACAAGAAATAGTGATTGGAAAACTTTAGTTAGAGCAGTATTAGAGTCAGTTGCCTATCAAAGTAATGATTTATTTAATGCAATGAAAAAAGATGGTTTAAAACCAACTAAACTTAAGATTGATGGAGGCATGGTAAAAAACAACTGGTTTTCGCAATTTTTATCTGACATCATAAATATAAATACAGAAAGACCAAAGGTATTAGAAACAACTGGTTTAGGAGTAGCTTTACTAGCTGGATATCAAATTGGATTATTTAAATCATTATATCAAATCAAGAGGAAATGGAAAAAAGATAAAATTTTTAAGCCTAAAATAAACCGAAAAGTTAGGAACGATTTAATAAATGGTTGGAAATTATCAGTTCAGAAAGCTCTATTATAAAAAATACAGATAAAAATTTAATTGTCGTTTATGAAATATAAAAATTTTATTCTTTTATTTTTGCTAAGTATTTTTAATTCAAATTATTCACAGGCTAATGATTTAGTAATAAGCGAACTGCAGAAGGGTGGGAAAATTGTATTTATAAGACATTCACTTGCACCTGGAAATGGAGATCCTGACAATATTGATTTAACAAAATGTAATACTCAAAGAAATTTAAATCAAGAGGGCATAGAGCAATCAAAAAATATTGGAATATTATTTAGCAATAATAATATTCAAATTGATAAAGTCTTATCTAGTGAATGGTGTAGATGCAAAGATACTGCAAGATTTGCCTTTAATAATTATGAAACTTTCAAAGGTTTAAACTCTTTTTATCAAGAAAAGTTTTATAAATATAAAGATGAACAAATTAAGAGTTTAAAAAAATATATATCTAGTTGGAATAGTGAGAAAAACCTAATTTTAGTAACACATTTTGTGGTTATTTCTGAAATATTCAATGTTGGCGTAAGTTCTGGAGAGATGATAGTTTCAGATAAAAATTATAAAATATTTGGTAAAATTATCGTAAAATAAAAAGCTATGATCAAAAAGTATACTTTTTTAATTATATTATTGTTTTTTTGTTTTTTTAGTTACGCAAATGCAAACAAATATAAAATTAAAGACCTGAATATAAATCTCTTTGATAAAAATAAACAAATCAAAAGTTTTAAGGCAATAAGAGAAGGATTTGTAGAATTAGAAAT
>CACMNP010000010.1 GCA_902615045.1 uncultured Pelagibacteraceae bacterium | reverse complement strand
ACCACAAGGTGTAATGACGGATGTTGACGCAAGAAAGAAAAAACTTGGTGGTGAAATTATTTGTAAGGTATTTTAATGTCTAAAATAGGAAAAATAAATATACCAATTCCAGAAAAAGTTAAAGTTCTAATGTCTGGAAATAAAGTAAATGTTGAAGGACCTCTAGGTAAACAATCAATCAAGTTAGATCTAGAAATGTTTGAACTTAATATCACAGAAGGTAAGGACGTATCAATAAAACCAAAAAAACTAGATGATACATCTAAAAGATTATGGGGTATGAATAGAAGCTTGCTTAATAATGCTATTATTGGAGCAAGTAGTGGTTACGAAAAAATTCTTGAACTTACAGGAGTTGGTTTCAGGGCTGCTCTAAAAGGTAATGTTTTGAATATGCAACTAGGATTTAGTCATGACATAAACTATGATATTCCAGATGGTATTAAAATTGCTGTTGAAAAACAAACGACATTAAAAATAAGTGGTTCAGATAAACAAAAAGTAGGTATGGTTGCTTCACAAATAAAAAGTATTAGACCACCAGAGCCATATAAAGGAAAGGGCATAAAAGAAAAAGGCCAGTATATTTTGAGAAAAGAAGGTAAGAAAAAATAATGAGATTGAATACGATTGAAAGAAAAAGATTTAGAGTGAGAAAAAAACTTAAAACTGTATCGAAAGATCGATACAGATTGAGCGTTTCAAGATCTACAAGAAATATAAGTGCACAAATAATAGATGATGTAAAAAAAATTACATTAGTTTCTGCTTCATCAATAGATAAAGAAATTAAAGGACAAAAAAAAAACAAATCTGAATTATCAACTATTGTTGCAGAAATTTTAGCAAAGAAAGCAAATGAAAAAAATATTAAAAAAATTTACTTTGATAGAGGTATTTATAAATACCATGGAAGAGTCAAAATTTTTGCTGAAACACTGAGAAAAAATGGGATGGAATTTTAAAAATGGAAAAAAATACAGAATTTGTTGAAAAATTAGTTCATATAAATAGGATAACTAAAGTTGTTAAAGGTGGAAGAAGATTTGGCTTTTCCGCTTTAGTTGTAGTTGGTAATCAGAATGGAAAAATCGGTATTGCACATGCAAAAGCAAAACAGGTTCCTGATGCAATCAAAAAAGCAAATGAGTTGGCTAGAAGAAAATTGATACAAATACCTTTAAGAGATGGACGTACAATTCATCATGATATTTACGGAAAAGATGGTGCTGGAAAAATTAAATTAAGATCTGCACCTAAAGGAACAGGTATAATAGCTGGCGGACCAGTTAGAGCGGTCTGCGAAGTGCTTGGTATAAAAGATATAGTTGCTAAATCTTTGGGTACTGCAAATCCACATAATGTAATTAGAGCATGTATAAAAGCTTTATCAAAACAAAATTCACCAAAAAATATTTCTAATTTAAGAAATAAAAAAATATCTGAGATCATTGAGAAAAGAGGATAATGACATCTTTAAATACATTAAATAATATTAAAACAAAAAAAATTCGAGTAGGAAGAGGAATAGGATCTGGTAAAGGTAAAACTTCTGGTAGAGGTGTAAAAGGTCAAAAATCAAGATCTGGAGTAGCTATAAAAAGTTTTGAGGGTGGTCAAATGCCTTTATATAGAAGGTTACCCAAAAGAGGTTTCAACCCTGTAAACAAAAATGATATAGCAGTAATTAACTTAGGTGATTTACAAAATCTCATTGATAGTAAAAAAATTAAAGCAGAAGAAAAAATAAATATTAATACATTTAAAAAATCAAAATTATTCAGAAAATCAATTAATAAATTTAAAATTTTATCAAATGGTAATTTTAAATCAAAAATTGATATTGAAGCAGATTATTCATCTAAAACTGCTAAAGAGAAAATTGAAAAAGCTGGTGGACAAATTACTGTTAAAAACCAATCTAAATAATGAGTGCCTCAACACAATCTAACGATTTAAGAAATAGAATACTATTCACACTTTTTATCCTTGCTGTTTATCGATTGGGTACTTTTGTTCCTCTACCAGGGATCGACCCAGAACAACTTCAAATAATGATGGAAGGAAACCAAAAAGGTTTGTTAGGAATGTTTAATGTTTTTGCGGGCGGCGCTGTAAGCAGAATGGCAATATTTGCTCTTGGAATAATGCCATACATATCATCTTCAATTATTGTCCAGTTACTAACAGGAGTTTCAGAATATTTTAAAAATCTTAAGGCTCAAGGTGAAATAGGTAGACAAAAAATTACTCAAATAACTAGATATGGAACAGTTTTATTAGCAACTATACAAGGATATGGCTTGGCAGTTGGATTAGAGTCATCAGCAGATTTAGTTATTAATCCTGGAATATTTTTCAAAATTTCAACAGTAACAACTATTGTTGCTGGAACTATATTTTTAATGTGGCTTGGTGAACAAATTACACAAAGAGGCATTGGTAATGGTATTTCATTAATTATTTTTTCAGGTATTGTTGCTGAAATTCCTAGAGCATTAGTAACAACTTTTGAATTAGGAAGAACTGGTGCAATTTCAACTGTAATGATAATTTTTATATTTGTATTGCTGGTAGCAACTATAATGTTTATAGTTTTTATGGAAAGAGCATTAAGAAAAATTCTTATAAATTATCCAAAGAGACAAATGGGAAATAAAATGTATGGAGGAGATTCATCTCATTTACCTTTAAAAATTAACTCAGCAGGTGTTATACCTGCTATTTTTGCTTCAGCTTTATTACTATTACCAGTTACTTTTTCAAATTTTAATGTTTCACAAAATGAAACTTTTCTAAATATTTCATCTTACTTTTCACAAGGGCAACCTTTGTATATGTTGTTATATGCATCAGGAATAATTTTTTTTACTTTTTTTTATACTTCAATAACTTTTAATCCAACAGAAACTGCTGAGAATTTAAGAAAATATGGAGGATTTATTCCAGGAATAAGACCTGGAGAAAGTACTGCGCTTTATATTGATACAATATTGACAAGATTAACAACAATAGGTGCATTATATCTTGCACTAGTTTGTTTAATGCCAGAATTCCTAATTGCCAATTATCCCATCCCTTTTTATTTAGGTGGTGCTTCGGTTCTGATTGTTGTTGTGGTAGCAATTGATACAGTTACACAAATTCAAACAAGAATGATGAGTTCTCAATACGAGCAACTAATTAAAAAAACTAAATTTGGTAGATAGGTGAATATAATACTATTTGGTCCACCTGGTGCTGGAAAAGGTACTCAAGCCAAATATCTTGTAAAAAAATTAAACGGTTATCAAATTTCTACTGGTGATATGTTAAGAGAGGAAATTAAAAAAGAGACAATTATAGGAAAAAAAATAATAAGTAATATGAATGAAGGAAAATTTGTCAGTGATGAGATCGTTAATAGCCTATTAAAAAATCATGTTTTTGATCCTATCAAAAAAGAAAAATTAATATTTGATGGCTATCCTAGATCTCTTAGCCAAGCTAAAAATTTAGATTTATTGTTAAATAACTCAAATCAAAAGATAGATTATATTTTTTTTTTAAATGTGAATAAAGAAACTATTGTGGAAAGAATAAAAAAAAGGAAAGTTTTAGAAAAAAGAACTGATGACGATTTAGATACTATATTAAAAAGATATGATACTTATATTGAAACCACTAGACCAGTATTGGATTACTATTCAAAAAATTCAAAAATTCATGAGATTGATGGAACGATGGAAATTGATCAAATAACCAGTAAAATAGAGGCTTTTTTGAATGTTTAAGACGTTGACTTTGACTAATCTTCTTATATAAAAGGCACAATTTATCACAAAAATTATGGCTCGTATTGCAGGTGTAAACATACCACAAAATAAATTAGTTCATGTTGGACTTACATATATATATGGAATTGGAAATAAATTTTCTCAACAAATTTGTAATGAGTTAGAAATACCAAAATCAAAGAGAGTAAATGAACTAACTGATGATCAAATTTTAAAAATTAGGGAGTATATTGATCAAAAATTTACTGTTGAAGGTGATCTAAGAAGAGAAACATCGTTGAGTATAAAAAGACTAATCGATCTTGCAACCTATAGAGGATCTAGGCATAGAAAAAAACTTCCTGTTAGAGGTCAAAGAACCAGATGCAATTCTAGAACTAGAAAAGGAAAAGCAATTGCAATTGCAGGTAAAAAATTAACTCCACTTAAAAAATAATGAAAAAAGAAACAACTGAACATAAAGAACAGAAATCAGAGGTTAAGAATAAAAAAAGTTCTTATTCTAAAAAGAAAAAAGGAAAAAAAAATATTCCAAATGGAATTGCATATGTGCAATCTACTTTTAATAATACAATAGTCTCGATAGCTGATACTAACGGAAATGTAGTTTCTTGGGCATCTGCTGGTCAGAAAGGTTTTAAAGGCTCACGAAAATCTACACCGTACGCAGCACAAGTTGCTGCTGATGCAGCCGCAGCCAAAGCTTTGGAAGTTGGAATGAAAATATTGTCCGTTGAAGTTAAAGGTCCTGGTTCTGGTAGAGAAACTGCTTTAAGAGCTTTACAGGCTAGAGGATTTAAAATTATATCAATTAAAGATACAACACCAATGCCACACAATGGTACGAGACCACCTAAAAAAAGGAGAGTTTAATGGAGCAAACAGAAGTAAATTCAAAAAATTGGAAATCATTAATTAAACCAGCAAAACTAGATGTTCAATTGAGTGATGATAAAGCATTTGCAAAAATCACTGCAGAGCCACTCGAAAAAGGATACGGATTAACTCTTGGTAATTCATTAAGAAGAATACTTTTATCGTCTATTAGAGGAACCGCTGTAACCTCTATTCAGATAGATGGTGTATTACATGAATTTACTTCTATTAAAGGTGTTAGAGAAGATGTTACTGACATTGTATTAAATGTAAAATCTTTAGCTTTAAAAAGTACATCTGATGAGCCAAAAAAATTAATACTTGAAGCTAAAGGACCAGGGGAAATAAAGGCTTCTGATATAACACCTGTTGCTAATATTGAAATATTAAATCCAGATTTGGTTATTTGTAATTTGGATGAAAATACTAAATTTCACATGGAAATGTCAGTAGGAACAGGAAAAGGATATGTATCTGCTGATATGAACAAACCCGAAGAGCCACCACTTGGTTTGATTCCAATAGATTCACTATTTAGTCCAGTAAAAAAAGTTTCTTATTCAGTTAGTACAGCAAGAGAAGGAAAAGCATTAGATTATGATAAACTAACTATGGAAGTTGAGACAAATGGTTCAATTTCAGCTGAAGACGCGGTTGCATACTCAGCTAGAATATTCCAAGATCAATTAGGAATGTTTGTTAACTTTGATGAGCCACAAGAAGTGATTGTAAAAGAACAACCTTCAGAGCCAGAGTTTAATAAGAATTTATTAAGAAAAGTTGACGAATTAGAACTTTCTGTAAGATCAATGAATTGTCTTAAAAATGATAATATTATTTATATTGGTGATCTAGTTCAAAAATCTGAAGGTGAAATGTTAAGAACACCTAATTTTGGTAGAAAATCATTAAATGAGATTAAAGAAGTATTAACAGGAATGTCACTATATCTCGGAATGGAAATTCCAAACTGGCCGCCAGATAATATTGCTGAACTATCTAAAAAACTTGAGGAAGCAATCTAATGAGACATAAAATGGGCTATAAAAAGCTCAATAGAACTTCAGAACATAGAAAAGCTCTGATTAAAAATATGCTTAACTCATTAATAAAGTATGAGCAAATAACAACAACATTGCCCAAAGCAAAAGTATTAAAACCTCAAGCAGACAAAATCATTACACTAGGCAAGAAAGATACTTTGTCTAATACGAAAACTTTAATATCGAAGTTGCAAGATATTAAATCCACAAACAAAGTTAAAAAAACACTTTCTAAGAGATATGAAAATAGAAAAGGTGGATATACTAGAATTATCAAGGCTGGATTTAGATATGGCGACAATGCTCCAATGGCTGTTATTGAGTTTGTAGATAGGGATGTTGAAGCAAAAAGAATTTATAAAAAAAAGAAAGATCCAAATAAAGATCAAAAAAAAGAAGCTCCAAAAGAAGCAACAGCTTAAAGTTAAATAAATGAAAAAGCTATTAAACGTTGATAAAACGTACAATGGCATGCGCATTGATAGATTTTTAAGAAATCACTTTGGTCAAATCCCACAAAGTCTAATTGAAAAAAATTTAAGAAATGGAAGAATTAAGTTAAATAAAAAAAAAATTAAAAGCTCAAAAAAAATACAATTTAACGATAAAATTGAATTACATAACTTTGAATTTAAAAAATTTATAAACCAAAAAAAAGAAAAATATAATCCTAGCAATGAAATAATAAAAGAAAATGAAGATTTAATTATTGAAAATAATGATAATTTTGTTGTTTTAAATAAACAATCAGGAATTTCAGTGCAGGGTGGTACAAAATCTAAAAAAAATATAATTGATATATTTGCAAAAAGTAATTTATTTAGAGATGAGAAACCTTATTCTGTTCACAGATTAGATAAGGATACTTCTGGTGTTTTTATAATTGCAAAGAATAGGGAAACAGCTCAATTGCTAACTTCGCTTTTTAGACTAAGAAAGGTTTATAAAACTTATTTAGCAATATGTAATGGTGAATTAATTTTAATTGATAAAGGTGTGATAAAAGATGATTTGATAAGATTTGAAAATAAAAAAAAAATTGTTGAAAAAGCTGAAACAAAATATGAAATTTTAGATAAAAATAATAATGCGACTTTCATTCAGTTAAATCCAATTACAGGAAGAAAACACCAACTAAGAAAACAATTATTTAATTTAGGAAACTCCATTATTGGCGATAAAAAATATAATTCAACAAATAATTCAAAAATAAATAATAAAAATTTAATGTTACATTCTTATGAAATAAAATTTAAAATAAATGAGAAAAAATACACTTTCAGAGCCACTCCTCCAGATTATTTTAGAAATATGTTAAAAACAAAAAGACTTAATTTTTAATATTTGATAAAAAATTTTTTATCAAATCATTCTCAATATTTTTATAATTTTGTTTTTTAATATTATTTAAATTTGAAACCCCTCTATCTCTGACCCCACAAGGAACTATCTTTTTATATACATTAAGATCATTAGAAATATTTAATGCAAAACCGTGATAAGCAATCCACTTCTTTACTTTTATGCCTATCGCTGCAATTTTATCTATTTTACCAGATTTGTGCTCAAACCAAATTCCAATATTTTTTCTATCAGCAAAACACTTTATATCGTAATTTTTTAAAGTATTTATAATTGTCTTTTCAATTGCAGTTATAATTTTTTTTATATTCTTACCTCTCTTGTTTAAGTCAATCACAAAATAAAACATTAATTGACCAGGACCATGATATGTTATTTTTCCTCCTCTATTCGTTTTAATAAAGTTAATAGATTTATCTAAAATCTCATTTTCACTAAAACTTGTTCCACCAGTATAAATCTCTTCATGTTCAAGTATCCAAATAAGTTCTTTATTTTTATTTACTTTGATTTGCTCCAATCTATCTTCAAGTATATCTATCGCAGATTTATATTTTATTGGTTTTACTGACTTTTTGATCTCTATTGTCATTATAAATTTGTATTATTTTTATTTTGTATTAATAGTGCCAACTAAATTATAGGTAAATTTTATGACTATAGTGAAAAAATTAAAAGATAAAAAAGTTAACTTTGAATTTAACAAAGAATTCATCAAAGTTGTCACAGATAAAATTGCCTCAAATGATGCCGAATTTATTACAAATTCGTTCAATGCTATGCACCCAGCAGATGCTGCTGACATAATTGAACATTTAAGTCAAAATGATAGAGAAAATTTAATAAAACTAAATAGTTTCAAAGTTGATCCTGAAGTCTTTGTAGAATTAAATGAGTCGATTCAGTCTGAGATGATTGCTTATCTATCATCAGATTCAATAGTTAACATACTAAAAAATTTAGAATCAGATGATGCAATTAAGATTTTAGAAAATGTAGACGAAAAAGATAAAAATACAATCCTTAGCTCATTACCTCCAAAAGACCGATTTGCATTACTTGAAAGTTTAAGTTATCCAGAAGACTCTGCTGCTAGATTAATGCAGCGTGAATTTACAGCTATACCAAGTAATTGGTCTGTAGGACAAACGATAGACTATTTAAGAGAAAATAAAGAACTTCCAGAGGAATTTCTAGAAATATTTATTGTTGATCAAGAATTCAAACCCATTGGTACAGTTCCTTCATCAAGAGTATTAAGAACACCAAGAGACACAAAAATGATGTCTATTATGGCTGAATCTCAAACACTTATACCGGTTGATATGGATAGAGAGGAAGTCGGTAATTTATTTGAAAATTATAATTTGAGTTCAGCTGCTGTAGTGGATAAGTCTGACAAATTAGTTGGGATGATAGCTTATGATGACGTCCTAACAGTATTAAAAGAGGAAGCTGAAGAGGATGCACTTAGATTAGCTGGAGTAGGTGATGAAGAAATAACTGATGGAGTATTAACAAAAACTAAGAGAAGATTTAATTGGTTGTTATTAAACTTGTTTACTGCTTTTCTTGCAACTTATTGCATTAGTCTATTTGGTGCCACTATAGAGCAAATGGTAGTATTGGCTTTTTTAATGCCAATTGTAGCATCAATGGGTGGTAACGCTGGCATGCAAACATTGGCTGTCACAGTAAGATCTTTAGCGACACAGGATTTAACAAAAAATAATTTTACGAATAATATTATTAAAGAATTCAATATTGGAGTTTTAAATGGAGTTATTTTTGCAATTATAAGTTCTTTGATAGTTCAACTATGGTTTAATGATATCCAGCTCTCCCTAATAATTTCAATTTCAATGGTTTTAACTATGATAGTTGCTGGTCTTTTTGGTATTCTAGTACCTGTAACATTAAATAAAATGAAAATTGATCCTGCAATTTCCTCTAGTGTATTTGTTACAACAATAACAGATGTAATTGGATTTGTATCTTTCTTAGGTGTAGGAGCTTATTTCTTATAATCAAAAATTATCAATTAATCTTACTCCATTAATATGATAGGCAATAAATAATCTATATTTAGATTTAAAATTATCTAATTTCATTTTTTTCTCATCTCTAAATTCAAGATAATCAATTTTAATTTTAAATTTATTTTCAAGCTCATATTTGGATTTTGACAAATCCACAAATTTATTCATTTTTGATAATTTTTTTAATTTATCTAATTTGATGGCTATTTTTGACGCTTTTTTTATGTATGATTTATTTAACAATTTGTTTCTTGTAGATAAAGCAATTTTATTATTTTCTCGAATGGTAGGACAACCAACAATATTTATTTTATATTTTTTTCCTAATATTCTTTTAATTAACATGTATTGTTGAAAATCTTTTTCACCCATATAAACACACTTAGATTTAACAATAGATAACAATCTATTCATAACGTTTAATACACCTTCAAAATGACCTTTTCTATATTTAGCACATAAAATTTTGTCAGATTTATTAAGTTTAAAATTCTTCATTTTGTTTTTATAAATTTCATTCACCTCAGGTAAAAACAAATAATTAACTTTTAGTTTTTTTAATATTGAAATATCTTTTATTATATTTCTAGGATAATTCTTAAAATCTTTTTTTTGATTAAATTGAGTTGGATTGACAAAAATACTTACTATCGTTTCTTTGTTATTTTTTTGTGAAATTTTTATTAAAGATACGTGACCTTTATGAATTCCCCCCATTGTAGGTACAAATCCAACATTTTTATAATTTTTTACTGCCTTATTTAGTTCAAAAATATTTTTTAAAATTTTCATTTTTAATAAATATGATTATAAGTAAAACATCTTAATGATTAAACAAGCTATTATTCCTCTTGCCGGTTTGGGTACACGTTTGCTACCTTTAACAAGTGTTTTTCCTAAAGAACTTCTCCCAATAAATGGAAAACCAGGTATTGAGTATATTTTAGATGAATGTATTGAAGCTGGTGTAAGTGAAATAATTTTTATTATTTCAAAAAAAAAAGAAATGATAAGGAAATATTTCAATAATGATAATTTTTACAAATCAATTATAAAAAAAAAGAAAGATCCCAGAATAATTAAAGAGTATAAAAAAATACTTTTTTTTAGAAAAAAAATCAAATTTGTTTATCAAAATAAACCCATGGGAACTGGTGATGCTGTACTCAAAACAAAAAAGTTTATAAAAAATGATTATTTTTTAATGTTGTTACCCGATGATTTAATTATGAAAAAGAATTGTTCAAAAGATATGATAAAAATTCATAAAAAATTAAAAGGATCTGTAATGGCTAGCATGAAAGTTAAAAAAAATAATGTAGATCGTTGGGGAATTTATTCTATTAAAAAAAATATTGACAAATTAAATTTTAAAATTGCGGATGTAATTGAAAAACCTAATACTAAAGATGCACCTTCAAATAACGCGGTTATAGGTAGATATATATTATCAAAGAAAATTTTTCATTATCTACAAAATCAAAAAAAAGGTAAAGGTGGTGAAATACATATTACAGATGCAATAAGACGAATGATATTAGATCAATATTTATTCATTGGACATAAATTTGCAGGTAATTATTTAGATTGTGGATCTATGAAAGGTTATATTAAATCTGGAATTGAAATTTCTAAATTATGAAAATTTGTATTATAGGATCTGGTTATGTTGGTTTAGTTAGTGGGGCCTGTTTTTCTGACTTAGGTAATACAGTTACATGTGTTGATATTAATAGAGAAATTATAGAAAAATTAAATAAAGGAATAATTCCAATTTATGAACCTGGTCTTCAAGAATTGGTTGTACGAAATTTAAAAAAAAAAAGACTTTTATTTACAACAGATATTTCTAGCTCAATAAAAAAGTCAGATATAATATTTATTTGCGTTGGAACTCCTACCAAAAATAATAAAGCTGATTTGAAATATGTATTTAATGTTACCAAAAGTATAAAATCTAATCTTAATAGGTATAAAATAATAGTTACTAAATCTACAGTCCCAGTTACCACAGGTGATAAAATCACAAAAATCTTAAAATCAAATAAAAATAAAAATAAGTTTGATGTTGTATCTAATCCTGAATTTTTAAGAGAAGGTGAAGCTATTAGAGATTTTCAATTCCCAGATAGAGTTGTTGTCGGTACTAGCAGCAATAAAGCAAATAAAATTATGAAAAAATTATATCTACCTTTAATTAAGAAGGGTGGAAGATATTTTCACACTTCTAGACGATCAGCAGAACTAATTAAATATGCATCAAACGCTTTTTTAGCAACTAAAATTACATTTATTAATGAAATAGCCAATTTATGTGAAAAATTAAACATAGAAGTTAAAGAAGTTGCAATTGGCATGGGTTTAGATGAAAGAATTGGAAGCAGATTTCTACGAGCTGGCCCAGCCTATGGTGGATCATGTTTCCCAAAGGATACAAGAGCACTTGTTTCAACTGGTCGAATGTTTAAAACAAATCTTTCAGTTGTAAAATCAGTAATTAATTCAAATGATAAAAGAACGAATTTATTATTAAATAAAATTAGCAAAATAATGAATAACAAAATTAAAAATAAAAATATTACATTTTTGGGTGTTACCTTTAAACCAGGCACTGATGATATGAGAGAATCCTCTTCATTAAAAATGATACCATTTTTGATAAGGAAGGGTGCACATGTAAATTATTACGAACCAACTGGCAAGAAAAAGGAATTAAAATCTAAAAATATAAACTTTTTTGAAAATATAAAAGATGCTTGTAAAAGTGCAGATTTAATAATTATTCATACAGAATGGAATGAATTTAAGCAACTCAACTTTAAAAAAATTACAAAAAAAAGAAATTTTAAAGTTTTTGATATGAGAAATCTTTACTCAACTTCTGAAATGAAAAAAAATAAAATAAATTATTTTAGTATTGGTAGATAATTAATTAAGATCGAATATTGCATCAACTTCAACTGCAACACCCAATGGAAGGCTATTAGTGCTGACAGCAGCTCTAGCGTGTGAGCCAGCTTCATCAAATACACTTTTTATTAGATCTGAGGCTCCATTTATAACTTTTGGCTGTTCAGTAAAATCATCAGTAGAATTAACATATCCAGTAAGTTTCAAACATGATTTAATTTTGGATAAATCATCACCACATGCTTTTTTTGCTTGAGATATTATGCTTAATGCACATCTTTTAGCTGCCTCATAACCTTGTTCAGTATTATAATCTTTTCCGAGTTTTCCCTTAATTAAATTTCCATTCTCATCAATTGATATTTGACCAGATATGTATAGTAAATTTCCAGATATTCTAGTAGCAGCATATGATCCAACAGGATCATTAGCTTTTGGTAATTTTATATTTAAATTCTTTAAATTTTCATCTGCTGACATTATTTGCTTTTCTTTTTCTTTTTATTTCTATCGTATTCTTTTCTTTTCTCAATTAAAATTAATGCTTCTTCCATAGTTAATTCAACAGGATCTTTCTCTTCTGGTATAGTCGCATTTAATGATTTGTATTTAATGTATGGACCATACTGACCTTTCATGATTCTAACTGGCTTTTTATCTTCAGGGTGTTCTCCTAAATCTTTTATCATAGATGATGAAATTCTTCCTGGTTTAGCTTCAGCAATTAATGTAACAGCTCTATTTAATCCAATTGTGAATAATTCATCAACATTTTCTAGCCTAGCAGATTTATTTTCACATTTAAGGTAAGGACCAAATCTTCCAACATTCACAGTAATATCCTTATCATTTTCAGGATTTTTACCTAAACTTAATGGTAAAGAACATAAGTATTTTGCCTTTTCTAAATCAATATTTTCAATCTCAATTCCTTTAGGGATAGAAACATTTTTTAAATTATTTTCTTCTTTCTTTAATTTTCTTTTTTTCTTTTTAGTTTTTTCATCTTCCTCTATGATTTCTTTTTCAAATTGTAAATATGGACCAAATCTTCCATTTTTAAGAAAAATATCTTTACCTTTATCATTTTTTCCAATGAATTTAGGTTCTGCTAGTGTCAATTGTTGTGCTGCTTTAGTTTTTGATAGTGGTCTTGTAAATTTGCAGTCTGGATAATTTGAACACCCAATAAAAGCACCACCCCTAAAACTATTTTTTAAACTTAATTGACCAGACTCACAAAGCTTGCATTTTCTATCAATATTTCCATCCTTATCGACCTCAAATATTAGTGATCCAAGACTTTCATTTAATAGATCTAATACTTCTCTGGTTCTTTTTTCTTTCACACCTGAAACATTAGAATTAAAGTCTTTCCAAAAGTTTTCTAGAACATTTATCCAATTTTCTTTACCCGATGTTATATCATCTAATTGATCTTCTAATTTTGCAGTAAAATCATAATCAACATATTTGGTAAATAATTTTTCTAAAAAAGCAGAAAGTAATTTACCTCTATCAGTTGGGAAAAATCTTTTATTATTTATATCAGCATAACCTCTATTAGCTATTACTGAAATAATACTTGCATAAGTAGACGGTCTTCCAATCCCTAGTTCCTCTAATTTTTTAACTAGACTTGCCTCTGAATATCTAGGCGGTGGTTGCGTATAGTGCTGTTCATCAATATGATCTTCAAACATTACATCACCTTTTTCAACATCAGGCAAAGTATTTTCATTGTCATCATCATTTTCATCGATCTTATAAAGTTTTAGGAAACCATCAAATTTTAATGTTGAACCACTAGCTTTGAATATATTTTTATAATCATCTGAGTTGATGGTAATAGTTTTTCTATCAAATTTTGCTGACTGCATTTGTGATGATAAAGATCTAGACCATATTAAATTATAAAGTTTATATTGATCAGTACTTAAGTATTTTTTCATATCTTCTGGTTTTCGAATTATTTCTGTTGGACGTATAGCTTCGTGAGCTTCTTGAGCATTCTTTGCTTTTTTGCCACTATAATTTAGAGGTTGTTCTGGTAAATATTTATCACCATAATTCTGCATTATAAAATCTCTGAAAGATGTTATCGCATCTTTTGAAATATTAGTTCCATCTGTTCTCATATAAGTAATTAATCCTACCGTTTCACCTTCAATATCAATTCCTTGATATAGTCTTTGAGCAATTTGCATTGTCCTTGATGCTCCGAAACCAAGTTTACTGGATGCTGTTTGTTGTAATGTTGATGTAGTAAAAGGTCCTGATGGATTTCTGTTATAAGTTTTCGAGCTAATATCTGTTATGTTATATTTTTTATTTTTTATTTTTGATAAAGCGTCATTAATATCTTGTTTGTTTTTAAATGAAAATTTCTCAACCTTATTTCCATCTAATTTTGAAATAGTTGTATTTATTTTTTCATTTTTGTTATTTTTAAAAATTATATTTAAAGTCCAAAATTCTTTTGGTTGAAAAACTTCTATTTCCTGTTCTCTTTCGGTTAAAAGTCTTAGAGCTACAGACTGAACTCGACCAGCAGATTTAGAACCTGGTAATTTTGTCCATAGAATGGGGGAGATATTAAAACCTACTAGATAATCTAGAGCTCTTCTTGCCATATAAGCATCAACTAAATGTGGCTCGATTTTTCTTGGATTATCTATTCCATTTGTTACTGCTTTTTTTGTTATTTCGTTGAAAACAACTCTTTCAACTTCTTTATCTTTTAATAATTTTTTTTCTTCAAGAAACTCTTTCACATGCCAAGCTATTGCTTCACCTTCTCTGTCAGGGTCAGTTGCTAGAATAATTTTTTTTGAATCTTTAGCACTATCTGTAATTTCTTTTAAATATTTTTTTGAAAAGCTATCTACTTCCCAAATCATTTTAAAATCATTTTCAGGATCAACAGAACCATTTTTCGAAGGCAGATCTCTTATATGTCCATAGCTTGCAAGAACTGTATAATCTGATCCTAAATATTTATTAATTGTTTTTGCTTTTGCTGGACTTTCAACAATTACTAGATTCATATTTAGAGAACGTACTTAAAACAGTTAAACTGTCAAATTATTAAATTTTTGTCTTAGTTTCTTCTTTATTTATCAAGCGTTTAACGTTTTCTCTATGAGTATAAAAAATTAAAATAAACATTATGAAGTAAAACATAATGTTATCATTGCTATAAAAAAATATAAAAATCGGAACACTTAATGATCCAAGAATTGATCCTAATGATGAGTATTTAGACATTAAATATGTAATTAACCAAACAATACCAAAAACAATACCCAATAAATAATTTAAAATAATCAACATTCCAACATATGTTGCAACACCCTTACCACCTTTAAATTTTAACCATATTGGAAAAACATGTCCTAAAAAAACAGATAATGAACAAATGTAAATAAATTCTGGATAATTTAATTTAACATAAATTATTGGTAAAACTGCTTTTAAAATGTCTAGTAATAAAGTTGAGTAACCTAAAAATTTATTACCAGTTCTTAAAACATTGGTGGCGCCTATATTACCCGAACCTGTTTCTCTTATGTCTTTTTTTAAAAAAATTTTTGTTAATAAAAAACCAAAAGGAATAGAACCTAGTAAATATGATAAAAGTGATAAACTAAAAATTTCCATTTAAATATTGTAAAGCTCTTGTCCTTTTACGTATGTATTGGTCACTTTTCCTTGTAATCTTTTATTTTCAATTGACGTATTTTTTGATTTAGAAACCAAATTTTCTTGCTTTACAATCCAAGGTTTATTTATATCCACAATACAGAAATCTGCATCATTACCTACAGATAAATTACCTTTATTGATTTTCAAAATTTTTGCTGGATTGGAGGTTAATGCTGCAATAATTTTTTCAAGTTTTACAGATCCATTGTGATATAATTCTAATGACAAGGATAATAATGTTTCAATACCAGTTGCTCCTGTTGCGGCTTGAGCAAATGTTAATCTTTTTTGCTCTTCATCTTCAGGTTTGTGATCTGAAACTATTACATCGATAGTACCATCATTTAATCCTTGCACTAAACTTAATCTATCATCTTCAGTTCTAAGTGGTGGTGACAATTTTAAAAAAGTTCTAAAGTCACCAATATCATTTTCATTTAAAGATAAATTATTTATTGATACCCCACAGGAAAATCTTACTTTATCTTTTCTATCTTTAATAATTTCAACTGCTTTTCCTGATGAAATCTGAGAAATATGATAACGACAATTATATTCTTCTAATAATGTTAAATCTCTCTCTATAATTATTAGTTCTGCTATTTCTGGGATACCTTGTAAACCAAGTTTTGTAGAAATTATTCCATCATTTATCATGCCATTTTCGGCTAATTCTTGATCTTCAGCATGTTGCATTATTAAAGATCCCAAATCTTTTGCTGAATTCATTATTCTGGACATAACTCTTGTATTCTGAATTGTTCTAATTCCATCTGTAAATGCTATTATCCCTTTACTTTGCAGAAGACCAAACTCTGTCATATTTGTACCTTCAGTACCCTTTGTTAGAGATGCTGTGGGAAATATATTTATTTTTGATTTATCTCTGCCTCGTCTTTTTAAAAAATCTACTATTGAAACGTTGTCGATTATTGGATCTGTATTAGGCATTGTTACAACTGAGGTTACACCCCCAGACAATGCAGCATTGCTCAAAGTTCTAAAATTTTCTTTATATTCATAACCTGGCTCACCGACAAATACTCTCATATCAACTATACCTGGGAAAATATAATTCTCTTTTAAATCAATAACTTTTTCTCTACTAGGAATGTTGTTTTTATTCACCTTTTTGCCAACACCTTCAATTTTTCCATCTTCACCTATTATTAATCCTCCCATTTCACTTATATTGTTATGAGGATCAATTATATTTGCATTAATAAAGTATTTTTTTTTCATCATTCACAAAAAATTTTTAAACATGCCATTCTTATTGCAACACCTAATTCAACTTGTTCTTTTACAACACTCATATTGGTGTCATCAGCTAGTTTTGTATCAATTTCAATACCACGGTTCATTGGACCAGGATGCATAATAATTGAATCTGATTTTGCATATTCTAATTTATCCTGTGTTAGTCCATAGTATTCATAATACTCTCTATTAGATGACAGGAATGAACTACTCATTCTTTCATTTTGAAGTCTAAGCATCATTACTATATCGCAATCTCTTACACCTTTCTTCATATTTGAAAAAATATTAACTCCAAATTTTTCTATATCTTTTGGTAAAAGGTTTGAAGGAGCTACAATATTAACTTCGGCACCCAACATGTTTAGCAAGTAAATATTAGATCTTGCTACTCTTGAATGTAAAATATCTCCACAAATTGCAACCTTTAATCCTTGAATTTTTTTTTTCCTATTCAATATAGTTAATGCATCAAGTAATGCTTGGGTAGGGTGCTCTCTCCTTCCATCACCAGCATTTAAAACAGCACAATTAACTTTTTGAGATAAAAGATTACAAGCTCCTGAATCTTGATGTCTAATAACTATTATATCAGGATGCATTGCATTTAATGTCATTGCAGTGTCTATTAGTGTTTCACCTTTTTTAATTGCTGAGTTTGTTATATTCATTGACATTACATCTGCACCTAACCTTTTTCCTGCTAGTTCAAATGAGCTTTGTGTTCTTGTTGATGGTTCAAAAAAGAGGTTAATTTGTGTTTTCCCCTTAAGTAAATCTAATTTTTTATTTTTACTTTTGTTTAATTCAATAAATTTTTCAGCTTCTTTTAAGATTAAATTAACATCATTTATTGATAAATCTTGAATACCTAGGAGATGTTTTTGAGAAATTTTAATAGCTTTGGTTTTAGTTGCCATTAAAACCAACTCTATAGCCACAAAGGTTGATTAATGCAAGTATTAATTATTAATAAAATCTATGGCACCCTGTAAGATAAATGCAGCAGCATTTTTATCTATATTTTTTTCTATTTTAGTTACGTTAATACCTAAATTTTTAGTTAATTTAAACGCCCCAACCGTTGATAATCTTTCATCCCAAAGACTTATTGGAAGATCGATTTCTTTTGATATTGCTTTTGACACATCATTGACTGATTGAGAGGATTTACCAAAGGTTCCGTCCATATTTATTGGATTACCAATAATTATTCCCTTAATATTATTTTCTTTAATAATATCCTCTAATTCATTGATAAGATCCTCAAATTTGGATTTGTTAATTGTTTTAAGCGGTGTGGCAATTTTTTGATTTTCATCACATATAGCTACACCAATTCTCTTTGAACCTAAATCAAGACCAATTAATCTAGATGTCTTTAGCTGTTTCTTTTTAAATTCCTCAATTGTGATCATATTGTATATTATTTACTTAAGTGATAGTTTGCGGCAATATTTTTAGCATATGAGTATAGATCTTAAAACAGTAAAGCACATTTCGAAATTAGCAAGAATTTCTATTGATGACGAAAAAGCTAACAAATTAAAGGGCGACTTAAATAATATATTTGAATTTATAGAAAAATTGAATGAATTAAATACTGATAATGTTCAAGCTTTAACATCAATTGCTGAGACCACCCTAAGATTTAGAAAAGATGAAATTAAATCAGAAAATATCAGAGAAAAAATTTTAAAAAACTCACCTGAAGAAAATAAAGATTTTTTTGTTGTACCAAAGGTTGTTGAATAATGTCAGATATAACAAGTCAAAGTTTATTCGAATTAACATCGAATATAAAAGAAAAAAAACTATCTTCAGAGGAAATTACAAAAGCATTTATAAACCGCGCTGAAAAATCAAAAAAATTAAATGTTTATGTTACAGATAATTTTGAAAAAGCAATAGATCAATCAAAGAAATTTGACTCTAATCCTAATTTAGATTTTAAACTACCAGGTATTCCTATTGCTGTTAAAGATTTATTTTGTACAAATGGAGTAAGAACAACAGCAGGTAGTAAAATATTAAATAACTTCGTTCCCACATATGAGTCTACAGTTACTCAAAATTTGTGGAATCAAGGAGCAATACTTCTTGGTAAACTTAATTGTGATGAATTTGCTATGGGCTCTTCAAATGAAACTAGTTTTTTTGGAAATGTTCAAAATCCGGTAGGAGAAAATTTAGTACCTGGTGGATCTTCAGGAGGATCTTCTGCAGCTGTTGCTGCAAATTTAACTCCAGTTACCATTGGAACAGATACAGGTGGATCTATTCGTCAACCAGCATCATTTACAGGAACTGTAGGACTTAAACCTACATATGGAAGTTGTTCTCGTTATGGAATTGTAGCTTTTGCTTCATCTTTAGACCAAGCAGGACCTATGACAAAAAATGTAAGAGACTGTTCTATGCTTTTAGAGGTGATCTCTTCATTTGATCAAAAAGATTCAACTTCAATTGATTACAAAAGAAATAATTATTCAAAAGAATTATCAAAAGATATTAAAGGAAAGAAAATTGGTATTCCTAAAGAATATAGAGTTGACAATATGCCTGATGAAATTGAACAGTTATGGAAAAATGGTATCTCATATGCAAAAGATTGCGGAGCAGAAATTATAGATATTTCACTTCCACATACTAATTACGCATTACCAACTTATTATATTGTTGCACCAGCTGAAGCATCATCAAATCTAGCTAGATATGATGGTGTTAAATATGGTTTTAGATCTCCTGGTCAAAATTTAATAGAAATGTACGAAAAAACAAGATCTGAAGGGTTTGGTGATGAAGTTAAAAGAAGAATTATGATTGGAACTTATGTTTTATCTTCTGGATACTATGATGCCTATTATCTAAAAGCGCAGAAAGTAAGGCAATTAATAAAAAAAGATTTTGATGATGCCTTTTCTAAAGTTGATGCAATTTTAACTCCATCTACTCCAAGCTCAGCATTTAAAATTGGTGAAAAAACAAATGATCCAGTATCAATGTATTTAAATGATATATTTACAGTTCCAATTAATCTAGCAGGCTTACCAGGTATATCTATACCAGCTGGTAAAGATAAAAATAATTATCCTTTAGGCCTTCAAGTAATTGGAAAACCTTTTGATGAGCAAAATATACTTAATATTTCTTATGCATTAGAAGATAAGATTAATTTTAAAAATGATATTTTAGACTGGTGGTTAAGTGAGTAAAAATATTGAATATCTTATTGATAGAGAAAATAAACAATATGAAGTGATAATTGGTTTAGAAGTACACGCTCAAGTTACCTCAGAGTCTAAACTTTTCTCGCAATCATCAACAAAATTTGGTGCAGAACCAAACACACAAGTTAGTCTCGTAGATGCAGCATTTCCAGGGATGTTGCCGGTTATAAATGAATTTTGTATTGAACAAGCGATTAAAACTGGAATAGGACTTAAAGCCAAAATAAATAAAAAATCTGTTTTTGATAGAAAAAATTATTTTTATGCAGATTTACCTCAAGGATATCAAATCTCTCAATACAAATATCCAATTGTCGGTGAAGGAAAAGTAATTTTGGATATGCCGAATGGTCAAAAAGAAATTGGAATTGAAAGATTACACTTAGAGCAAGATGCAGGTAAAAGTATTCATGATATTGATCCAAATAATACATTAGTCGATTTAAATAGATCTGGAGTAGCTTTAATGGAAATAGTAAGTAAGCCTGATTTGAGATCTCCAGATGAAGTCAACGTTTATATAAAAAAATTAAGATCTATAATGAGATATTTAGGAACATGTGATGGCAATATGCAAGAAGGCTCTTTGAGGGCAGATGTTAATGTATCAGTAAGATTAAAAGGTGAGACAGAATTCGGAACAAGGTGTGAAATTAAAAATGTTAATTCAATAAAATTTATGCAAATGGCAATAATATCTGAAGCAAATAGACAAATAGATTTGTTAGAGGAGGGGAAAGAAATAGATCAAGAGACAAGACTTTTTGACACAAAAAGAAATGAGACAAGATCTATGAGATCAAAAGAAGACGCGCATGATTACAGATATTTTCCTGACCCAGATCTATTACCACTTGAAATAAGCCAAGAATTAATTGAAAAAATAAAATCAGATATACCTGAATTACCTGATGAAAAGAAAAAAAGATTTATTGATAAATTTAATCTTTCACCATATGAAGCAACAATTTTGGTATCTGACATTGAAACATCAAATTTCTTTGAAGAAGTTATAAAAAATTCAGATGTTAAATTAGCAACAAACTGGATTACAGGTGAATTATTTGCAGTTTTAAATGAAAAAAATTTAGAAATATCTCAAAGCCCAGTTAGTGCTAAAAATCTGTCAAAACTTATAAACCTTATAAAAGATGGAACCATATCAGGAAAAATAGCTAAAACGGTTTTTGAACAAATGATAGATGGAGATCAAGATCCATTAATAATAGTAAAAGAAAAAGGTTTAAAACAAGAAAGCGATCCAAAAGCGATAGAGGAATTGATAAATAAAGTTATTGAAAATAATTCAGATAAGGTTGCTGAATATAAATCTGGTAAAGATAAATTATTTGGTTTTTTTGTTGGTCAAGCCATGAAAGAAAGTAAAGGAAAAGGTAATCCTCAATTAATAAACAAAATATTAAAAGAAAAGTTGAATGGATAAAAATTTCATAATTGATCAAAATATGATCAATTATATTTTTTCACATACAAATAATCTTCACAAAGTACAAAAAAAATTATTAAAATATAACGAAAAACTTGGTCATATTAAAAAATTACAAATTTCAATTCTACAAGCTAACTTCATACAATTTATCATAAAAATTAATAACTATAAATCATATTTAGAAATTGGCACTTTTACAGGTTACAGCATTTTATCTGCTGCACTTGCCTTACCTAAGAATTGCAAATTAATTGGTATAGATAAAAATTTAAATACCAACAATGAGGCAATTAAGTTTTTTAAAGAAGCAAAGCAAGATAAAAAAATAAATCTTCTTTGTGAAAATGGAAAAATTGCTCTTGAAAATCTAATTAAGAAAAAGGAAAAATATGATGTGATATTAATTGATGCTGACAAAGAAAATTATATAAATTATTTTAATCAGTCTCTTAAATTAAAAAGCAAAAAGGGTATAATTTTAATTGATAATACACTTTGGAAAGGAGATGTTGCAAATCCAAAGATAAAAGACAAATTAACTATAAAATTAAGAGAATTTAATAAATACATAAAAAAATCACCTATTAATAAGTATATTTTACCAATTGGTGATGGTTTTACAGTTTGTTGGTAATTATGTTTGAAATCCTATCTTTTTATAAAATATCAAAACTTAATAAATTAAAAATTATAAAAAAAAATATTTTAAAAGAAACTAATAAGCTTGATATTAAAGGTCTTATAATATTATCTCCTGAAGGAATTAATGGTACAATATCAGGTAGTCATAAAAAAATTAAACTTACAATTACAAAAATAAAGAATATCTTATCAATTGATAGATTTGATATTCAAAATAAATTTAACTCAAAAATATTACCATACTCAAAAAATAAAGTTAAAATAAAAGATGAAGTAGTTCCAATTAATGAAAAAATTAATTTTAAAAATTTTTTTAATAAAAAATATTTATCACCTAAAAAATGGGACGAATTTATATCTAAAAAAAATATTAAACTGATTGATGCTAGAAAACCTTTTGAATATAAGATTGGTACATTTAAAAATGCTCTTAATCCAGAAACTAAAAATTTTAGAGATTTTAAAAATTATTTATCAAAATTTAATAAAGATGAATCAATAGGAATGTTTTGCACTGGTGGTATCAGGTGTGAAAAAGCGTCTAATTATCTTAATAATAAAGGTTTTAAAAATGTTTATATGCTTAAGGGTGGTATCTTAAATTATCTTAACAAAACTGATCCAAAAAAAAGTAAGTGGAATGGTGAATGTTTTGTTTTTGATAAAAGAGTTACTATTAAAAAAAACCTAGAAATTGGAAATTATACTGTTTGTGGTGGTTGTAGAATGCCATTGCATAAAAAACTAACCAAATCAAAAAAGTATAAAGTAGGCCTATCATGTCCAAATTGTTTTGATAAATTGACAAATGATCAAATAAAACGTTTCACAATGAGGCACAATCAAATGATAAATTCAAAAAAATAATATAATGAATATATTAAGTGATGACATCAAAGAATTAATTAAAAAATTAGCGATACCTGCATCGGTAGGTACACTCTTTCAAACGTTATATAATATTGCAGATACATATTTTGCAGGAAAAATATCACCTGAAGCTTTATCAGCTTTAACAAAATCTTTTCCAATTTATTTTATTATTATTGCCTCATCTATTGGTATCACAGTTGCAGGTACATCACTGATAGGTAATAGCATTGGAGAAAAAAATAATAAAAATGCTTCAATTTATTTCTGCCAATTAATTTTCTTTTCTTTTTTGATAATTCTGTTGATTACTTTTATTGGTTTAAATTATGCATCAGACCTTTTTTCAATAATGGGTTCAACTAACGAGGTAATAAATCTTGGCTTACAATATACAGATATCATTTTTCTTGGTTCGTTTATTTTTATTTTAGTTGTTGTATTAAATTCATTACTTCATGCAGAAGGCGATACGAAAACTTATAGAAATGCTCTAATATTATCTTTTTTTTTAAACATATTGTTAAATCCAATTTTAATATTTGGATTTTATTTCATACCAGCTTTGGGTATGAAGGGTATTGCAATTGCAACTCTAATTGCTCAAACGGTCGCTTTTTTAATCATATTTAAAAAAGTTTTAAAAAGTAAATTAATTAAAAACATACTTATTTCTTATTTAATTCCTAAATTTTTTTTTTTAAAAAATATTTTTTTTCAATCTATGCCAATAATAATTTCAATTTGTGGTTATTCTATTGCTTCTGCTATTGTATTCAAATATGCAGGTTTATCAGGAGAATATGCTGCAGCTGGTTATGGGGCTGGCACCAAAATAGAACAAGTGGTTTTATTGCCAATCTTGGGAATAAATACAGCAATTATCACAATTATTGCTCAAAATTTTGGTGCACGAAATATTTTAAGAATTAAAGAAACGTACTTCCAAGCTATAAAATATGCTTTCATTATAATGATTATTTCTTCTTTTATTATTTATTTTGGTGCTGAAATGATAACAAAATTATTTTCAAAAGATTTAGCGGTCGTTGAATTTGGAAAATTATATTTAGAGATTTCAGCCTTTGTGCTACCAGCTTATCCAATATTTTTTTTATCAAATGGTTTTTTTATGGCTTTAAAAAAAGCTGAAAACGCATTAATTGCTAATATTTGCCGAAATGGAATTTTTCCATTTGTCGTATTTTATACTGCAATTTATTTTAATTCTAACTTTTCTGAATTTTTTTGGTTATGGGTAATATTCAATTGGATTTTCTCTCTGATGTATCTTGGTTATACTTATTTTTATTTGAATTATAAATTAGACAAAATTAGAGCTATCAACTAACCATTCATAAAGGTGTTCTGAAAACGATCTTCTTACAAATAAATTAACATTATTCTTTGACTTGTGGTGAAGAATTACATCAATATGATTTACTATTGTTTGTGTTGATGAACCAACATTATTTTTAAATTTTTCGAAATTAAAAGGTGATCCAGATGATAATAATTCAAATATATTTTCTCCTTTTATATTTATGCAAATTAATTGTGAAGAGATATCAGTAATTGATCCAAAATTTAAAGATGAAATATCTTTATAAAGTTGACCAAAAATATTTGAATTTTTATTTTCATCAGAATATATCATCCATTCATCCGGACTTAGCCACAAAACATCATAGTTTTCATTTGATGAACTGGTATTTGACTCAGAAGGTAAAATAATAGATAGAATTTTACCCACTTTGGTAAAAAATTCTTTATTTTTTCCCCTGATATTAATTTTAATTCTTTCTTCAGATAAATTAATATCGATATTGTTTTTATTAATATTCGAAATATTTGGATGTAAAATGTCAAGCATTTAGTCTTTTATTCTCCTTATCTAAAAAAATTGTGTCAGAAACGGTCACATTAATATTTTTGTTTTCCATTGGAATAATTAACTTTTGACCTTTCATTGTTTTTCCACTCCTAACTACAGCCAAGGCAATTGATTTATTTAGGTTTGGACTAAAATAGCTGGAAGTTACATGTCCTAGCATATCTATAGGCTTTGATTTAACGTCTGAAACAATTTGAGCACCTTCTTCCAAAATTTCTTTTGGATCATCTGTAAGTAGTCCTACCAATTGCTTTCTATCTTCTCTAATAGTATCACTTCTATATAAAGATCTTTTACCAATGAAGTCATATTTCTTTTTACTTACAATCCAATCCATCTGTAAGTCTGAAGGAGTCATTGTGCCGTCTGTATCTTGTCCAACAATAATGAAACCTTTTTCAGCTCTGAGTAGGTGCATTGTTTCCGTACCATAAGGTGTCAAATTAAACTCTTTCCCAGCTTCTATACACATTTTCCATAATGAATGTCCATATTTCGACTCTATGTTAATTTCATAGCTTAGTTCACCCGTAAAACTTATTCTCATTATTCTACAATTTATATTTTCAAGTTTATCTTCTTTAAATGACATATGAGGGAAGTTTTCATCACTTAAATCTAAATTTGGAAAAATTTTGTTAAGAATTTTTTTTGAATTTGGACCACAAATACTTGCTGTAGAATAATGATCTGTCACTGATGTTAAATAAACATCTAACTCTGGCCACTCCGTTTGCAAATAATCCTCAAGTTTGCTTAATACATTTGCGGCCCCCCCAGTGGTGGTTGTCATTAGATAATGATTTTCAGATATTCTTGTAGTAACACCGTCGTCATAAACCATACCATCCTCGTTTAACATAAGTCCGTATCTACATTTTCCGATTGCAAGTTTTGACCAAGCATTTGTGTAAACTCGATTTAAAAATTCTGATGCATCTGTTCCTTGGATATCAATTTTTCCTAGAGTTGATGCGTCTAAGATTCCCGCACTGTCACGTGCCGCTTTACTTTCTCTTTGAACAGCATCATGCATATTTTCTCCTTTTTTTGCATAGTACCAGGGTCTTTTCCACTGACCAACATTTTCAAATTCTGCATTATTTTCCACATGCCATTCATGCATGGATGTTTTTCTTACTACTTCAAAAAATTTTCCAACATTTCTCCCAACTAGTGTTCCGAAAGTTAATGGTGTGAATGGAGGCCTAAATGTAGTTGTTCCCAATGTACCCATTTTTACACCAGCTGTATCAGCTATAATCCCAAGTGCGTGCATATTAGATAACTTTCCCTGATCTGTTGCCATACCAGTCGTTGTATATCTTTTTACATGTTCAATTGATCTAAAGCCTTCTTTTAAGGCTAATTTAATATCTTTTGCAGTTGAATCATTTTGAAAATCTATAAAGCATTTTGTTTTACCTAAAGGTATTTTATTTGGTAAAAGCCATATATTTCTTTTATCATTTTCTTTAGAGCAAATAATATTTGTATCCTGGTAATCTTGATTATCTATATCTAAGAATTTATTAATTTTATTGACTGTTTTATCTATAATATTTTCTAAATCAAAATCTCCATTGCATGAACCAACAGAAATTTGATCTTCACTATTTTCTTTTGGTAAGAATACTTGGTCTTCATCTCTAAAATCTAATTTACCTCCAGATTGAGTATGCATATGCACCATAGGTGTCCATCCACCACTCATTCCTAAACAGTCACAACTTAATCTAATTTTATTGCCTACAGTTGTATTTCCATCTTCCGATAGTTTCATGATTTCTAATGAATTTATTTTTCTGTATCCAAAAGTATTTGTTACAACATGATTGAAGTAGATTTTTATTCCTAGACTTTCTGCTTGTTTGATTAATTCAGAGCTAGCAGATTTTCTTAAATCAACAATTATATTCTTTATACCTTTTTTATGAAGTGAAATTGAAGTTTCGTATGTACTATCATTATTTGTAAATAATATTATATTTTCTCCACAGGTAACGCCGTAATAATCCAAATATTTGTTTATAGAATTAGATAATAATATTCCTGGTCTATCATTATTATTGAATACAAGTGGTCTTTCAATTGATCCAGTTGCAATTACAACTTTTTTTGCTCTTATTTTCCATAATCGTTGTCTAATCTTATTTTTCTTTTTTTCTTCTGGTAAATGATCTGTTAAATTTTCTTTAGCTAAAAGAAAATTGTATCCATGATAAGCTGCAATACTTGTTCTTGTCTTAATTGTTAAATTACTTAATTTTTTAATTTCTTGAATTTCATTTTTTAACCATTCACTTGATAATTTATCATCAATCTTAATAGACTCATTATTTTGATAAATTGTAGAACCACCTAGTATTTTTTTGTCATCTACTAATAAAGTTTTTAAATTATTTTTTGCAGCCATTTTTGCAGCAATAATGCCTGAAACTCCACCACCAATTACCAATACATCGTAGTGAACATATTTGTGATCATAGATATCAGGATCTGGTTCTGTAGGAGATTTTCCCAAACCCGCAGATAATCGTATTAATGGTTCATATACTTTTTTCCAAAAACTCTTTGGCCACATAAATGTTTTATAATAAAAGCCTGCAGGAATTAACGGTGATATAAAATTATTAATACCCCCAATGTCAAATTTTACGTTAGGCCAGCAATTTTGAGAACTTGCTTCTAATCCTTCATACAATTCTAACTCGGTTGCTCTTACATTTGGTTCTGTTAGGCTTTTTTTACTACCAATCTGACAAATTGCATTAGGTTCTTCTGCTCCACAAGAAACTATACCCCTTGGTCTGTGATATTTAAAACTTCTACCGACTAAATGAATACCATTTGCTAAAAGTGCAGATGCCAAGGTATCACCCTCATATCCAAAGTAAGTTTTGCCATCATATTTAAATGAAACTCTCTTAGTTTCATCAATATATTCAGTTTTATGAATTCTATAATTGGGCATTACTTATAGTTAACAGGAGGTTTTTCACCCATTTTATAAACGGATAATATTTTATCATTCGATGTGTCTCTAACGACGTTGAACCATTTTCTGCATCCGTGAACATGATTCCATCTTTCAAATTGAATACCTTTAATATTTTTTCTCATAAATAGATATTCCGCCCATTCATCATCGCTAAGTTCAGTTGGTTGTTTTGGTCTAACTATATGAGCTTCGCCACCTGAAGAAAATTCACTTTGATCTCTCTCTCCACAAAATGGACAATTAATTAAAAACATTACTAATGTGCAACTGCTGCAGCACCATGTTCATCAACAAGATCACCGCTTACAAATCTATTTAAATTAAATGCTGCATTTAATTTATGTGGTTCATCATTTGCGATTGTGTGAGCAAACAAATCTCCCGATCCAGGAGTAGCTTTAAAACCGCCGGTACCCCAACCACAATTAAAATATAAACCTTTTATATTAGTTTTACTTATAATAGGACTTGCATCTGGACATATATCAACAATTCCTCCCCATTGTCTTAACATTTTCATTCTACTAAAAATAGGGTAGAGCTCTAAAATAGCCTTTAAAGTTTCTTCAACTATATTATGACTTCCTCTTTGAGTATATGAAACATATGAATCTGTTCCCGCACCAATAACTAATTCGCCTTTATCCGATTGACTTACATAAGCATGAACTGCATTTGACATTACAACAGTATCAATAATTGGTTTTACTGGCTCTGAAACTAACGCTTGTAATGGTTTACTCTCAAGAGGAAGTTTTAATCCAGCCATATTTGCAATTACACTTGAGTGGCCTGCTGCAACAACTCCAATTTTATTAGTTTTTATAAATCCTTTAGTGGTTTCTAATCCTTCAACTCTATCTCCATTTCTCTTTATTCCTTTAACTTCACAGTTTTGAATTATATCAACACCCATTTCGCTTGCGCCTCTTGCATAACCCCATGCAACAGCGTCATGTCTTGCAGTTCCTGCTCTTCTTTGTAACGTTCCACCCAAAACAGGGTATCTGATATCAGGTGATGTATTGATAATTGGGCAAAATTTTTTAACTTCCTCAGTATTTAACCAAACAGCATCAATTCCGTTTAGTCTATTGGCATGTGTTCTTCTTTTTAAATCTCTTACATCTTGAAGATTGTGAGCTAAATTCATTACACCTCTTTGACTGAACATAACATTGTAGTTTAGCTCTTGAGATAAATTTTCCCATAGTTTAAGCGCATGATCGTATAAACCAGCACTAGCATCCCATAAATAATTTGATCTAATGATTGTAGTGTTACGCCCTGTATTTCCACCACCAATCCATCCTTTTTCTAGGACTGCAATATTTTTTAAATTATGTTTCTTTGCTAAATAATAAGCAGTAGCTAAACCGTGTCCACCACCACCCACAATAATAGCTTCGTATTCTTTTTTTGGCTCTGGATTTCCCCATGCTTGTTGCCAATTCTCATGCTGTGATAAAGCATTTTTTATTAGAGAGAATACTGAATATTTGTTTTTCATATTTTGGAGAAATTACTTGAATATGATTGAATATTCAATGATTTCAAGTTACACATATTATCGTGGAAGGATGGGTGAGCTGGTTTAAACCAGCGGTTTGCTAAACCGCCGTACGCTTGAAAAGGTGTACCGAGGGTTCGAATCCCTCTCCTTCCGCCACTAATAGAGCGGATTATTTCTAAAAAAATCTTTTAAAAATATTGGTTTTTGAGACAAAATGTATCTATAAACATTGTAATTCTCCATAACCCTCTGAACATAGTTTCTGGTCTCTTTAAACTTAATAAGTTCTACCCAATCAACATAATCGATTTGTTTTTTTTGAGGATCTTTATTTATTTTTTTCCAATACTTCACTCTTTTTGGTCCTGCATTATATGCTGCTACAGCGAAAGGGTAGGATCCATCATAATCAAGAATTAAACCTGCAATATAAAAAGATCCAAGATTAATATTATATTCAGGACTTGTTGTTAAACGAGATTTTGAATAAGAAACTTTTGCCTGCTTAGCAACTGTCTTCGCGGTATAAGGCATCAACTGCATTAAACCTTGTGCTCCAACTCTACTTCTTGCAGATATATCAAACTCACTTTCTTGTCTTATAATAGATAAAATTAAAGCTTGTTCTGGTATTTTTCTTGATCCAACTTTATTCGGAGTGCTTATTACTGGATAATTGTATTTGTTATGAAACCTTTTTTTATAAGATGCTATTTTAGATACCTGAATAGCAAAATCAAATCTAGAGATGTCAGTTGCTAGTTTTGCTGCTAATACCTCACTCCCTGCTGAAACATTGTCATTTGCTAGAAATCTTAAAATATGTTTCGTATATTTATCTTTTTTTACTTCATCTAATAAATGTACTATTGCGACTAATTTATTTTTGTAAAAACTTTCAGCATAATTTTTATCAACTTGAGTACTTTCTCTAAGTTCAAAAGTTTTATTTGGATATATTTTCATATGAGATAATTGACCATAATAGGTTGTTAGATATTTTGAACCTTCTTTAAACCACTTATCTGCTTCTTCCTTATTATTTAGTGCCAAATTCGCTTTTCCAAGCCAATAAGCACCTCTTGATAAACTAATTGGATATCCAACATTATTATAAAATTTAGTAAAATGACTTTTTGCTAAAATTGGGTCTTTTAAGAAACTTAAAGCAATCCATCCACTCATCCATTCAGCTTCAGCTAATTCAGCACCCTCTGATAGACCATGTTTACTTGTAATTTTATAAGCTTGCTCATATCTTTTCTTATAAATAAGTGATCTCGCAATTATTGATCTTTCAACCCACCATTTATCTGGGCGAACCATGTAATCTTTATTATTTTTGATACTTAATAAAATTTCTAAAGAACTATCAACTCTTCCTCTTTTCCTTCTCCATTTGAGTCTATCATAATTTAAACCTGCATCCTTTTTTAAACTTGCAGGCACATTCGATATAGCGCTATCAACACCATAAGATCTGCTCATTAACAGTTGTCTTGCTGTATATAAAAGTTGATAATCTTTAGGTAGATATCTTAACATTCTTTTAAGGTCCCAATATTTATTCTCCCAAGCTAAATAATCAGCTCTTTTAATATAATCACTACTGTTCAAATATTTTTTAAATTTCTTTCTAAAAAAAATAAGATCATTTTTACTTAAATCAGCTGTAATAAATCCTTCTTTTATTAAATTTATAGCTGTCTCTTTATTTTTTGATAACAAAGCATCGCCTAGCATCATTTTTCCAAATCCACTTAAAGGAGGGTGTTTATCGAACCACTGTATAATTTCATTTTTAGTATGATTTTTATAATTTATTTTATGCTCTCCTAAGTAACGAACTCTATCTATCCTTGGATAATCTTTTACTCTTTCGATAAACTGTTTATATTCTGTAAAAGTAGCTCTGTTACCAGTTGTTAGTAGATGTCTCCATTGAATAAAATCATAAATAGATTTTGCTCTTGCTTTACTTGCTGCTTTTTTTGCATCCTTCCAATTACTTTTCTCCATAAATGAAATAGCTTGTTTTGCATATCTCAAATCTCTATCGCTATAAAATTTTTGTTTTTTTATCTTTCTTAATTTTTCTTTAACTATTAGAGGCTTATTTTTTGGAATTATTACACCATCAATTTTCTTAAATATCTCCGTGGTAGTAATTTTTATTTCTTTTTTAATTTCATCTTCTTTTTCAGATGGTTTTGGTAGAGGAATGATTTCAGCTATTTTTTTTGTTGTATTTTTTTCGTTTAAATCTGGTTTTTTAATAGGAAGTATAGTTTCATTTGAAAAAGCAGATTGAAACGATAAGAAAAAAAGGATAATTGTTGTTAATAATTTTAAATACATTTTATTAAATCAAACAACTTATGTTATAAATAATTATGTTTAAAGGATCAAATGTAGCATTAATTACACCGTTTAAAGACAATAAGCTTGACGAAGAAAGTTACATAAAAATAATAAATCATCATCTGGAAAATGGAACAAATGGGTTAGTCCCAGTTGGAACAACAGGTGAGTCACCAACATTATCACATGATGAACATGAGAGAACAATTGAATTGTGTATAAAAGAAGCAACCGGTAAACTTCCCATAATAGCTGGTACAGGATCTAATTCTACAGAAGAAGCCGTATCATTAACTAAACACGCTGAAAAAGCTGGTGCGGATGGTGCTTTAGTTGTTACACCATATTATAATAAACCCACTCAAGAAGGATTATATCAACATTATAAATCAATCAATGATAACTGTGGAATTCCAATTATAATTTATAATATTCCAAGCCGTTCAGTAATCGATATGAGCGTTGAAACAATGGCTAGATTATATGAACTAAAAAATATAGTTGGAGTTAAAGATGCAACAGGTGATCTAAATCGTGTTGATCAACAAAAAGAAAAAATGGGTAATGATTTCATTCAACTTACTGGAAACGATGATAATGCTTTTGAATTTAATAAACGTGGAGGCGTTGGAACAATTAGTGTTACAGCAAACGTAGCTCCTAAATTATGTTCTGAATTTCAAAAATTATCAAAATCTTCAAATGAGGATGATTTAAAAAAGGCTCAACAACTTGATGATATGTTGCAACCGTTGCATAAAAATTTATTTATAGAAAGCAATCCTTCACCAGTTAAGTATGCTGCTAAATTACTTGGTCTATGCGATGATACTGTAAGATTACCTTTGGTAAAAATAACTGAAAATACAAAAAAGGAAGTCGAGAAAGCATTGAAAGTGGCAAAACTTATTGATGAGTGATAAATCTACATCTGGCATCAAGATCATTACAATAAATCGAAAAGCATCTTTTAATTTTTTCTTCAAGGAAATCTTAGAAGCAGGAATTGTACTAAAAGGTTCTGAAATAAAATCTGTAAGAGATGGAAAAATAAATATTGCAGAGTCATACGCAGTAGAAAAAGAAGGAGAAATTTTTTTAATTAATTCACATATACCAATATATAAACAAGCCAGTTATTCAAATCACAATCCTTATTCAGAAAGAAAATTGTTATTTAACAAAAGGGAAATTAACAAACTAATTGGTAAAATGAACGAGGATGGTCTAACTTTAGTTCCAACTAAAATGTATTTTAAAAAAGGTAAAGCTAAAGTTGAAATAGCAGTTGCAAAGGGCAAAAAACAATTCGATAAGCGACAAACCAAAAAAAATAAAGATTGGAACCGTGAAAAAGCAAGATATTTCAGACGCTCAAGTTAAAAATGTATATCTATCAATAGGTTCTAATTTAGGAAATAGAATACACTTTTTAGAAAAATCTAAATATTTACTGGAAACTCATGATATTAAAATTATCAAAACATCTAGTTATTATGAGACTGAGTCATGGCCAGATCCTAGTTTTCCAAAATTTATTAATGCTGTATTGCTGATAAAAACAAAATTAAATCAATTTGAGCTGTTTAAAATAATTAAGTGTATAGAAAAAAAATTAGGCAGAAAAATAGCTCCTAAAAATCATCCAAGAAATTGTGATATTGATATATTAGATTTTAATGGAAAGATTACTAAATCAAATAAAAAATTTATCAATTTAGAGATCCCACATCCAAGAATGCATAATAGAAACTTTGTACTTATGCCACTGTTTGAAATATGCAAAAATTGGTCTCACCCAAAATTAAAAAAAAATATAGTAAAACTCTTAACTTCTTTAAAAAAAAACAATTTAAGAAGTATTAAAGTTATCTAAATAAGTGATATAATAAATTGATGCTAAATTCTGACGAATTAATAAATAAGGTTAAATCATACAATAAGTTTCTTAACCCAGAAACTCTAAGCAAAGCATATGATTTTGCAGTGAAAGTTCATAAAGATCAAAAACGACAATCAGGAGATCCCTACGTCATTCATCCTGTTGCGGTTGCAAATATTTTAACCGAACTTAAGTTGGATAGTGCAACGATAGCAACTGGTTTACTTCACGATACCATAGAAGATACTTATGCAACTTATAAAACTATAGAAGAACAATTTGGAAAAGAAGTTGCTGATTTAGTTGATGGAGTTACAAAAATTTCAGTTTTTGAAAACCAAGCTATTTCTAATTCAAAAGCTGAAAATTTTAGAAAACTCATCCTGGCAACTTCTAAAGATATTAGAGTCCTTCTTGTGAAACTTGCAGATCGTTTGCATAATATGCGAACTTTGAAGGCTATTGATAAAGAGGAAAAAAGAAAAAGAATTGCAAAAGAAACTATGGAAATTTATGCTCCTCTAGCTGATAGAATGGGAATGAATAGAATAAGAGATGAACTTGAAGATCTTTCTTTCGATATTTTAAATCCTGAAGCAAGAAAAATGATCAAAGATAGATTAGACACAATAAAAGATAATAATTTGATTAATTATAATTCAGTTCTTAGTGAATTTGAAAATCTATTAAATGAAAATAATATTCTTTTTAAAATTTATTCTAGAGAAAAAACACCCTTTTCTATTTGGAGAAAAATACAAAAAAAAAGAACCTCACTAGAGCAAATTACAGACATAATTGGTTTTAGAATAATTTTAGATAATGTTGAAAATTGTTACAAAACTTTAGGCGTAATTCATAATAAATGGAATTGCATACCTGGTAGATTTAAAGATTACATTTCATCTCCAAAAATAAATAATTATAAATCTCTTCATACAGCAGTGATCGGTCCAAACAAAAGACCTATTGAAATACAACTAAGAACACAACAAATGCATGAATTTGCGCAAAGAGGTATAGCTTCTCATTGGAAATATAAATCGTCAGAAAAGTTTAACTCTTTAACTTGGAAGGAATATGATTGGTTAGCAGATCTAGTAGAAATTATTGATAAAAATGAAAATCCTGAACATTATTTTGAGTATACAAAACTGCAAATGTTTCAAGAAAATGTTTTTTGTTTCACACCAAAAGGCTCAGTTATAAAATTACCCAAAGAAGCAAGTCCAATTGATTTTGCTTATGCCGTTCACACTAAAGTAGGTGATACTGCAATTGGATGTGAAATAAATGGAAAGGAAAGTCCTCTACAATCAATATTGCGAAATGGAGATGTAGTTAAAATATTAACATCAAAAAAAGATTCACCTTCTTTGCATTGGATAACAAGTGCTAAAACCGGTAAAGCTAGAGCTGCTATAAGAAGATACTGGCAATACAAAGAAGACAGCAAGCCTACTGAAAAAAAATATAACACTACACTTTGGATGTCTTTACCTGACAGACCTGGAATATTAGGTGATGTTACAACAATGATTGGAACGAATAATGTAAATATTTCAAGTGTTGAAATGGTGGAAAAGACTAAAAGAACCATTAATTTTAGATTCAACCTAATTATTCAAGATTTGAAAAACTTTACAAAACTTATTAGTGAGCTAAAACAGAAAGAATATAACTTCAAAATAATTAGACATAAAAACAAAAAATATGCTTTCTTTAAAAGATTCTTTAGCGGTTTTAAAAAAAACTAAGGCACTTTTAGAAGGACATTTTGTTTTATCTTCAGGTTTACATTCACCCCAGTATGTTCAGTGTGCTAAATTATTAAGTTATCCAAAAAAATCAGAAGAGTTTTGTAAATCCTTAAGCACTAAAATAAAAAAAAAATTCAAAAAAATTGATATAATTTTGTCACCAGCTATGGGCGGTATTGTAATAGGTTATATTGTTGGAAATTTATTGAATAAGGAAACAATATTTTGTGAGAGAGTTAATGGGAAATTTATTTTAAGAAGAGGTTTTTCAATTAAAAAAAATTCTAAAGTTTTGATAGTAGAAGACGTAATTACTACAGGTAAGTCAAGTTTAGAATGTGCTCGACTTGTAAAAAAATATAAATCAAAAGTAGTTGGATATGCATGTTTGATTAATAGATCTAGTAAACCAAGTTTAAAAATTAAAGATAAAAATATTGTTTCGCAAATTAAATTAGAAATACCAACTTATAAAAAAAATGATTTACCAATTGAGTTAAAAAAAATTCCAATTACAAAACCTGGAAGTAGATATTTAAAATGAAATCTAGACTTGGTGTTAACGTAGACCATATTGCAACATTAAGAAACGCCAGAGGAGAGGGGCATCCTGATCCTATTTCATATGCAAGACAAGTTATGAATTTTGGTGCAAATTCTATTACTATTCATTTAAGAGAAGATCGTAGACATATTCGAGATGAAGACGTAGCTATATTTTCAAAAATTAAAAGAGTACCAATAAATTTAGAAATGGCTGCTAACAATGAAATGCTTAAAATTGCATTAAAATATAAACCTAATTTTGTTTGTATAGTTCCTGAAAAAAGGAATGAAATAACCACCGAAGGAGGTTTAAATATCACAAAAAATAAAAAAATAATTAAAAAAGTAATTAGTAAATTAAATTCAAAAAAAATTAGAACAAGTCTTTTCATCAATCCAAATATTAAAGATGTTTTTGCATCAAAAGAATTAAATGCGAAATGTGTGGAACTTCATACAGGAAAATTTGCTTTAAAAGTTAAAAATAACAAAAATTATCTAGTCGAGTTCAAAAAAATAAAAAATTGTGCTACGTTAGCAAAAAAACTAGGAATGGAAGTTCATGCAGGTCATGGCCTAGATTATAAATCAACTAAAATTTTAAGAAAGATTAAATCTATAGAGGAATTTAATATTGGACATTTTATAATTGGAGAGGCCATCATGTTTGGTATGAAAAAAGTAATCACTAATTTTAGAAAAATATTAAACTAATGATAATTGGTAACGGTGTTGATATTATTGATAATAAAAGAATAGAAAAATCCCTAAAAATTAAAGGTTTTAAAAAAAGACTCTTTACATTGAATGAAATTAAACAATCAAAAAAATACAGAAACAAAACGAATTACTTTGCAAAAAGATTTGCTGCTAAAGAAGCTTTTGTTAAATCAATAGGCACAGGCTTTAGAGATAATATTAATTTTAATGATATTGAAATATATAATAATAAGAAAGGATCACCTAAAATTAAAATTTCACAGAAAATACAAGATATATTAAAAAAAAAATTTAAATTAAAGAATTACGATATACATCTTTCACTTTCAGATGAAAAAAACCACTCAATTGCATTTGTTATTTTGAATAGAAAAAAATGAAAAATTTCATAATTGATAATACTAAAACATTATTTTATGCATTAATAATTGCAGTATTTATAAGATCAATAATAATCCAGCCATTTTATATACCATCATCATCAATGGAAGCTAACTTGCTTGTGGGTGACAGATTATTTGTTACAAAATTTTCTTACGGATATAGTAAACATTCATTTCCTTTTAGTCCTCCTATTTTTAAAGGACGTATATTAAATAAAAACCCTAAAAGAGGAGATGTTATAGTTTTTAAAACACCTGCTGATAATCGTACAGATTATATTAAAAGATTGATTGGTTTACCAGGTGATACAATACAATTTATTGATGGTGATTTATATATAAATTCTAATCAAGTATTAAAAACAATTAAAAGCAAAAATGATAAGTTATATTGTGGATCATCCCAAATTGATGTCAATATATTTGAAGAAAAACTTCCAAATGGAAAAAGTTATTTAGCTGCATATAGAACTGATATAACTTTTTCTAATTCAGATAAATACATTGTTCCTGAAAATCACTTTTTTTTCTTAGGTGACAATAGGGATTGTTCTAAAGACAGCAGATTTCTATCAGAAGTTGGTTATGTTAATCAAAATAATTTAGTAGGAAAAGCACAAATTTTATTTTTTTCATCTAATCCAAGGAAAGGAAGTATCTTTAACATTTTCAAATGGGATAAAATAGTTCGATTTGAAAGATTTTTTAATAAAATAATTTAAATAAATGAAGTTAAACAAACTACAAAAGAAAATAGGTATTAGCTTTAAAGATGATAAACTATTGATACAAGCTTTAACACACAAAAGTTTTGATACAAAAAATAATTATGAAAAACTAGAATTTTTAGGTGATAGAGTTTTAGGGTTTGTTATATCAAAGAAACTTTTAGAGTTATATCCAAATGAAAAGGTAGGTATGATTGACAAAAAACTTGCAAATTTAGTTAATAAAAATAAGTGTTTTGAAATTGGCAAGGAATTAGAATTGGATAATTATATTTTAACAGGAAACACAGAAAAGACAAAAAAAGTCAATATTGAAAAAAAAATTATATCTGATTGTTGTGAGTCTTTGATAGGAGCAATTTATATAGATAGAGGTTTTGAGGTTTCGTCAAAATTTATATTAAATTATTGGAAAAATTATTTAAATTTATCAGATATTACTGTAATTGACTCCAAAACAAGATTACAAGAATATTCATTAAAGAAATTTAAAGCATTGCCAATATATAAACTTATTTCTAATACAGGACCAAGACATAAACCAAATTTTAAAATTAGTGTAAAAATTAAGGATAGCAAAACAGTTATCGCTGAAGGTAGTTCAAAAAAAAATGCAGAACAAGCCGCAGCTATGAAACTTTTAGAAACTATTAAAATATAATGAATTGGCAAGATAAAGGTTACTTACTTTCAAAAAATAAATATAATGAAAATTCTGTAATATCTGAATTTTATACTGAAGATCACGGAAAAATTTCAGGAATTATTTTTGGAGGGACTTCAAAAAAAATAAAAAATTACCTATTAGAGGGTAATAAATTGCATATAAATTATAATTCAAAATCTCAATCAAAAATTGGTTCTTTAAAAGTTGAAATTGATGAATTTAAAACTCCTTACTTTTTAGAAGATAAGCAAAAACTTCTTTGTATAATTTATACAATGAATTT
>CACMNP010000009.1 GCA_902615045.1 uncultured Pelagibacteraceae bacterium | reverse complement strand
AATTATTTGATTTAATTCTAATATTAAAGGCTCATGTAATTTATTTATTTTTGATCTTCTATCTAAATTTTTTGTTAATGATATATCTATTGTAAATAATTGGTCAGTATCTAGAATTAAAACAATATCTTCGATATGATCAGAAAAATTTTTTTCAGCTTTTTTTATAATTTTATTAATTGCCTCAAAATGACTTTGTAAATTCTCGTTTGTATATACTTTTATTGAATCTGAAAATTTTTTATCGAAGTTATTATCAAAGGATGCAAATCGAATTTTAGATGATCCAAAATCGATAACATTGAAATAATTGTTTTTACCCATTTCTTAAAATTAATCTATTTTTAATTCTTAAATCAATAATTGTATTTGAATTTATGTTATTTTTTGATCTAAATTTTTTGAAAAGATTTATTGCTTCAGAAATATTTTTATTAGGTAATTGAATTATAATATTGTTTGCAAAATATAAATCCCATCTTTTATTTTTGTGAAAATAGTATCTGGTTATTTCATCTAAATCAATTTTTTGATTTAAAAGTTCTCTTTGAAGAAAAATGTAATCATCTGGTTTAAATTTTCCAAAAATAGTTGGTAATTTTTTTTTATTCGAAATTTGTTTTGCTATTATAAATTTTCCATTTTGACCTATAAAATATTTTTTTTGGTCTAGATACGTGATTGCAATTAAATTAGTTTGTTTTGTTTGAATATTAATAATTGAAGGATATTTCTTTTTGATACTTATGCTTTCAATAAAATTGAGTTTATCAAATTTTTCTAAAAAAAAATTTTTGTTTACAAAAAAAATATTTTCACCTAATAAAAAACTAGAGTTTGATAGTATATTGTCATTAATTTCTTTTTTAACATTTTCAACTTTAACTTCTCTAATCTGAAAAACATTTTTCAAATTACTTATTAAATTATTATTGAGGATTGTTGATATAAATAAAAATGAAACCAAATAAAAATATATTTTTTTTTTATTTATTGATTGAAGCATCTTCCAAAATTTTTATTATCAAATTTTTGAAAGTAATGTTATTAAAATTTGCTATTTCAGGCACTAATGAGAGTGAAGTCATTCCTGGTTGTGTGTTAGTTTCTAGTAAATAAAAGGAGTTTTTATAATACCTAAAATCTGATCGTGTAACCCCTCTACAATTTAAAATTTTATGTGCTTTTAGAGCAATTTTTGTTAATTCCTGATATTTTCTTTTTGAAATTTCTACAGGAATTATATGCTCCGTTCTTGCCTTTGGGTTATATTTGGCTTGATAATCATAAAATTTTCTAGTTGGTCTAAGCTCAATTGCTCCGAGCACTTTATTTTCTAAAATTGCAACTTGTATTTCTCTCCCAGGTATATATTTTTCTAATAAAACCTCTCCATATTCATTTAGTTTTGTAAGAGTTTTCAAAATATTATTTTTGTTACATATAAAAACATTTACACTAGAGCCTTCATTAAGAGGTTTTACAACTAGAGGAAATCCAATCCTTTTTTGTAAATTATTTAATAATTTCAATTTGTTTATATTATTTCTATAAGAGAATTTAAGATACTTAGGCGTCAAAATGTTGTTTTTAATAAAAATTTTTTTTGACAGTTCCTTATCTATTGCTAAAGAAGATGATAATACGCCTGAATGAGTATATTTTACTTTTTCGGATTCTAAAATTGCTTGGATATAGCCATCTTCTCCATATCTTCCATGCAATAAATTTAATACTATATTTGGATTAAAGTTTCTTAATACTTGAACAAATTTACCATCAGGATTTACTACTTTAATTTTATATTTTTTATCTTTATTTAATTCTGAGTAAACACTTTTTGCAGTTTGTATACTAACTTCTTTTTCTTTTGAATATCCACCTGCCAAAATTAGAATTTTTTTCATTATTCTATAATTTTGATTTCTAAATTAATATTAATCCCAGTTTTATCTTTAACTTTTTTTTTTACAAAATTTATTAAAGAGTTCATTTCTTGAAATGTCGCATTTTTTTTATTAATAAAAAAATTCGAGTGTTTTTTTGATATACTAGCATCTCCAAAATTTATATTTTCTGGAACTGATTCTTTTATTAGTTCCCAAGCTTTTTTTGTTGTTTGATCGATTGGGTTTTTAAAAGTACTACCCCCAGTCTTAATTTTTGAGGGTTGAGAATTATTTTTTTTTATCGCCAATTCTTCCATCAAATTTTTTATTTTATTTTTATTTAATAAATCACCTTTAAAAGTAGCACTTAAAAAAATTAAATTTTCGTTTAATTCTATTTTTCTATATTTAAATTTAATTTTGTTAGATTGGATAACTCTTATATTTCCCTTTGTATCAATACATTGCAGAGAGATTAATTTGTCTTTAAATTCTGTCCCAAAACATCCAGAATTCATTTGAAGACCCCCTCCAACCGAACCAGGAATACAGTACATAAATTCAAAACCACTTATTCCATTCTCTAGTGCAAATTCTGAAAGTTTTTTTTGTGAGCAAGCTGAGCCTGCTATTATTGTGTCTGGTTTTAATTTTGATAGTGTACTAAAATTGTTACTAAGTTTGATTATTACTCCTTCATAAGTATTATCTTTAAATAACACATTTGAACCCATTCCTAATATAAACATTTTTCCTCTATTATTATACAGTTTTAGGAATTCCTTTAGTTCTATAAGATTTTTTGGTTTAAAAAAAATTTTTGATTTACCCCCTATATTAAACCAATTAAGTTTTTTGATATCAGTATTAAAAAACAGATCTGCATCATATTTATTTTTAAAATCTTCAATATCTTTTAATTCCATATCAATTAAGATTTCTTACCCAATTTGTTATAGATCCTGCACCCATAGCAATAAAAATTTTATTTCCGAATGCAATGTTTTTTGTAATTTTTTTTAAATCTATTTCATTTTTAAGCATTATCAGATTAACTTTAGAATTTTTTGCAATTAATTTTGCAAATGAAGTGTAAGAGAATCCTAATTTTATAGTTTCACTAGCTTTATAAATTGGACAAAGTAAAACTGTGTTTGCATTTTTAAAGCATTTAGAAAATTCAATTTTTAAATTTTTTACTCTTGAAATCCTATGCGGTTGGAAAATACAAACTATTTCTTCTTTATTATATACTTTACTGACACCATCTAATACTGATGAAATTTCAGTTGGATGATGAGCGTAGTCGTCGAAAAATGGCACTTTATTAATTTCAAATAAGAAATTAAATCTTCTCTGGACTCCATTAAAGTTTTTGAGACCTAATTTAATTATTTTATCTGATACACCAATTGAAAAAGCTACTGCCAATGCAGAAGTTGCATTTTTTATATTATGCAAACCTAACAAAGGTATTGAAATATTTTTTATAATTTTTGTTTTGCCCGGTATTTTTATTTTAATATTAAATTTTGAATAATCTTTATTCTGAATTATATTGAAAATATGAAAATTTGATTTCTTATTTAAACCAAAAGTATAGTAATTGTTATTTTTAATTTTTGGTAAAATATTTTTTACATTTTCGTCATCTAAACACAGAAAAGCCTTTCCGAAAGAAGGTGTTTTATCAATAAATTCTATGAATTTATTTTTTAAATTTTTCATAGTTCTGTAATAATCCAAGTGTTCATTGTCAATGTTAGTTATTATTGAATAATTAAAAGGTATTTGTAGAAAACTTCCATCCGACTCATCTGATTCAACTAAACTCCAGTCGCTTTTTCCTAATTTTGCCGAACTTCCTATTGAATTCAAAACACCTCCGTTAATTATTGTGGGGTCTAATTTTGCATAGTTCATAATGTTTGACAAAATTGATGTTGTTGTTGTTTTGCCGTGTGATCCTGTCACAACAATATTTTTCATTAAAGAGACTATATGACCTAACAATTCTCCTCTTTTATATATTGGTAAGTTTAATTTTTTAGCATGCCTATATTCTGGATTTGATTTTTTTATAGCAGATGAAACTACTAATACAGTACAATTATTTATATTTTGCTTATTATGATTTAAATAAATTGGAATTTTTCTTTTTCTTAGTAAGTTAAGATTTTTATTATCTGATTTGTCGCTTCCTTGTATTTTAAAGCCTAAACTATCCATTATTAATGCTAAGCCACTCATACCAATCCCACCAATTCCTACAAAATGAATTAGTTCAGTTTTTCCAATATTAATTTTCATCTATAATTTCTATAATCTTATTGTTTATATTATTCCAAGTATTTTTTTTAGTAATTTCCTCAAGATTTTTTAATTTTTCGTTGTAATTTTTATAATCGTTAAATATTTCAAATATCATCTTTGAAAATTTTTTAAATTCGAATTCCTTTTGTTTTATTAACCAACAACAATTTTTTTTATAGTAAAATTCTGAATTATAGAATTGGTGATTATCTCTTGCGGATGGGAGGGGGATTGAAATAAATGGTATATTTAAGAATGAAAGTTCACTTAATGTACTTGCGCCTCCTCTGGTAATTGCTAGATCTATACCGTTGTAGAGTTCATGACTATCATTGGTAAATTCAATAAATTTGTAGTTTATATTTGATTTGTTATATTTATTTTTTATTGAAGATAAATTATTAATATTTGATATTTGTTGTATAACTTCGAAATTTCGTTTTTTTGAAATTTCGATAATTAATTCAGTAATATTTTCGTCAAAAAACGATGCGCCCTGACTACCACCGATAATAAGAATTTTTTTTATTTCTTTTTTTAAATTAATTATATTTTTTTCTATGTTATATATTTCTTTTTTTAAAATAGGTTTGACTATAACTTTTTTAGCATTATATTTTATTGGGAAGTTTCTTAAATTTTCATCGTAACAAATTATTTTTGTTGAAAATTTCAAAGCAAAGCGGTTAGATCTACCTAAAACACTATTAGGCTCAAACAAGAAAACTTTTTTTTGTAATATAAATGCGGCTAAGCAAAATGGAAATGTCATGTACCCACCAGTACTAATCACAATATTTGTCTTATTATTTTTTAAAAATCTAATAGATTGAAAAATGTTTAGAAAATATTTAAAAATATTTATTGGAAGTAAATAAGGTTTTAAAAATAAATTAGGTACATCTATTAATTCATATTTAAATTTTTCAGTATTTATATATTTGCTTCCTCTCAAATCAGATACCATTTTTACAAAAAATTTGTTTTTCAAATGTTCAAACAAAGAGGTAGATGGTACTACGTGGCCACCAGAACCACCTGTTACTATAAGTATATTTTTCATACTAATTTAATTTTCTCTTCGTCAAATTTAATATTATTCCAGTTAAAATTGATGTTCCAACTATTGAGGAACCACCATAACTAATAAATGGCATAGTCATGCCTGTAGTAGGAAGCATTCTTATATTTACACCAATATGAATAAAAGTTTGCAATAGTATTATTGAAATACTTCCAACTAATATAAGTTTAAAATTATTATTTTTTGTAAAATTTATTTTTTTTAAAACTCTATAAGATAATATTAAATAAAGTAATATTATACCTATTAAGATAATTACTCCAAATTCTTCTGCAATTACAGAAATTATATAATCTGTATGTGCTTCTGGTATTCTTGAATTTAAAGTTCCTTCACCTATTCCTTTTCCGAAAAAACTTCCGCTGGATATTGCATCGCTTGCTTTATCAGCCTGGTAATTATTACCACTAGAATTATCTAAAAATGACATTAATCTTATTCTTATGTATTCAAACTTTGGTACCAAAAAGACTAAAAATAGAGTCAATGAACCCACAGCTAATAATGAAATTGTGAAAAGTAATAAATTTATTCCTGAAACAAAAATAATGGCAAGCCAAACAGATATTATTAATAATGTTTGTCCTAAGTCTGGTTGAGATAAGAGTAAAATTATAATTGGCACTAAAATGACTGAACTCAAGAGATATTTTATATAAAGGTTTTTTTTTTCTAATGAAATTATTAGTGAAATAACAATAACAAAAAAAGGTTTTAAAGTTTCAATAGGTTGAAACCTAGGTAATGAGCCAATGTCTAACCATCTCTTTGACCCTTTGACCTCCACTCCTATTAAGGGAACTAAGAATAAACTTATAAATGTGATAACAAATAATACGACTGATAACCTAATTAAAATTTTTTGATCTAGTAGAGATAAAAATAAAATTAAAAATATTCCTATTAAAACAAAAATTAAATGTTTTAAAAAAAAATAGTAAGAATTTGTGTTTAATTTATCTGATGCGATTATTGAAGTTGAAACTAAAGAGAAGAACAATCCTAGTGAAAATAATAGACTTATTATCAAAAAAATTGTTTTATCGATGTTTTTCCACCAATTATAAAATGTATCAAAATATTTATTCATTCAATTGGTAAATACTTTTTAATTAACATATTGAATTGTCTACCTCTTTGTTCAAAATTTTTGTATTGATCAAATGATGCGGCTGATGGGCTAAATAAAATTGTAACCTTTGTTTTTATATCCTTAATGTTTGGAATTAATTTAAGAGTATTTCTAAGATCTTTTGATAGATTAACTTTAATTTTACTTTTAAATAGTTTGAGGAAAACTTTTCTATCTTTTCCGTAAATATATGCTTCTAAATTTTTAAAATACTTTTTATTTAAATTAAATTTGTCACCCTTTTTAAATAATCCTCCCAAGATCCATATAATTTTTTCATTAGACTCTAAAAATGGAACAGTAGAAGATAATGTAGTTGACTTAGAGTCATTTATTATTTTTAAATATTTCGATTGATGGATCACTTCCTGTCTAAATTTCAAAGGTTTAAATTTATTAATAGTTTTTATTACAGTTTTTAAATTAAGTTTCATATGTTTCGATAGCTCAAATAAAAAATTTAAATTTTGAAAATTTGTTGAGTTTTTAAAATTATCATTACTTAATTTATTTTTTAAATATGCATACTTATTTTTACTTACATATATTATTTTGGATTTTATATTTTTAGTTCTTAATAAGTCTTTCAATAAATTAGTGTTTGTTATTATTGCTACATCATTTTCGTTTTGTCTTGTTACACATTTTAATTTTGATAATACATAATTTTTCATTGTATTGTGCCTTTCTAAATGATCTGGGGAAATATTAATGATTATAGAAAATTTTGATTTGAAATATTTACTATAAGCCAGCTGATAAGAAGAAGCCTCAATAACAAAGATAGTATTTTTGGTAACTCTTTTTTCCTCTAAAATAGGATTTCCAATATTTCCAGTTAGCCTAGTATCATAACGGTGTTTCTTTAAGATATCATAAAGCAACTTACTTGTGGTTGACTTTCCGTTCGTACCAGTAATCGTAATTGTTAAAACTTCAGGATTAAATTTATAAAATATATCAAAATCAGTAATAACTTTTTTTTGGTTCTTTTTTAAATAATTTGATAACTGGCATTTATTTATATTAATACCAGGACTTATAACTATATTATCAAAATTATTATTTAATAATTTTGATTTAGAAATAAAAAATTTTTTATATTTATTTTTAATTTTTTTCTTATCATCATCAAAAATAAAACACCTATTTTTCTTTTTTAAATATTTTAATGATGAAATTCCAGATTTTCCAAAACCATAAATTAAAAAATTTTTACTTAGCGTTTCATTTTTTAAGTTCATTATCTAAGTTTCAAAGTTGCTAATCCAATCATCGCTAGAATAATAGAAATTATCCAAAATCTAATTACAACCGTTGACTCTGGCCATCCTTTTTTTTCAAAATGATGGTGTATTGGAGCCATTTTAAATATTCTTTTACCTGTTAATTTATAGGAAATAACTTGAACTATTACAGAAACAGCTTCTAAAACAAATAATCCGCCTGTTATTGCTAACACGATTTCGTGCTTCGTTATTATACCAACCGCTCCCAGTGAACCACCTAATGATAAAGATCCAGTGTCTCCCATAAAAATTTTTGCTGGTGGTGCATTAAACCATAAAAAACCTAAACAAGCCCCGATTATTGATCCACAAAAAATTGAAGCTTCTCCTACACCCTCTATGTATGCGATTTGAAGATAATCAGAAAAAATTATGTTACCAGAGACGTAACTAATAAATGCAAAACAAGCGGCAACTAACATAACAGGAACTGTTGCTAATCCGTCTAAACCATCCGTTAAATTAACTGCATTTGAAGCTCCAACTAATATGAACATATAAAAAGGTATAAAAAACCAGCCAAGATTGATTACTAAGTTTTTAAAAAAAGGAAAATATAGATTATTTATTTGATCAGAATCACTTGTGATATAAAGTATAAATATACCAATCAAAGCTAAAATAATTTGTAGAGAGATTTTTAGTTTAGAAGAAATTCCATTCGAACTTTTTAACTTTATTTTTTTATAATCGTCATAAGCTCCCAATAATCCAAAAGAAGCTGCAATAAATATTAAAAACCAATTGTAAGGATTTGATAAGTCACCCCATAGCAATACTCCTGAAAAAACACCTAGTAATATTATTAGTCCTCCCATTGTAGGTGTTCCAATTTTTCTAATTATATGATCGCTAGGTCCATCTTCTCTGATTGGATTATGAATCTGTTTTGAAGAAAAAAAATTAATTAATGGGTTTCCAACTAAAAAAACAACAACCATAGCTGTAAACATAGAAAGACCAGTTCTTACTGTTAAATATTTAAAAACATTCAAAAAACTAAATTGATCTACTAGTATTGAAAAAAGTTCAAACAACATTAAGATTTTGATCCAATTTGTTTGGTTATTTGATTTAGTCCTGTAGAATTTGAGCCCTTTATCATTAAAAAATCACCATTATTTAAATCATTTTTTATTATATTAAAAATTTCACTAGTTGATTTAAGTATTTTTCCTCTTTTTTGTGTTCTAATTTTGTTAAATGTTTCTATGATATAATTCCCATAAACAAACAGCTTTTTGAACTTTGCCTTATTGATATCTTTTGCAGCTTCAATATGAAGTTTTTTTGAAAATTTTCCTAATTCTAACATGTCACCTAGTAGCATAAATTTTTTATTTGGATTTACTGTTAAATTATCAAATTTCTTAATTGAGAAATTAAGAGATAATGGATTTGAGTTATAACTTTCATCTATTATATTAACTATTTTAGAGCCGATATTGAATTTTTTGATATTTCCTCTACCACTTGGTATTTTATAATTAGAAAAAAAGTTACTTTTTATTTTATCAATGATATTTAAACTTTTACAAACTGCTATGGAAGCCAATATATTATCCAAATAAGGTAATAAGTTATTATTAATTTTAAAATTAAAAGTTTTAGAAGCTACATCAATATAGATGATATAAGATTTCGTAGATTTTTTTAATTTAGATAATCTAATATTAGAATTTTTATGTTTACCAAAAGAAATGATATTTAAATTATTTTTGTTCGCTAAATTTGAAAAAAAATCGAAAAATTTATCATCTTTATTCAATACAATTGTGCCATTTTTTCTTATGTTGAAAATAATCTCTGATTTGGCTTTAGCTATATCCAATAAAGATTTAAAATTTTTGGCGTGCGCATAACTAATATTTGTAATAACTCCAACGTCTGGTTTAATTATTTTTGATAAATAGTCTATTTCTCCCTTTTTATCCATTCCAATTTCAAATATTCCATAAGTCGTATCCTTATTTAAATTTATTAATGAAATCGGTAAACCAAATTTATTATTGAATGAATTTTTAGAAAATACTGTGGAATAATTTTTTTGAAGACATTGTCCTAACAATTCTTTCAGCGAAGTTTTGCCTGAAGATCCTGTAATTGCAACTTGAGATGCATTTGAAGAAATTCTTATCTTTTGTGAAAATTTAATTAATAATTCTAGAGTACTTTTAACATTAATCTTTTTTTTACTATAATTTTTGTTATTTTGAAGTATTGCTAATTTTGCTCCATTTTTTAGAGCTTCGTCTGCAAAATCATTTCCATTAAAAGATTTCCCCTTAATTCCAATGAAAATTTTACCTTTATTTTGTTCTTTCGAATTAGTGCTAATTTTTAAATTTTTTATTCTATCTATTTTTTTGTTATTTATAATTTCTCTAAGTATATTTAATTTCCAATCGTTTGATAAAATTCTATTTTTTAAAATTATTGATTTTTTTATATTATCTTTGTCAGAAAATTTATTTTTTTTAATATATTCTTGAGTGTTCTCATGTCCCTTTCCTGCAATAATTAAAACCTCATCAGACTTACTATTTAAAATTGCTTTTTTTATAGCTAATTTTCTTGATGGTATTTCAATCATTTTAGATGGTAAAATTGATTTTTTAATACTTGCTCTGATATTTTCTGGATTTTCACTTCTAGGATTATCGTCTGTAAGATAAATATAATTACATAGTTTGTTAGCAATTTTGCCCATTATTGGTCTTTTTTCTTTATCTCTTTCACCGCCACATCCAAATACAATATTAATTTTTCTTAAACCAAACTGTTCTTTAATATTTTCTATACTTGTTTTAAGAGCCTCTGGAGTATGAGCATAGTCTAAAATAAAAATTGATTTATCTTTGGTTGTTCCGATTATCTCGAGCCTTCCTTTTACGGGTTTAATATACTTAAGCTTTTTAACAATATCATCAATTTTTAGATTACTTTTAATTGCTGCTGCAATAGCCATCATCAAATTCTTAATTTGTATTTTTCCAATTAGGCTTGTTTTAAATTGGTATTCCTTATTTTTAAAAGTAAACTTTATATGTTGGTAGTTATTTAAAATCTTAATTGAATTAATTTTTAAATGACTATCTGATGTACCAATATTTAATAAATTTAATTTTTTTCTTATGGCTATTTTTTTAAAGATTTGTGAATATTTTAAATCATTATCAAATATCAAATTTCCATTTTTATTTGTCAACTCATTAAATAAAATTAATTTTGAATTAAAATAATTTTTGTAATTTTTGTGATAATCTAAATGATCTCTGCTTAAATTAGTGAATATAGATGTGCTAAATTTAATACCATGTAATCTTTTTTGATGAAGGCCATGACTTGATGCTTCTAAAATTACATTTTCAATTTTTTTTTTCTTTAAATTCGCAAGTATTTTATTCATTGTAATAGCATCAACAGTTGTATTGTTAAGTTTTAAGTTTACACCATTCGATTTGACGCCTAAAGTTCCAATTGAGGCTACTCTTTTTTTATTAAGTTTTAATATCTGGTAATAAAAATTGACTATAGATGATTTACCGTTTGTACCAGTTACACCAATTATATTATTTGGTTTTTTATTGTAATATTTATTTGCAAAACTTGATAAGGCTAACCTAGGATCGCTTACTTTTATATATAATACACCTTTATTGACTCCAGTTTTAAATTTATTTGATACAATTATTCGGGCTCCTCTTTTAATGGCATCATTTATAAAATTATTTCCATTAAATTTACTACCCTGTATTGCAAAAAATATATAATTTTTTTTTATTTTTTTTGAATTAAATTCAAATCCATCAAAACTTTTATTATTAAAATCTTTTTTAAGATTTTTAAAAAAGCTTTTTAATATCATTATGAAATTTCTTAATATTTTATGGCTAAAATAGGCCCGATTTTCTCAATTATATTTTTGGCAACCTCAACAGAAGTCCAACCAGCAGTATTAAAAGGTGTACCTATTATCTTCCTTTTTTTACCATCATTATATTCATAAATATAAGTTTCACTCAATTTTGGTTCATCTAATAAAACAATTAAAACATATTTTGGAGAAGATATTGGAAAAATTGAAGCAAAAGTATTTATTTTTTTTTTAGAATATTTACCCTTTATAGATTTTTGAGCTGTTCCTGTTTTTCCAGCAATTTCATAACCAGCAATATTTGCTAAATTAGCTGTGCCCTGTTCGGATGTTACAATTTTTCTCAATATTTCATTAATTTTATTCGAATTTTCTTGTGTAATTATTTGCTCGCCTCTTTTTAAATTTTTCTCTTTTTTAATTAAAGTTGGTTTTATTTTATATCCACCATTTGCAATTATTGCATAAGCTTTTGCAAGTTGAAGTGGTGTGGTTGTTATACCATGACCATATGCTGCTGTAGCTAATTTACATTTTCCCCATTTAAACGGAATTGGATTTCCAACTTCTTCAATATCAAATTGTATTTTATATAATAAATCTAAATTTTCTAGAAACTTTTTAAAATTTTCTAAACCGACTTTCTGAGCAATTTTAATTGAACCAATATTTCCAGATCTAATTAATATTTCTTCTGCAGTAAGACTAGATGGAATATCCATATCATATTCAGATATCGACCTTCCCGCACATTTTATTTTTTTTGGTAGATTTTTAAAAAGGGTATCTTCTTGGATAACATTTTGTTGAAATCCAGCAGCCAGTGTAAATGTTTTAAAAACTGATCCAAGTTCATAAACACCTTTTGTGGATCTGTTTATAAATTTTTTATCAGAAATATCTTCTCTTTTATTTAAATCAAAATCTGGTATAGAAACCATCGATATAATCTCACCGCTGTTAACATTCATTAAAATAGCTGTACTTCCATAACTATTAAAAATTTCTTGAAATTTTAATAATTCTTCTCTTACCAAATATTGTATTTCAGTATCTAAAGAAAGTTTTAATGGTTTGTTTGATGTTGTTAATTCATAGTCAAAAGATTTTTCTATACCAGACACACCATTATTATCTGTATCAATCTGTCCTAATATATGACTGAAAAGATTACCGTTAGGATAAACACGAGCAATGTTTTCTTCCTCTTTAAACGATTTTTCTCCCAGTAATTTTATTTTTTCTAGTTTTGATGGAGATATTTTCTTTTTGACATAAAAAAACTTTTTTCCGTTGATTTCCTTTTCAAAATTCTTGTCAGGAAATATTAATTTTAAAGAAATTAATAATTTTTCTTTGTTAATTAGTTGATTTGGATTTATGCCTAAATTGGTCACACGCACTGTTTTAGCAATAATATTTCCATTTCTATCCATGATAGATGCTCTATATTGTTCTTTTTCTTTTAAAGTTTGAGTTTGGTTTGTTTTTTTAAATCCTAGATAGATAGTTTTAGACGTAAAAATTATTGTAATTATAAAAAAGATGAAGAAAATAAATGATATACGTTCAAAAGATATTTTTAAATTTGATCTATTTTCTTCAAATTTAAAATTTTCGTCAATATTATTCATTATTAAATTTAAAAATTTTTAAATCTGTAATTTTTTTTTTTTTTAATTCTTTATCAAAATATATTTTGGAATATTCCATTAATTTATTTGGTGATGTAAGATAGTTGTAATCAAATAAAACTAACTCATAAATATCATTGAGAGCCCTGATATCCTCTTGAGTTTCAAAAATTTGTTTATCAAGTTTTTTTGTCGAATTTTTTGTAAAAGCAGTTGAAATTATAAGAATAATAATAGGGATAAATAAAAGAAATTTTTTATGCATCAAAGTTCAAATTTTCTATATCTTTTAAGTATTTAAAATTACTAATAAATTTTTTAAAGTTACATCCATTCTCTAATTTGTATGCAAATCTAAGTTTTGCCGACCTTGAGGGAGGATTAATATTAATCTCACTGGATGATGGAACTATTGGTTTTTTTCTAGTTAAATTAAAATACCTTTTAGTTGAAATACTTTTTGGTAAATATCTAGAAGAATTTTTTACTTCTGAGTATTCTTTAAAAAAAAACTTTACTATTTTATCCTCGATAGAATGAAAAGTAACAACTGCTATTGCTCCACCAACTGGCAAAATATTATAGGCTTTTATTAAACCATATATCAGTTCTGTTATCTCTTTATTTACAAAAATTCTAAGAGCTTGAAAAACTTTAGTAGATTTATTTTTTCCACTTTTCTTTTTTTTTACACCTTCAATGATTTCTACTAAATTTTCGGTTTTAATTTTTTTATTTTTTCTTAATTGTATTATTTTTTTTGAAATTGGTTTTGCATATTTTTCATCACCAAAATACTTAAAAATTTTATATAGACTTTGTTGGCTCATTTTTGAAATTACATCATCACAAGAAAAATCATTTAATCCCATTCTCATGTCTAGTTTGCCTTTACTATTAAATGATATGCCTCTATTTAGATCAGAAATTTGATTTAATGAATATCCCAGATCAAAAATAATTGCTTTAATGTTATCTTCCTTTATTTGATCGATATCTGAAAATTTTTTGTTATAAAATTTAAATCTTTTTTTATACTTTGTGTGAAATTGATTAGCTACACTATTGACAGAATTATCTCTATCTAATGCTACAATATTATTTAAGTTTTTCTCTAAAATCTTTTTTGAATAACCGCCTGCACCAAATGTACAATCGATAAATGTGCCACCATAAAGAGGGGAAATAATACTAACTAATTCGTTTAGTAATACTGGAAAATGTTTTTCCAGATTTATGGTGGCATTCATTTATTTTTTTGAAGACCATTAATTCTTTTGTCTTCTCAAAAATGCTGGAATTTCTAAATCTTCTTCTTCCTCAGAAATTATCTCTTGTGGTGAAGTTGATAACTCGTCGTTAGCATCTGAATTAAATAATTCTGGAGTATCATCTTCACTCAACTCAAAATTCTCCAAACCATTATTTTCAGATACTTGCTCATCTATATTGCTTTCAAATTCAGAGTTTACTGAGCTAGCTACAGATGCTTCGGTTTTCTCTAAATCGTTAACATTTATAGTGCTTGATGACTCACTTGCATAATTAGTATCTATACTTTTAGAACTCAATTCTTCACTCTTCTCTTCTTCCTCTATTTTAAGAGCATTAGCTCCATTAGTAATTATTGAATTGGTATTGTTTGTAAATTGAAATGATTGTGTTGATCCAGAATTTGAAAACTCTGAATAACCTGGATTTCTATTTTGTATCCTATGAACCATGTTAATAACTGATTTTGGTTCAGGTTGTTGTCCATCTAAAGCTGTAGCAACTATTGAAACTCTCATTATTCCATCCAAACTATCATCAGTTATAGCTCCTATAATTAATTCTGCCTCTGGATCTACTTCTGCTCTTACCTTGTTTACAGCCTCATCAACCTCAAATAATTTTAAATCTTTGCCTCCTGTTATATTTACCAAGAGTCCTTTTGCACCTTTCAAGGAATAATCATCAATTAATGGATTATTAATTGCTGACTCAGCGGCTTTTACTGCTCTACCTTCTCCTTCTGCTTGACCTGTTCCCATCATAGCTTTACCCATTGAGCTCATAACAGTTTCGACATCTGCAAAATCTAAGTTTATAAGCCCTGGTCTAACCATTAAATCAGTTATACTTTGAACACCATGAAGTAAGACATCATTTGATAAAGCAAAAGATTCCTCAAAAGTTGTCTGTTCACTTGCGATTTTGAATAAATTTTGATTTGGAACAACTATAATAGTATCAACATGTTTTCGAAGTTCTTCTAAACCTTGTTGTGCTTTTCTCATTCTTGAAGGACCTTCATATAGGAAAGGTAGCGTTATAACTCCAACAGTTAAAATATTAAGTTCTTTTGCTGCTCTTGCAATTACATGAGCAGATCCAGTTCCAGTTCCTCCACCCATTCCTGCAGTTATGAAAACCATATTTGCACCTTGCAAGATATTTACTATTTCGTTTAATGACTCATCTGCAGCAGCTTGTCCGATATCTAATTTTGCTCCTGCTCCAAGACCTTTGGTAAGATTTAAGCCCATTTGTATTTTTGTTTGGGCTTTACTCAATCTTAAATCTTGAGCATCAGTATTTACAGCAATAAACTCAACACCCTGAAGACCAGCTTCAATCATCCCATTTATTGCATTTCCTCCAGCACCACCTACTCCTAATACTAATATTCGTGGTTTTAATTCTTTTATATCTGGTGTTTTAAAGTTTATTGTCATTTTCTCCCCTTTTAGTTATTAAATTGTTTTTCCCATTTAAGACTTGCTCTATTAATGTTTGATTTTTTTCTAGCGTTTGCCCTAAATTTTTCAAAAAGCATTGGTTCCCAGATTTGAAATGTTTTGCCCTGACCAACAAATAACATGCTATTTTTTATTTTTGCATGTTGTAATAATTTTGGAGTTATTTGAACTCTTCCTTCACTGTCAAATTGTAAATTTATACTTTCAGATAATATAGATGTAGCGAAATAATCTTTCTTTTCCTCAAAAGGATTGAGTGAGTCAATTGCATTTGAAATTTTTTCTATTCTATCTTGCGGCCACGCTTCAATACATTGATTGTTAAAAGATGGATAACAAATTATACCATTGTAACCTATATTTGATAAATATGATCTATACGATGCAGGCACTGAAACCCTTCCTTTTTTGTCCAATTTGTTTTCGTAAGTTGATAAAAACATAAACCATATTATCCCTAATTTGGGTATTTATGGGATATTATGGGTTTTATAATAAAGCGTCAATAGCTAATATTATGAAACTCTTATGGTTAAATTTATTGATTATTTAGATTTATTTTTATGAATGCCAGATAAACTATAAGCCGGGTTCTGTCATTTAAACTTATCATTTATCTAGGCTTTAAATCACTTTAAAGCTCAAGCAACTAACCCTGATGACTAGCCAAAGACTGCTTTTAGTTATTTCTAACAGTGTCATCTCTACTCAGTCTTGCTCCCAGTGGGGTTTTCCATGCGCTAGTTGTTACCAACTTAGCCGGTGTGCTCTTACCACACCTTTTCACCCTTGCCTCGATAAGGCGGTTTATTTTCTGTGGCACTGTCCCTAGGGTTTCCCCCGCCAGTTATTAACTGGCACTGTGTCTTTGTAGAGCCCGGACTTTCCTCTTTAAAATTTAAAGCGATAAGTCATTTATCTGGCATTAAAAAAATATTCTTTTTTTTTTAAATTTCAACTAAATTAAAATCAATTAAATCAAGGATTTTATAATTTCATAAGATTCTTGATCAACAATACTGCTAATTAATTGTGGTCTGAACCTTCTTTGAAAACTTTTATAAATTTTAATTTTTTCTATATTATTATTTGATGATTTATAACCAAATTTAAATAATAATTTATAAAAATCTTTGTCGTTTGTTATTTTTATTTTTCTAAGTTTATTACATTTTTTTTCATTTAAATTATGCCATAAGGATATTTTTTTTTTATTAAGTAATTGCCATGGAAATTTTTCTCCTGGATCTTTTTTTCTTAAAGGCGCAATATCAGCATGTCCTAAAATATTTTCTTTTTTTATTTTGTATTTTTTTTTTAAATATTTTGACAAAATTAAAATCGATAAAATTTGTTTATGATTAAAATTCCTATAACCGTGTTTATGTCCAGGATTTGAAATTTCAATACCTATTGAATTTGAATTTAGAGATGTATCTTTTTTCCAAGATGAAATTCCAGCATGCCAAGCAACATATAAATCTGGAACAATTCTCACAATTTCTCCATTAAACTTGATAAAGTAATGACAGCTCACTTTTGAGTTGAGATTTGTTAATCTTTTTATAGCTGCGCTTTCAGATTTCATTCCTGTATAATGATAAATTAAATACTTTATCTTTGATCTACTTCTTTTTTTTGTGTTAAAATTAGGAGAGTAATTTATAGACATTTTTTCAACATTTTTCTGCATAAATTCAAACAATTTATCTTTATATTACTATCAATTATACTATAACTATTTTATGAGCAGACAACTATCCATTTTAATACTTATTATTTTTACCTTTATTAATAGTCATGCCAATGCGGGAGATGATGGCAAACTTAAATTAAATGAAAATAAAAATGGATATATAGAAGTCGGTGATTGTTTTGAAAGAGTTAACAGAGGAATTTTTGCATTCAACCAAGCATTGGATAAAGTAATTTTCAAACCGTTAGCAAAAGGTTACAGAATGTTTCCTCAACCTATGAGATCTGGCACAAGTAATGCATTAAGTAATCTTGGTAATGTTGTAACTATTCCTAATAATGTACTACAAGGTCAATTTAAAGATGCAGGAATAAATTCTGCAAGATTTGTTATTAATTCAACTCTTGGAATTGCAGGAATATTTGATGTGGCTTCTTATTATGGTTTAAAAAAACGTGATAAAGAAGACTATGGACAAACACTTGGTGTTTGGGGCGCGGGAGCCGGTTGTTATTTTGTCTTGCCAGTTTTGGGCCCAACTACTGTAAGAGACTCAATTGGATCAGTAGTTAATATTATAGGTGGAGATGCGTGGTATAATGTTACTGTAGCTAATGACACTCAATATTTTTCTGAAGCAGATTATTATTCATCTAGATTGTTAAGTGGAGTTGATTTTAGAGCAAAAAATTTAGAGTCATTTGATAGCCTTGAAAACAGTTCTGTTGATCTTTATGCATCAGTTAGAAGTTTATATTTGCAGGATAGATACAGAAAAATTAGAAATATAGATAAAACTACAGATACACTTAGTGACGATGACTGGGAAGAGCTAGACACTCAATAATTTTTCGTCAGATGAAATTACTTAAATATTTAGTTATATTTTTATTTTTTACGAATTTCTCTAATGTGGCTTTAGCAAAAGATCCTAGTGCTTTAATAAATGAAATAGTAGATGAAGCGGCCTCAATATTATCTAGCGAAGATCCAGTTGAGTCAAAAATAATTAAATTAAATGCTATTGCAGAAAGAAGTGTAGATATAAATGGAATAGGTATGTACACTTTAGGAAAATATAGAAAATCTATTAATGAAGAACAAAAGGCTAAATATCAAAAATTATTTAGAAGTTATTTTTTAAAAAGTTTCTCAAGCAGATTAGTTGATTATACAAATCCAAGAATTAATGTAGTGTCACAAAAAAAAATTAACGAAAAATATACTATTGTTAATAGTGTATTGGAAGCTACATCAAAAAGACCTCAAGTAAAAATAGATTGGAGAATTTATACAAAAAATCCAGAAAGACCTTTAATAAGAGATCTAATTGTAGAAGGATTAAGCTTAGCCAGAACTCAAAAGGAAGAATTTAATTCAATTATTCAAAATAATGATGGTGATATAAATGCATTGTTTAAAACTCTTGAGGAATTTTTAATTAAATAATTTAATAAAATCCAATTTCACTTAAACAAATATCTGATTTAAAATCCTCAAAACCCGCAACTAAACCAACAGATTTAATATTTTGTCCTAATATACTTTTTGGTTGATAAAAATTAGATTTTTTAAATTGTTCAAATGGCGCTCTAATTTCGTTCCAATTTTTTGTTGAAGTAAAAGTATAACTATAATACTGCCATGGTGCTAGTGTTAACCCTGTTCTTAAATGAAGATTATAATTTTTTTCATTGCCATAAACCTTAACATATACTCCTTCATAGTCTTTACTATTAATTTCAGGACTTAATTTTGTTCTCATTTGAATAAATCCACCGTTATTTTTAGTGGATACATCCCCAGTCATTCTATAGCATTCCACTCCATCAACTTTCTCAACTATAAATTTTCCTTTTGATATACCTCCCATTACTTGATCGGTAATAAAATTCCATTGTTGGGATTGATTTGTTATTTTAGGGTTATTTAATTGATCCAAAATCATATCTTTAGAAGAAACATTATTTTGGCATATTAAGAATAAAATTAAAAATATTATTTTTTTCAAAACTGAACTACTTTTTTTTTGCAAGTTGTTGAAGAAGATAAATTTCTTTTTCTGTGAGGGTATTTTTTTCTTCTTTAATTTGGTCCTCTAAACTGAACAAGGTAATTAACGAAAAAAAAGACACTAAACCTGTTAATAATATAAAGTAAATTGAGCTCAAGTTGACAGTGATAAGTATTATAAAAACACTTGTCCATCCAATAAAAACTCCTCTTAAAATTGTACGATGACTTTTTAGATGAGGTATTTTTATAAACTGGATAAATAAAAGTATTAAAACAAACATTATTCCTGAAATAGATACGCGCAACAAGACTAGTGTATCTAACCCTCCGCCATATAACTCTCTGTGAATTAGATATGCAATAACTCCTTTATAAGCAAAGTAAAAAAGAATCGCAAAACAGGCTAGTATTGAAATATAGTAAGATATCTTAAGATTGATTTTAATTTTAAACTTCATTTTATAAATAATCATAATACAGTTTTTACTTAAATTTTGAAAAACTATAATTTATTTATACTGATTTTGCTTGATTTGGTGGGCCCGCCAGGACTCGAACCTGGGACCAATACATTATGAGTGTACTGCTCTAACCAACTGAGCTACAGGCCCTTGTAAATTGAACTCTTAATTATACCATTTTTTTTATGTTAGCAATTAAAGATAATTTAATAATGGTGGGCCGTGTTGGTTACGCTCCAACTACCCCTGCAATGTCAATGCAGTACTCTACTATTGAGCTAACGGCCCTAACTTTCTAGAAAACTTTTCAGTTGTTTCGATCTACTCGGGTGTTTTAGTTTTCTAAGAGCTTTAGCCTCAATTTGTCTGATTCTTTCTCTTGTTACTGAAAACTGTAGTCCAACTTCCTCTAATGTATGATCAGTATTCATACCAACTCCAAATCTCATTCTCAAAACTCTTTCCTCTCTAGGAGTTAGTGTTGATAATATTTTAGTAGTTGCTTCGCTTAAATTTGATTTTATTGCCTGCTCTAAAGGGGCTAAAGCCTTTGTATCTTCAATGAAATCTCCAAGACTGCTATCTTCTTCATCTCCAACAGGCTTTTCAAGTGAAACTGGTTCTTTTGAAATCTTTAATACTTTTCTAACTTTTTCTAGGGGCATTCTCAATTTTTTTGCTAGCTCCTCAGGTGTAGCTTCTCTTCCAAATTCGCTTAATATTAATCTTTGAGTTCTAACAATTTTGTTAATTGTTTCTATCATGTGAACTGGAATTCTTATTGTTCTTGCCTGATCTGCAATTGACCTTGTAATTGCTTGCCTTATCCACCATGTAGCATAAGTAGAAAATTTATATCCTCTTCTGTATTCGAATTTATCAACAGCTTTCATCAAACCAATATTTCCTTCTTGAATTAAATCTAAAAATTGAAGGCCCCTGTTTGTATATTTTTTTGCAATAGAAATCACCAATCTCAGGTTTGCCTCAACCATCTCTTTTTTTGCAATTCTTGACTCTTTTTCACCTTTTTGAACTCGACTTACAAGTTTTTTATATTCTGTAACTGAAATACCTAGTTTATTACTTATTTCTACCAGTCTATCTCTGATATTTTTAAATTCACTTTTATTCTTTTGAAAAAATTTTTTCCAAACTTCGTTGGTATCTAAAAATTCTTTTAAGTTGGGATTTATTTCATTTCCTACATAAAATTTAATAAATTCGTCTCTGCTAATTTTAGATTCCAAGGCTAATCTTAGCAAATTGCCCTCTAAGGATATTATTTTTTTATTTTCAGAATAATGTTTTTGAACTAGTTCCTCTAACACAGATGGAGAAAGTTGAAGAGATTTTATATTTTCTATTATATCGTCCACAATTTTTTTATAATTTTTATCTTTAGAAGTGGAAAATTTTTTGCCATTTAGTACACACTCAAGTTTTTCTTTTTGATACTTAATTAGTTTATTATATTCCTTTGTAAGTGTGTGCACTGTGTGTAAAACTTTAGGCTTAATTTCTGTTTCCATTGCTGCTAAAGTTGGATTGAACTCATCCTCTTCAGAATTATTGGCCTCCTCTGTAGATTGTTCATCATCTTGTTTTTTCTGTTTTGAACTATTATTATTTTCATCATCATCCATATAGTTGGTATCAATATCAATTATTTCTCTCACTAAAATTTCGTCATTTTGAAGCTTGTTATCCCAATCAAAAAATTGTAGTGCTGTAATAGGGCTTTGAGATAGTGCATTAAGCATTACATCTTTTCCTGCCTCAATTCTTTTTGCAATTGCAATTTCTCCTTCACGAGAAAGTAATTCTACACCACCCATCTCTCTAAGATACATTCGTATTGGGTCATCACTTTTTTCTAAGGTTTTTCCTTCATCTTTCGATGATGCATCTTTTTTTCTTAAAACTTTGTAATCAGATTTTTTTTCGACGAGAACAATATTTTCGTCAAGAATATGAATAAATGCTTGGGCGAGATTTTCACTTGAAAGATTTCTTTTACCCAGTGATTTGTTTAGCTCTTCATGAGTTATAAATCCTCTATGGATTCCTCGACCCATTAATCTTGCAAATGATTTTGTAATAATTCTTTCCACAATAAAAAAGTTTGAAGGATCTATATAATGTCTAATACAAAAAAATCTATGTGATTTTTTTAATTTTTAGTTGATTTTTTGAAGCTTTTTTAACTCTTTTATCTCATTAAATGTGTTCTCACTCATATCCTTTGAAAACTTTGATTCTAGTTCGGATATTCTTTGCTCTAATTCATAATTCTTTAAATCTTGAATAATTTCAGTAAAGATTTCAAGAATTTTTTCATCATCATTTAAATTTTTTGAAATTATATGTTTAACTGAAGCATAATTCATAACTCTAACTATAAGGTTTTTGTCTATATTTAATTCTTGAACTTTTAAATCTAACAAATTTTCTGATTGTTTTAAGATTTCATTGTACAATAGCTTATTTTCATTACTGTACAATTTAACATTATCGAGAAGATGAAAATTTTCATGAACTAATTTTGGTTTAGTTAACAAAATATATAAAAATGAAAATTCTTTAATTTCAAAAGATTTTAGAGATTTGGTTTCATTATAATAACTTTTAGTTTTAGCTAGAGATTTTGGAAATGTTTTAAAATTTTTGTTAAATTTTGAGTTTATATTTGGAGTTAACTCTGAAATTTTTTGTAGAAAATATTCTAGCGTATATTTTTTTACAAAGCTGTCTTTAATATTTGATGCGATTTCCCTAAGTTTTTTTTCAAAAATAGCTTTTGAGCTAGGAGTGTCATTTGTCTGACCCATATAATGCTCAAATATAAATTTGTGTACAGGTATTGAACTCTGATTTGAAATTTCTAAAAATTTATCTTTACCAAATTTATTTACGTAATTATCTGGATCTAAATTATCTTCTAAAAGAAGAAATGAAATTTTTTTGTCAGGTTTTAACTCATCAATAATATTTTCTGCAGCTCTTAGTGCAGCTTTATAACCACTTTGATCACCATCAAAGCATATAATAATATGGTTATAGAATTGATTTAAAATTTGTATCTGCTTGTTAGTTAAAGCAGTCCCTAAGTTTGCGACAGTATTTTCTATACCATTTTTTGATAAACCTATAACATCCATATACCCTTCAACTAAATATACATCTTCTAATTTATTTGATAACTTTCTTGCTTTATCAAGATTATATAAATTTGATCCTTTCTTAAAAAAAGGGGTTTCAGGGGAATTAATATATTTAGCTAAATTTTTATTGTCATCTATAATTCTTCCACCAAAACCTATAATATTTCCTGATATATTATTTATCGGAAAAATTATTCTGTTTCTGAATCTTGATACATATTTTTTGTTTTTCTCATCAAAATAAAATAGGCCTGTGTCTTTAATAGTTTCTTCATCAAAATCCTTTTTTAGAACTTCATAATAATCTAAATCCTCTGTTACAAAACCAAGATTAAAATTTTTAACCTCAATACCAGACAGTCCTCTTTCTTTAAGATAATTTTTTGCTTTAATTGATTTTTCATTTATAAATAACTCATTTTTATAAAATTCAGAAAAATTATGATAAATAGATTTATATATTTTCCATTTATACTCTCTTTCCACATCTTGTTTTGAAAATGTATAAGGTTGCATACCTGCAAGATTTGAGAGCATTTTGACAGCTTCACCAAATCTAAGGTTTTGAGTTTTCATAACAAAGTCAAAAATGTTTCCATGTTCACTTGTGCTAAAACAATGGTAAAATTCTTTTTCATCATTGACTGTAAATGATGGAGTTTTCTCCGTTTTAAATGGAGACAAACCAACAAACTCTTTACCTCTTTTTTTTAGTTTAACTGTTTTAGAGACAACTGTTGAAACTTTTAATCTAGTTTTAATTTCGTCTAAATATTCTTTTGGATATTTCATTAGCCATTAAGTAAATTTTTAATAATCATGCCTGCCTTAGAAAAATTAATTGTATCTGCATGGTTTTTTTTAAGTTCACCCATGACTTTACCCATATCCTTAATTGAAGAGGCTCCAGAACTTTTTATAATTTCTTCACATACCTTTTTTGTATCTGCCTCAGATAATTGCTTAGGCAAATATTCAGATAAAACATCAAGCTCTCCTTGTTCAATTTCTAGTAAATCCGATCTATTATTTTTTTTATATATTTCGATTGATTCGGATCTTTGTTTAATCATTTTTTTTAAGAGTTTTTTAATATCATCATCGTCTGTCTCCTTTTTATTTGGACCAGACCTATTGTTAATATCTAAGTCTTTAACACCAGATAAAATTAACCTATAAGTTGATATCTTATTTTTATCTTTAGATTTTAAAGCATTTTTGTAATCGTTATCTATTTTATCTCTTAGTGACATACTAGAATGTACTTCATAGACAAAATTGTTCAAAAGAAAAAATTGTATTTTTAATAAATTATTATAGATCTGTTGCGGATAAATACGTTTTATTGTATTAACCTTTAACTCATGAGTTGTAATTGACTTTAAAACGAAAAAATAAAACTTCACACCTCTCAAAATTTAATACAGCTATTTTAGTTCTCGAAAACAAATCAGTCTTTAAGGGTATTGGGCTAGGATATATGGGAGAGGCAACTGGAGAAGTATGCTTCAATACCTCATTAACTGGTTATCAAGAAATCATTTCTGATCCATCGTATGCAGGACAGATAATAAATTTTACATTTCCACACATTGGAAACGTTGGGGTTAATAATGAAGATATAGAATCAGATAAAATATGGACAAGAGGAGTTATTTTTAATTCAGAGATAACGAGTCCTTCTAATTATAGATCTCTTCAAAATTTAGATAAATGGCTTAAAAAAAATAAAATAGTAGGCATAACTGGTCTAGATACTAGAAGTTTAACAAATTTTATAAGAGATAAAGGTGCTCCAAAAGGAACTATATCAAACAATAAAAGCGGTAAATTTAATATCAATAAACTAATAAATAAATCAATTAAATGGCCTGGTTTAAATGGAATGGATCTTGCTCAAGAGGTCACAACTAATAAAACTTATATTTGGAAAGGATATAAAACTTGGAAAAAAAATAAGGGCTATGAAAAAAATAATAAGAAAAAATTTACGGTTGTGGCAATAGATTATGGAATTAAAAAAAATATACTTAGGTATTTTTCTGACTTCGATTGTGAAGTCAAAGTTGTTTCCTGTAAAGAAAACTCAAATAATATACTAAATCTAAAGCCTCATGGAATTTTTTTATCGAACGGTCCTGGTGATCCTGCTGCAACAGGAAAGTACGCAATTAAAGTTATAAAAAATTTAATAAAAAAAAATATTCCATTATTTGGGATATGTTTGGGTCATCAAATATTAGCTTTAGCTTTGGATGCAAAAACCAAAAAGATGAAATTAGGACATAGGGGTGCAAATCATCCAGTAAAAAATTTAATTACCAAGAAAGTGGAAATTACCAGTCAAAATCATGGATTTGAAGTTGTTAAGCAAAGCTTAAAAAAAAATACGGAAATAACACATCTATCATTATTTGATAATTCTATTGAAGGAATAAGATTAAAAAATAAACCTGTTTTCTCAGTTCAATATCATCCTGAAGCAAATCCAGGACCCCAAGATAGTAAATATTTATTTAGTAATTTCATTAAAGACATAAAAAAATATGCCAAAAAGAAAAGACATTAAAAAAATATTAGTTATTGGAGCTGGTCCAATTATCATCGGTCAAGCATGCGAATTTGATTATTCGGGAACACAGGCATGCAAAGCCTTAAAAGATGAGGGTTATAAAGTAATATTAATCAACTCAAATCCAGCAACTATAATGACTGACCCTGGTGTTGCTGATAAAACCTATATTGAACCAATATCTTTAGAAGTACTAGAAGAGGTCATTAAAAAAGAAAGGCCTGATGCTATTCTACCTACAATGGGCGGTCAAACAGCATTAAATCTTGCAATTAATGCAGAAAAAATTGGTTTACTTAAAAAGTACAAAATTGAACTTATTGGAGCAAACTCCAAAGCCATAGCAAATGCTGAAGATAGAAAAAAATTTAGAAAGAATATGTCTGACATTGGTATTGATTTACCAAAATCGGAAGTTCTTAATAAATTTTCAAATGCAAAAAAATGTTTAAACAAAATTGGGCTACCTGCAATTATTAGACCTTCTTTTACTTTAGGAGGATTGGGTGGTGGTATTGCGAGAACAACAAAAGATTTTTTTAAAATTATTAAAGAAGGGATGAACGAGTCTCCTCAAAATCAGGTTTTGGTTGAGGAATGTTTAGATGGCTGGAAAGAATTTGAGATGGAGGTTGTCAGAGATAGAAATGATAATTGTATAATTATCTGCTCAATAGAAAATGTTGATCCAATGGGAACTCATACTGGTGACTCTGTTACAATAGCCCCAGCTTTAACATTGACAGATAAAGAGTATCAAGTGATGAGAAATGCATCAATTGCTTGCTTAAGAAAAATAGGTGTTGAAACAGGAGGTTCAAACGTTCAATTCGCCATAAATCCAAAAAATGGAAGAATGGTAATTATTGAAATGAACCCAAGAGTTTCGAGATCATCTGCATTGGCTTCGAAAGCAACAGGTTTTCCAATAGCAAAAATAGCTGCAAAATTAGCGGTCGGTTATACTCTTGATGAACTACAAAATGAAATAACAAAAGTAACACCAGCTTCTTTTGAACCAACAATCGATTATGTTGTAACAAAAATTCCAAGGTTTACGTTTGAAAAATTTTCTGACACAGAATCAATTTTAGGTACATCCATGAGATCAGTAGGAGAAGCAATGGCAATTGGGAGAAATTTCAAAGAATCTCTTCAAAAAGCTTTGGTTTCACTTGAAACTGGTTTGTCAGGATTGGATAATATTTTTAACTATTCAAAAAAAGAAATCCTAAAAAATTTGAAAATCAATATTCCAAATAAATTGCTATTAATTGCTGAAGCTTTTAGAAAAAAAATTTCTTTAGATATTATATATAAATTATCAAAAGTAGATCCTTGGTTTTTAAATCAAATTAAGGAAATAGTTGATGAAGAAAAAATACTAATCTCAAAAGGACTGCCCAAAACTTTTGAGGAATTTAATAGAATAAAGTCAATTGGCTTTTCTGACAAAAAGATCTCACAATTGACTGGTCAAAAAGAAACAATCATCAAATCAAGAAGAAAAGCGCTAAAAGTTATGCCTGTTTTTAAAAAAGTTGATACCTGTGCTGCAGAATTTAAATCTTTTACACCTTATATGTATTCTACATATCAAAGAAATTTTTCTATTAAAACTGAATGCGAAGCTGATCCAAGTAATAAAAAGAAAATAATTATTTTAGGTGGAGGACCAAATAGAATTGGTCAGGGAATAGAGTTTGACTACTGCTGTTGTCAGGCTAGTTTTTCTTTAAAAGATGCAGGTTTTGAAACAATAATGATAAATTGCAACCCAGAAACTGTTTCTACAGATTATGATACAAGTGATAGATTGTACTTTGAACCTTTGATTGAAGAGTATGTTGAGAATATAATTTTAAAAGAAAAATCTAAAGGAAATCTAATTGGGATTATTGCGCAATTTGGAGGCCAAACCCCAATCAAATTAGCTAAATTTTTAGATGAAAATAAATTACCTATTTTAGGGACACAATATAAATCAATTGATCTAGCAGAAGATAGAGACAGATTTAGAGAGTTGCTCATTAAGCTTAAATTAAAACAAGCTGAAAGCGGAATAGCCTACAAATTCGATCAAGCTATTAATGTTGCGGAAAAAATTGGATTACCTGTAGTTGTTAGACCTTCTTATGTTTTGGGAGGAAGAGCTATGGAAATTGTTCACGACAAAAGTCAATTGAAACAATTTATAAATGAAGCCTTCAAAGCATCAGAACAAAATCCAATCTTAATTGATAAATTTATAGATAATGCGATGGAAGTAGATGTGGATGCGATTTCAGATGGAAAAGATGTTTATGTTGCTGGAATAATGCAACACATTGAAGAAGCAGGAATTCACTCAGGAGACTCTGCTTGCTGCTTGCCACCGGTATCAATAAAGGCAAATCTTTTAAGAGAACTTAAAATACAAACAAGAAAATTAGCTCTAGCTTTAAAAGTTAAAGGATTTTTAAATATTCAATTTGCAATTAAAAATGATGAAATTTTTGTCATTGAAGTTAATCCTAGAGCAAGCAGAACTGTACCCTTTGTTTCAAAAGCAAATGGTATTCCACTTGCAAAAATTGCTTCAAGAATAATGTCTGGGGAAAAGTTAAGTAAGTATAAATTAAAATACAAAACCAATAAAAAATTTGCTGTTAAGGAAGCAGTATTTCCATTCAATAAATTTCCAGATAGTGATTTATTACTTGGCCCCGAGATGAAGTCTACTGGTGAAGTAATGGGTTTTGATGATGATTTTGGAATGGCTGTTGCAAAAAGTCAAATTGCTGCTTCTAATTCATTGCCAACTAAAGGAATGGCATTCTTATCTGTAAAAGACTCTCACAAGCAAGAAATAATAGGTGTTGCACAAAGATTAATAAAACTTGGATTCACACTTTCTGCAACCAAAGGAACGTCGGAGATTTTAAAACAAAATGGAATGAAATGTAAAAAAATTAATAAAGTGAGCAGTGGTAGACCACATATAGTAGATGTTTTAAATTCTAAAAAAATATCTTTGGTAATAAATACTGGAGGTGGAAATTCTGAACACAGGATTAGTGATGCAAGAGCATTAAGAAGAGGAACTCTAGCAAACAAAATTCCATATTGTACGAATATGTCTACAGCCTATTCATTTTTAGAAGCAATAAAATCTTTAAAAACAAAAAAGTTAAGAGTTAAATCTTTGCAAGGTAATTAATTTTAATTAACTTTCCAATCTGTCTCAAATGTAACATAATTTACTTGAAGACATCTTCTTTCTTTTACTATTTCTTTTTTTTCCATACCGTGCCAAGTATTAGGGCCACTTGAAAAGAAATAACCATAATTATCCTTATAAGGAACAGTTTTTGCTAATTTTAGATTTTCATCATAAAAATCTGTACCCAAATCTTCTTTTTCATTATGCTTATTTACGAATAATAAACATGACATCAGTTTCTCTTTAATATCGCAATGTGGTTTTAACCAGAACCCTTTTCTATCACAGATAACTTCAACTCTTACATATGAATTTGAAAGATCTTTATTTATCATTTCAGAAATTTTTTTATAAGTTGATGGATTTTGAAGTTCTTTAATAAAATCAACAAGATTAGGAAATTGATTTGAATTTTCTTTTGTCACAAAACATCTAAATTTTAATGCTTTGCCTCCGTCTGATATACCTTCCCTAAACTTACCTTCACCTCCATCAATTGCTCTTGTGCCATCATAGTTTAAATTATGTTCTATCGGATTAGCTATATCAGCGTTTACAATTTCCTGAACTTGGCCGTCAGTTAATGGTTGATTTAATTCCCAATGTTCAAAAGGAGTTTTGTGATTTGATGAATTTTTTAATATTGAATTTAAAAATGCCATTATAATTGAATTTTATCTTTAATGATATTTGCTACTCTATTCGTTTCATCTAATTTTTCATAGTTCCAATTTTCTAATTTTTCTCCTAATTCTCTAACAATTTTCATTTCTTGAAATAATTTTCTAAAATTTTTAAATCTTTTATCGCTTTTTTTAGGTGGAATAGTGGCAATATAAATTGGCTTACCTGTTAAAGCTGCCTCTGAAATCATAGAGCTTGAATCGCAAGTGATAACCAAATGTTTTGATTGTGAAAGAGCACTTAAATAGGCCTTTTTATCAACACCATCTAATACTAAATGATCATTTCCAAAATATATTTTTGCATGTTCTATAGTTCCCTTTGGCGTTCTCATAGAAGGGATGACTACTAAATTAAGATTATTTTCTTTAACTAAATAATTTACTTTTGAAAAAATTTCTTGGATATTTCTATCTGAATAATCATAATACTGGGTAGGACCACCAATTATTAATGAAATTATATTTTTATCCCTCAATTTGCTTGAAATATTAAACAAATATTCTTTATCTTTTTCAATTTCTTCACTTGTTAAATAATGAATAGCTCCTTTTGTTTTTAATACATTGTGTCCATCAAGATTATCGTGCTCAGGCACTACGACTAGATCAAAATTATCCAGTTTTATCTTTGGGTTTTGAATATGAATGTTAAATACTTTTTTCTTTGAATTTTTTTTTAAAAATAATGATGGAATAATACTTTTTCTCCCACATGAAATTATTAAATCAACATCTTCGCATTCAATTTTTTTAAAAACTGAGTCGGATATTGGAGTAAATTTTGGTGGTATAACTTTCCAGAAACCTTTTGTTTCAACTGTGTGGTGAGAATAATTTATATCTAAAGCTTTAGCCAAACCTTCTACTTGGCTAATCATCCCATGCATACCTTCTGTTAATAATATACCTTTCAATTTAGTCATTAATCATTATATAGCTTTCATATGAGTGAAAATCCAACTAAACACACAAAAGTGTTAATAATTGGGTCAGGTCCCGCTGGATATACAGCAGCAATTTATGCTGCAAGAGCAATGTTAAAACCAATATTAGTTCATGGTATGGAGCCAGGTGGCCAGTTAACAACGACAACTGATGTTGAAAATTTCCCTGGATTTAAAGATGTAATACAAGGGCCGTGGCTTATGGATCAAATGAAAGGTCAGGCAGAAGTTGTTGGAACTGAAATGATACAAGATCATATAGCGTCTGTAGACTTAAAATCTAAGCCATTTAAAGCTGTTGGAGATAGCGGCCAAATTTATGAAGCAGACTCAATTATTATTTCAACTGGAGCTCAAGCCAGATGGTTGAACATAGACTCTGAACAAAATTTTAGAGGTTTTGGTGTATCTGCATGTGCAACATGTGATGGATTTTTCTTTAAAGACAAAACTGTTGCTGTTGTCGGGGGAGGAAATGCTGCAGTTGAAGAAGCAATGTTTTTAACAAAATTTGCCTCAAAAGTTCAGCTTATACACAGAAGAGATAGTCTAAGAGCAGAAAAATTACTTCAAAAGAAATTAATGGAAAATAAAAAAATTGAAATAATTTGGGACTCTGTTGTTGATGAAGTTATTGGGGATAATGATCCAAAAAATGTAACTGGATTAAAAATTAAAAATGTTAAAACAAATAAAATAGACGAACTAAAGATTGATGGATTGTTTATAGCTATAGGACATGATCCAGCAACGTCATTATTTAAAGATCAACTAGAAATGGATAATGAAGGTTATTTAATAACAAAACCAGAATCCACAGAAACAAACATACCGGGGGTTTTTGCTGCTGGTGATGTAAAAGATAAAATTTTTAGACAGGCCGTTACAGCAGCTGGTATGGGATGTATGGCGGCATTAGAAGCTGAAAAACATTTATCCGAATAGATGAATGAAACAGTATTGTTAACGGGTATAAGTGGATGGATCGCTAAACACACCGCAATTGAACTATTAAATTCAGGATATAAGGTTTTAGGAACTGTTAGAAACTCCAAACTAATTGATCAAACAAAAAAAACCATAAATAAATATGCGTCAATTGATAAATTATCATTTGTCGAATTAGATCTTTTGAAAGATGAAGGTTGGGATGAAGCATTAAAAGGTTGTAAATATGTAATGCACGTTGCTTCCCCTTTCCCTTTAAAAACTTCTAGAGATCGTGAAAGTCTTGTTCCAACTGCTAAAGATGGGACCATAAGAGTTTTAAAAGCTGCTGTTAATGCAGGAGTCGAACGTATAATTAAAACATCGTCAATTGTAGCAATGTTTAGAAAGCCTAATAGGACAAATCCATATACATTTGGTGAAAATGATTGGAGTGACGAAAATTGGCATGGTTGTAATGATTACTTTGTTTCAAAAATAAAAGCTGAAAAAGCTGCTTGGGAATTTATGGAAAATAAAGGTTTAAAAAATAAGTTGATATGTATATGTCCTGGAGGTGTTTTTGGTGACGCTTTAGATGCAAAAGAAAAAACTTCAATAAGCTATATAAAATTATTTCTTAAAGGTAAATATCCGGGCGCTCCTGATTTTAGTATCTTGGTATCTGATATGAAGGATGTTGTAAAAGCTCACATCAATTCTTTAACAAGACCAGATGTTGGTGGAAGACGACTGATAATTGGCTCAGAGGTCAAAAGAATGATAGATTTTTCTAATATTATGTCTGAAGCATTACCTGAATATTCAAAAAAACTTCCAAAAAGAGTTTTGCCAAACTTTTTGATAAAAATAATCAGTCATATAGATACAAGTGCAAAAATGATGGTCCCTGACCTAGGAATTCAAATGCAAACTGATGCTTCGTATGCTGAGGATTTGTTAGGATTTAAATTTCAGCCAGCAAAAGGGTGTATCGAAGAAGCAGCAAAATCAGCAGTTAGACTCGGATTAGTATAATATCAGTAATTTACAAGCTATTTCAGTATAGAATAAAAAGTTATTATAAATTATAAAAGAATGTAAATGGAAAACATTGTAAAGCAAATCCAGCTTGTAGCATTAGTCATCATTTTAGTTAGTACAGTTATTGCTTTTGGGCAAGAGATGTATCAGATGATACTGGTGCAAAGAGTTACTTTAGCAGATCTACTTTTGCTTTTTCTATATCTTGAGGTGCTTGCGATGGTTAGAGTATTTTGGGAAAGCCAATCAATTCAAATTACTTTACCTTTATTTATAGCTATAACAGCACTCGCTAGATTTATTATTTTACAAGGAAAATCTTTAAATCCAGAGATATTACTTTATGAAGCTGGTGCGATTGTTTTAATTGCTTTAGCAATTGTAATTTTAAGATTTAGAAATTCTTCTCTAATTGGACTAAATAAAAAAAAATAGGTTTATCCTAAATCCTCACAAAACTTTTTAATTCTAGCCATTGCTATTTTAAGTTTTGCCATTGAAGTTGCGTATGAAATTCTAAAATATCCATCTAAACCAAACGCTGAGCCTTGAACAGCAGCAACATTTTGTTTTTCTAATAGCTTTTGAACAAACTCAGTATCTTTTTTAAGTTTAGTTCTTTTATTAAGAAGTTTTTTACAATTCGGAAATACGTAAAATGCACCATTAGGTTTCAAGCAGCTGATACCATCAATATTATTTAAACTTTTGACAACAAAATCTCTTCTTTCTTTAAAGGATTTTGCTCTTTTCTTAATAAAGTCTTGTTTGCCATTCAAAGCTTCAACGGCTGCTGCTTGACTAATTGATGATGGATTCGAAGTAGACTGAGATTGAATTTTTCTAATTGCAGAAATTATTTCTTTTGGTCCAGCTGCATAACCAATTCTCCAACCGGTCATCGCATAAGATTTGCTCACTCCATTCATTGTTAATGTTCGAGATTTTAATTTTGAAATTTGAGCAATAGTAAAAAATTTAAAATTATCATATTTAACATGCTCATAAATATCATCACTCAAAATGTGGACTTTTTTGTTTTTTATTAAAACCTTTGCTAATTTTTGAATTTCTGATTTGCTGTATCCTGATCCAGTTGGATTAGATGGAGAATTAAGGATTATCCATTTCGTTCTTTTTGTAATTGCGGCTTTTAATTTTGCAGGTGTAATTTTAAATCCATCTTTTTCATCACATTTTACTATTTTTGGTTTTCCTCCCGCTAGGAGAACCATATCTGGATATGAAACCCAGAATGGCGCAGGAATAATAACTTCGTCTCCTTTGTTTAAAGTTGCCATAAAAGTGTTATAGAGAACTTGCTTCCCTCCAGTTCCAACTGTGATTTCGTCTAGTTTATAATTTAGTTTGTTTTCTCTTTTAAATTTTTTTAGAATTGCTTTTTTTAATGCTGGAGTTCCATCAACTGCAGTATACTTTGTATCTCCGTCTCTTATTGCTTTAATGGCTGCATTTTTAACATTGATAGGAGTATCAAAATCTGGTTCCCCTGCCCCAAGTCCAACTACATCTTTTCCTGCAGCTCTTAATTCTCTAGCCTTTTGAGTAACTGCAATAGTTGGAGATGGTTTAATTCTTTTTAAATTATTAGATATTATGCTCATTGAATTATGAAATTATTCAATTACGTTGTTTAATATATGGAGAATACATATCAAGACCTAATTACAGACATTCAGAGTAAAAACCCAAAAATCGGTGGAAAACTCGAAGGTGGAAAAAAATTCAAAATAAAGTCAGATTTTACCCCGGCTGGTGACCAGCCAGATGCAATTAAAAGGCTTGTCCAAGGAGCTAAAAAAAATGAGTTTAATCAAGTATTATTAGGAGTAACTGGATCTGGAAAAACTTTTACAATGGCAAAAGTTATAGAAGCTACGAATAGACCAGCGTTAATATTGGCACCAAATAAAACTTTGGCAGCTCAACTTTACGGTGAGATGAAAACTTTTTTTCCAGATAATGCTGTTGAGTATTTTGTATCTTACTATGATTATTACACTCCAGAAGCTTACGTACCAAGATCAGACACATACATCGAAAAAGAAGCATCTATAAACGAGCAGATTGATAGAATGAGACACTCGGCAACAAGATCTCTTCTTGAAAGAGACGATGTTTTAATAGTTGCAAGTGTTTCTTGTATTTATGGTTTGGGATCAGTTGAAGCTTACAGCAAAATGACTTTAACCCTACAGAAAAACTATGAATATAATAGAGAGCAAATAATAAAATCTCTTGTTGCTCTTCAGTATAAGAGAAATGATCAAAATTTTTTTAGAGGAACATTTAGGGCAAGGGGAGAATATTTAGAAATATTTCCATCTCATCTAGAGGATAGAGCATGGAGATTAAGTTTATTTGGTGATAAACTAGAAAAGATTGAGGAATTTGATCCTTTGACAGGAGATCAGGTTAGAGACCTTAGTCTAGTAAAAGTTTATGCTAATTCTCATTACATCACTCCCAAACCAACTGTAGAACAAGCAATTATAAAAATAAGAAAAGAATTAGAGGAGACTTTAAAAAAACACAAAGCAGAGAACAAGTTATTAGAGGCTCAACGATTAGAGGAAAGAACTAAATTTGATCTAGAAATGATAGAGGCAACTGGATCTTGTGCAGGAATTGAAAATTACTCAAGATTTTTATCTGGTAGAAAACCAGGAGAGCCACCACCTACCCTTTTTGAATATTTTCCTGATAACACATTAGTTTTTGTCGATGAGTCTCATGTTACTGTTCCCCAACTTAATGGGATGTTTAAGGGTGATAGATCTCGAAAAAGCACATTGGCTGAGTATGGTTTTAGATTGCCTTCTTGCATGGACAATAGACCTTTAAAATTTGAAGAGTGGGATTTAATGAGAACACAAACTGTATTTGTTTCAGCAACTCCTGGACCGTGGGAGTTAGAACAAACTAAAGGGAAGTTTATTGATCAGGTAATAAGACCTACGGGATTAATAGATCCACCAGTTGAGATTAGACCAGCAAAAAATCAAGTAGATGATCTTATGCATGAATGTAAAAAAGTAGTTGAAAATAATTATAGAGTTTTGGTTACAACACTTACAAAAAAAATGGCAGAGGATTTAACTGAATATCTTCATGAAAATGGTATAAAAGTAAGATACCTTCATTCTGACATAGATACACTTGAGAGAATAGAGATTATGAGAGATCTTAGAATGGGTGTATTTGATGTTCTAGTTGGAATAAATTTATTAAGAGAAGGTTTAGATATTCCAGAATGTGCATTAGTCGGAATACTAGATGCGGATAAGGAAGGATTTTTGAGATCAGAAACTTCACTAATTCAAACAATAGGAAGAGCCGCAAGAAACGTTGATGGAAAAGTTATTCTTTATGCCGATAAGGAAACAAAAAGTATAAAGAAAGCAATTAAAGAAACTGAGAGAAGAAGAAAGATTCAATTAGAGTACAATAAGAAAAATAAAATCGATGCTAAATCTGTAAAAAAAGAAATAAGTGATATTTTAGAAAGTGTTTACGAGAAAGATTACGTCAAAATAAGTGAAGGTTCCAATATTGGTGGTAACCTTAAAAAACATTTAAAAGGATTAGACAAAAAGATGAAGGAAGCTGCATCTAATCTGGAATTTGAAGAAGCTGCTAAAATTAGAGATGAAATGAGAAAACTTCAAAGTACTGAATTAGAAATTACTTTAAACCCCAAAATTAGACAGTACGATGTTAAAAATAAAATTTATCCTAAAGGTAGATCAACACTAGGTATGCCAGGAACAAGAGTTACAAAAAAAAGAGATAAAAAATGGAAGCACGGAAGATAATAATTACTGGAGCAGCAACTCGAATGGGAGCTGCGATAGCCAAAAAATTATCTGGGCCTAATATTGAAATTGTTATCCATTATAACAAATCTAAATCTAAGGCAGAGATTCTTAAAAAAGATTTAAATAAAAGTGGTACAAAAATTTATTTGGTAAAAGCAGATTTGGCTAAAGAAAACGAGATTGAGAAAATGTTAAAGTTTTCAAAAACAAAATTGAAATATTTTGATTGTTTAATAAATAATGCTTCGTTATTTGAAAATGACAAGCTTGAAAATTTTACATCAAAAAGTTGGGATAGCCATTTAAAAGCAAATCTTAAAGCGCCAGCTTTATTATCACAAGGATTTGCAAAAAATATTAGAGGCAAAAACAATAATATTATTAATATAATTGATCAAAGAGTATTCAAATTAACACCATATTTTTTTTCATATACATTGAGCAAAACTGGTCTTTACACCTTAACCAAAACTTGCGCTATGAGTCTTGCCCCAAATATTAGAGTGAATGGAATTGCTCCAGGTCCAACCATTAAAAATAAAAGACAGTCCGATAAACATTTTAAAAAACAATACATGGCAACACCTCTTAAAAAACAGACAGATGTTCAAGAAATCTGCAATGCTGTTGACTTTTTTATTAAAAATAGATCTATTACTGGTCAAGTTTTAGCAATTGATAGTGGCCAAAACTTAAACTGGCAAACGCCAGATATTACGAGAGGAAAAGAATGAAAAAATTAATTCTGCTAATAATTTTTGTACTTTTCACAACTATGGCTTATTCGCATTCTACAAAAAATTTAAGTCTAGATTCAAAAGTAGAATGTAAAAAAAGTAAATCAATGCTTAATTGGGTTTCTAAAAATAAATATTATAAAGGCGGAGAATTAATTAAATATCAGTCTTACACTGGATTTGATCAAAGGACTGTAATTATTGGTGGTCACAAAAAAAATCCGATTGAAATAACAGGATATCTTCAACTTCCAAAAGGAGATTCGAAAGTACCTATTGTTATATGGACACACAGCAGTGGTGGACCAGGAAATTATATTTGGAATGACTTTACTTATCATGCACACCAAAAACTTTTAGAAGAAGGAATAGGAGTTATGTTCATAGATAATTTCTGTCCTCGGGGGGCAAAAGATACATGGAGAGATCAATCAAAGGTGCCATTAATTAATGGTGCAATCGATGGAATTTTAGCTTTAAAATTACTTAAGTCTCACCCAAGGTCAAACGGAAAATTTGGAACAACTGGACATTCTAGAGGAGGAACTAATAGTCTTATTTTGGCAGATGTGAAATTTACATCTTTATTTTTAGATGGGACCGAAGGTTTTGATGCAATATTACCTGAGGCTGCCGAATGTCAATCGGCTGGTCTTTTTGCAAATCCAGAACTAACAACTAACACAAAATTACTATATGTTCATGGTGGTGCTGATGATTATACTTTAGCGGAACCATGTGTAGAACATATTAAAAGAATTAAAGCCAAACCCAATCAAATAGAAATTGATATAAAAAAAGGATGGTACCATGAATTTCATATGGGCAAAAAACCATTTAAGGTAAGAGGTGCAATGACAACTGGAAAGTGTCCAGATTTTTTCATTGATGATAATGGTTATCCAACTAATCCTACTTGGGGTGAGTGGATGATAAATAAACATAAACTTTATAAATCTCTAGAAGAATTTTATGATGCAGCTCAAATTGAACCAAGAAAAACATTTAAAAAAGTTTTTAAAATAATGAAGAAAGAAAAATGTTTATCAAAGGGAGTTACAATAGGAGGACAAAATCAAGATGTGTATATGCCTCAATTTATAAATTTTTTTAAAGAGAATTTGTTGTAATGAAAAAAAATAATCTCAAAGTTGTAAAAATAGATAAAAATAAAAGCCTATTTAATTACGAAAAGAAGGTCTTAATAAAAGAATTAGTGTTAGGTTTAAAACTTGGTTATTTTGATTTTGAAAAAGAAAAGCCTCAAAAAGTAAAATTTAATTTAGAGGTGAATTATCAAGATAAACAGCCGTCAAACGATAAAGATATTAAATCGATAGTTAATTACGCTAAAATAGTAAAATTAATAAAAAAACTAGTAAAAAACAAACATTACAATTTTCTTGAAACATTGGCAGAAGATGTTTTTGATGAGCTATTCAAAGATAAAAGAATAGATAAAATTACTCTTCAAATCGAAAAATTAGAAATAATGAAGGATTGCAGCTCTGTTGGGATCCAAATTTCTAAAAAAAGAAGCCATGATCAGCTCTGATATAGGTAAAGAAGTAATTAAAAAAGAATTGCCCTTGGTTCCTAAGTTGCCAGGTGTTTATAGGATGCTAAATTTAAAAGGAGAAATTCTTTATGTGGGTAAAGCGAAAAACCTTCCAAACAGACTTAAAAGTTATGTATCAGAGAAAAATCATATCATTAGGACTGAGAGAATGCTCTCTCAAACAAAAAGACTCGAAATTACTACTACTTCAAATGAAAGTGAGGCTTTACTTTTAGAGGCAAATTTAATTAAAAAGTTTAAACCAAAATTTAATATTTTACTAAGAGATGATAAATCCTTTCCTTTTATTTTTATAGGCGACAAAGATAAATGGCCACAAATCAAAAGGCACAGAGGGAAAAAAGGCAAAGAAGGATTTTATTTTGGACCATTTGCATCAGCTGGATCTGCAAATTGGACTATAAAAATGATCCAAAAAATATTTCATCTTAGAATTTGTGATGACACTGTTTTCAAAAACAGAGAAAGACCCTGCATACTTTATCAAATTAAAAGGTGTTCAGGACCTTGCGTTGGTTACGTAACTGAGAGTGATTATAAACAAACTGTTGATGATGCAATTGAGTTTGTGTCAGGCAAATCTAGAAAAATTCAGAAAAGCTTATCTAATCAAATGGAAAAGGCTAGTGAGGAT
>CACMNP010000008.1 GCA_902615045.1 uncultured Pelagibacteraceae bacterium | reverse complement strand
AACTTTCAACAAATGATTGTTGATTTTACTGGAATGGATATCGCTAATGCTTCTTTATTGGATGAAGGTACAGCAGCAGCGGAAGCTATGAGTCTTAGTCATAGATTAAATAAAAAAGATAGTAATTTAGTTTTTGTATCTGAGAGTTGCCATCCTCAAACAATAAATGTAATTCAAACTAGAGCTGAACCAATGGGTTTAAAAGTTTTAGTTGGAAAAGAAGATGAAGTTTTAGATCAATTAAAAGAAGATCTAGTTTGTGGAATTTTACAATATCCTGGAACTTTAGGAGATATTAAAGACCCAAGTGAAGCAATTAGCAAAATTCATAAAAAAAACGGTAAGGCTGTATTATCTTGTGATTTATTAGCTTTAGCAAAATTAAAAACTCCAAGAGAACTTGGTGCTGATATAGCAGTAGGAAGCTCTCAGCGATTTGGAATACCGATGGGGTATGGAGGTCCACATGCAGCATTTTTTGCAACTAAAGATGAGTATAAGAGATCGATGCCTGGTAGAATTGTTGGTGTGTCAGTTGATAGACATGGTAAAAAGGCATACAGATTATCTTTACAAACTAGAGAGCAACACATTAGAAGAGATAAGGCGACAAGCAATATTTGTACTGCACAAGCTTTATTAGCAATTGTTTCAGCAGCATATGCTATTTATCATGGTCCAGATGGAATTAAAAATATTTCTGAAAGAGTTTCTCAATTAGCAAAAAGTTTTGCTGATAAAATAAAACAGTCAGGTTATGAAATTTATTCTGATTATTTTTTTGATACTGTTACAATTATTACCAAAGAAAAGACTGATCAAATTTATAAAAATGCTCTAAATCAGAAAGTTAATATACGAAAAGTAAATTCTGAAATGCTTGCTGTCTCTTTTGATGAAAGAAAAAATGTTTATAGAGTAAATCAATTATTAAAAATATTTAATGCTGCAGAATCAATAAAAAAAGAGGATCCTTCAGTTAAATTACCCAATTTACCAAAAAATTTATTAAGAACTTCAAAATATTTAGAGCATCCAATTTTTAACTTATATCATTCAGAAACTGAAATGCTTAGATATCTTAAAAAGCTAGAGGATAAGGATATAGCATTGAATAGAACTATGATAGCACTTGGTTCCTGCACAATGAAGTTAAATGCTGCTGCTGAAATGATCCCGATTTCTTGGAAAGAATTTGCAGAACCTCATCCTTTTGTTCCTGTTGAACAAATGGAAGGTTTTAGAGATTTGTTTACTGATTTAAAAAATTGGTTGAGATCTATAACAGGTTTTTCTGGTGTTTCTCTACAGCCTAATGCAGGCGCTCAAGGGGAATATGCAGGTCTAATGGTTATAAGAAAGTACCACCTAGATAGAGATGAAGCTCATCGTAATATATGTTTAATCCCAAGTTCGGCACATGGTACAAATCCAGCAAGCGCACAAATGGTTGGAATGAAAGTGGTTGTTGTTAATTGTGATAAAGAGGGAAATGTAGATTTCGATGATTTAAAGAAAAAAGTAGAGCAACATTCAGAAAATCTCGCAGCTTTAATGGTAACTTACCCATCTACCCATGGAGTATTTGAGGAAAAAATAACTGATATTTGTGAGTTAGTTCATAAACATGGTGGACAGGTATATATGGATGGAGCAAATTTAAATGCCCTTGTTGGAGTTGCAAAGCCTGGAAATTTTGGTCCAGATGTTTGTCATATTAATCTGCATAAAACATTTTGTATTCCACACGGTGGTGGCGGACCTGGAATGGGACCTATAGCTTGTAAAAAACATTTACAAGTTTATCTGCCTAATCATCCAGTAATAAAAGATTGCGGCCCAACAAGTGGAATTGGAGCAGTATCAGCAGCTCCTTGGGGTAGCTCAAGTATTCTATCAATCTCTTGGATGTATATTAAAATGATGGGATCAGAAGGATTAAAGCTTGCTACTCAAGTTGCAATTTTAAACGCAAATTATATTGCTCATAGACTAAAAGATCACTTTCCAATTTTATACAAAGGTGCAAATGGCAATGTTGCACATGAGTGCATAATTGATATTAGAAATATTAAATCTGAAACAGGGGTAACCGAAGAAGATATTGCGAAAAGAATGATAGATTTTGGATTTCACGCACCAACTATGTCATGGCCTGTAGCTGGCACTATGATGATAGAGCCAACTGAAAGTGAAGGGTTATCAGAAATAGACAGATTTTGTGACACTTTAATTAAGATTAAACAAGAAATTGAAAAAATTAAATCAGGTGAATTTGATAAAATTGATAATCCAATTAAAAACGCTCCTCACACTGATACTGAATTATCATCAGATTTATGGGAACATAAATATTCAAGACAAGAAGCAGCATATCCTGCAAGTTTTCTAAAACAAAATAAATTTTGGCCTCCAGTTGCTCGGGTAGACAATGTTTATGGAGATAAAAATATATTCTGTACATGTCCTAGCATGGATGAGTTTAAAGAAGACGCAGCATAGCCTTAATGAGAATTGCAGTAATTGGATCAGGAATCTCTGGTTTATCAGCAGCACAAAAGCTTTCCAAAAAACACCATGTTGATTTATTTGAAAGTGAAGATCATTTTGGTGGTCATTCATATACCTTAGATACTTTAATTAATGGTAAAAAAGTTCCTGTAGATATTGGCTTTATTGTTTTTAATTATGAAACTTATCCAAATCTAATAAATTTTTTTAATGAATTAAAAATTGAAATTGAAAAAAGCGATATGTCATTTTCTGTTTCTGTAAAAGATACAAATTATGAATATTGTGGCAGAGGTTTAAACGGAATTTTTGCAAACAAAGCTAATCTTTTTAATTTAAAATTTTTAAAAATGTTTTTTGATATTATAAATTTCTACAAAAAGTGTGATCAAATTAAAAGTTTAAATGAAGAAATTACTCTTGGTGAATTTCTTGAAAAAAATAAATGGTCAAAAAATTTTATTAATTTTCATCTAATCCCAATGGTTTCTGCTATCTGGTCAATGCCACCAGTAGAAGCAAATCAAATGCCAATTAAATTTTTCTTAAAATTTTTTCAAAATCATGGACTTTTTAAATTAAAAAATAGACCACAATGGTACACAGTTACCAAAAGAAGTAGAACTTATGTAGAGAAAGTATTAACACAAATAAGCGGAGAATATTTTAAAAATTATAAAATTAGTTCGATAAAAAGAAATAAAATTGGTGTTCAAGTATATTACGGTGCTACCAACGAATTTTTTGACTATGATAAAGTTGTTATCGCTACTCATGCAGATGATGCATTGAAAATTTTGAGCGAGCCAACTGATGATGAAAAAAAAATACTTTCAAATTTTAAATATAAATCCAATCTAGCAGTAATACATACTGATGATGTATGTATGCCAAATAATAAAAAAGTTTGGTCTTCATGGAATTCCTCAGTTGATAAATCAGATATTAGTAAGACATCATTAACTTATTGGTTGAACTTATTACAAAATCTGAAAACAGAAAAAAATATTTTCTTAACCTTAAATCCTTTTTTTGAAATAGATCACAATAAAATCCTACAAAAAGTTACTTTTACTCACCCTTATTTTGATCAAGATGCTTTGAATAATCAAAAATTATTAAAAGAAATACAAAATAAAAGAAATGTATTGTTTTGTGGAAGTTATTTTGGTTACGGTTTTCATGAAGATGGAATAAAATCATCCATTAATATGATTGAAAACCTAAATGATTAAGAATTCCAATATTTACGAAGGTAAAGTAATTCATAAAAGATTTAAGCCAAAATATCACTTTTTTAAATACAATGTTTTCTCACTCTTTTTAGATCTTGATGAGATTAATTTGATACAAAAAAAAATTAAAATTTTTTCTAACAATAGTTTTAATATTTTAAGTTTTTATGACAAAGATCATGGACCTAGAGATGGTGGTGATTTAAAAGCCTGGGTAATAGAAAATTTAAAATCAAACAATATTCAATTTGAAAACATAAAGGTAAAATTACTTTGTTATCCTAGAATATTTGGTTACGTATTTAATCCATTAAGTATTTTTTTCGTTTATGATAATCATTCAAAAATTATAGCTATTTTGTATGAAGTTAAAAATACATTTGGTGAGCAACATACTTATATATTTAAAGTCAACGACGAAAGAATAATTACAAATAGTTGTGAGAAAAAGTTTTTCGTTTCTCCATTTATTGAAATGAAAAGTAAATATAATTTTAGAATCCTTAAACCTGAAAAAATGTTATCCGTAATAATTGATCAAAGTGATAAAGAGGGAAAATTGTTATATGCTTCACAAGACGGGGTTGCAAAAGAAATTAACAATAAAAATATACTTATATCTTATATTTCTCACCCTTTAATGACTTTTAAAGTTATTGCCGCAATTCATTATGAAGCATTAAAATTATGGTTAAAGGGAGTTAAGTTGGTTAAAAAAAATATAAAAATAAAAAATAATATTACTTTTGAAAAAAAATGAATTTTAATATTTTGTCAGATAAAATCGTATTTAATTCTCTTAAACTAATAAAGCATGGATTTCTTGAAATTCAAAATCATGATAACAAAATATATAAGTTTGGCAATGAGAGTGAATTATTAAAAGCAAAGATTAAAATTAACAAACCCGGTCTAACACTTCAAATAATAAAATCAGGAAGTGTAGGACTTGCAGAAGCGTACATGCGAAATGAATTTGAAACAGATAATCTAACTAATCTAATAGAAATAACAGCTAAAAATATAAAACTTGTTTATAAATTTTCAGGTATCTTTGATTTATCAATGATAAATAAAATAAAGAGTATTTTCATAAAAAATAACAAAAGTAGAAGTAAGAAAAATATTTCAAAACATTATGATTTAGGAAATGATTTCTTTTCATTATGGTTAGATCCATCACTTACTTATTCAAGTGCAATTTTTGAAAAGCAAAAAGATGATTTATTCTCTGCTCAACAAAATAAATATAAAAAGCTTACAGAATTAATAAAGCCAAACGTAGGAAATAAAATTTTAGAAATTGGCTGTGGCTGGGGTGGCTTTGCAGAATATGTGGGTAAAAATTATGATGTAAAATTAGATTGTATAACTATTTCTAAAGAGCAATTTGAATTTTCAAAAAAAAGAATATTTGAAAATGGATTAAATGAAAAAGTTAATATATTTTTGAAAGATTATAGAGATGTAAAAAACAAATATGACTCTATCGCATCTATAGAAATGATAGAAGCGGTTGGGCAAAATTATTTAGTCAATTATTTTAAAAGTATTAAAAAAAATTTATCTGAGAACGGAAGGGCTGCGATACAAGCTATAACAATCGATGATAGTTTATTTGACAGATATAAAACCAAAGAAGACTTTATACAAAAATACATATTTCCTGGAGGTTTTTTGCCATCAAAAAAAAGATTATATGATTTATCTAGTAGCAACGGTTTAGAAATTAAAAAATATGAGTCATATGGATCTCACTATTCCAGTACCTTAAAAATATGGAGAGATGAATTCCTAAAAAAATGGGAAGAGATTTCAAAACATGGATTTGATAATAAATTTAAACGTATGTGGCATTTTTATTTGTCATATTGTGAAGCAGGTTTTAAATCAAAGAATATAGATTTAATTCAATTTTCCATGCAAAATAAAATTTAATATGATTAACAGAAAATTTTTTAAAGTATTTTTATTGATAATTTTTACAGGATTAATTACAAGCTGTATAAATAATCAATCTATGAAACCAGAAGATTTTAAAAATCAAAAACCAAGATTAATAATTGAAGAATATTTAAGCGGAAACGTCAAAGCTTGGGGTATACTACAAAACAGATCAGGTAAAGTTACAAGACAATTTTCAGCAGACTTGGACGGTAAGTGGGATGGCAAACAACTTATATTAGATGAAAAATTTATTTGGAATGACGGTGAAATACAAAATAGGCAATGGGTAATAGATAAAATTGATGAACATAATTATGAGGGAACTGCAGGCGATGTAGTTGGAAAGGCTAGGGGGTATTCGTATGGCCCAGCATTTAAATTTGAGTATGTTTTGTTAGTTCCAGTGAAAGGAAAAAATATCAAAATTACATTTGATGATTGGATATTTATGCAAGACGAAAGAGTAGCTATCAACAGAGCGAAAATGACAAAATTTGGAATTAAAGTCGCTGAATTGACTGTAATGTTTGTTAAAGATTAATTTTATTTTTTTTGTAATTTAGTCAATTTCCGTATTAAATAAAAATATAGTCGATCAGGAATTATTTTTAAAAATTTAAGGATCAAAGTTAATTCTTTTGGATAATGTATTTCAAAATTAGAGCCATTAATAAGTCCATCGTAAATTTTTTCTGCTGAGAATTCTGGAGTTTTTAGAAACGGCATCTTAAAATCATTCTTATCAGTCATTGGTGTTTTGATAAAACCTGGAGAAACTAAACAAACCCTTACACCATATCTTCCAAAATCAAAATGTAGACTTTCAGCAAGATTACTTAAAGCTGCTTTGGATGGTCCATAGCCACTTGAATTAGGTAAGCCTTTATATCCTGCAATCGAAGATACAATGGTAATAATGCCTTTTTCTCGTTCACGAAAATGAGTTTCAACTGCCTTTATACAATTTAATGTTCCAAAAAAGTTTACCTTAAATACATTTTCAATTTGTTCTACATCGATTTCTCTTTCTTTTTTTGGATCCCAAGTTCCCGTAGAAAAAAAACAAATTTCGATGTCACCAAGTTCCTTTTTTATATTTTCAAAAACAGACTTACACTTTTCCTTATCATTTACATCAAGTGGAAAAGATTTAATATTTTGATGCTTATCTTCGATTTCTTTTAATAAATTTTCTCTTCTTGCAGAAATAGCAACTGTCCATCCATTATTAGCAAATTTTAACGCAAGTGCTTTGCCAATTCCTGTACTTCCGCCGGTGATCCAAATTACTTTTTTATTCATATTTAACTGCTGTATAGTACTTAAATGCTAAAAAATAAAATTTTATCTTTTATTCTCTTTGCAATTACTACGTTTTCAGCTTCATTTATTGGAGGTTTGGTTACTATAAATTTTAAAGAACCTTGGTATTCAAATTTATCTAAACCTCAATACAATCCACCAGATTGGATATTTGGGCCAGTATGGACATTACTTTATTTATTTATGACAATAGCCATATGGAATGCGTGGCATAAAAACACAAAAAATTTAAATATTGTATTTTTATATTTCATTCATCTTTTTTTTAATACAACTTGGAGTGTTGTTTTCTTTGGTTTCCATAATATTTCTTTAGCAATTTTAAATCTTGTTGTGTTAATTATATTTATTGTTTTATTGGTATTTAAATATAAGAATATAAGTCTATTAAGCATGTATTTGATGATTCCATATTTGTTATGGTGTTGTTTTGCATTGCTTTTAAATATAAACATTTTTTTGATAAACTAATATGGATGATGTTGTAATAGTAGGTGGTGGTATAATTGGAGCTGCAACTGCATACTTTATGTCCAAAGAAGGCAGAAAAGTAAAAGTCATTGAAAGGGATCCAACTTATAAAACTGCATCATTCCCATTATCACTGGGTGGATTTAGACGACAGTTTTTTCAAAAAGAAAATATTCTTTTAGGAAAATTTGCAAGGGAATTTATATTTCAAATACCAGAATTATTGAAAACTGAAAAAAATCCAAATCCAACAGCTAGCATGGTGCCCAATGGATATCTTCTAATGTTTGGACCAGATCATGCAGAAGAGCAATACAGAGCTTTAGAAAATCATAAAGAATGTGAAGCGGGTACAAAAAATATTAAAGGTTCTGAATTGAAAAACTATTTTCCTTACATTAATGAGGAAGGAATTGAAACTGCAACATTTACTGATAACAAGAGTGAGGGATGGATTGATCCATTTTTATTTCATAGCGCTTTAAAGCATAAAGCAATTGATCTTGGGGCAGAATTTATTAAGGGAGAGGTTAAGAGCTTATCTGAAATTAATGCAAAGACAATTATTTCCGCAGCTGGGTGCTGGACTAAGGAACTACTTGAAGATATTCCTGTAGTACCTCAAAAACATACAGTCTTTAGAGTTAAATGTCCTAAACATATTCCAGAGATGCCATTATCTGGAGATCTAACAACAGGAGTATATTGGAGACCAGAAGGAAAAGAATATTTAGCAGGTTCTCCAATTTCAGTTTTTGATGCAGAAGATCTCGAACCTGCATGGAATGATTTTGAAGAATTAGTTTGGCCTGCTCTTGCAAAAAGAATACCAGCATTTGAAGAACTCAAATTAACAGGTGGATGGGCTGGATATTATGATTGTAACAAATTAGATAATAATGCCGTAGTTGGAAAACATCCAAAATATGAAAATGTTTACATGGCCTCAGGATTTACTGGCAGAGGTTTAATGCAAGCACCAGGAATTGGTAGAGCTCTAACTGAATTAATAACTACAGGCAGTTATCAAACTATAGATATTAGTGTTTTCGCAGTCGAAAGAGTATTAAATAGTTCTGCAAGACCTGAGCCCTACGTCTTATAATTTTTTTACGTAAACTCCCATCATCCCATTAAAAAAAGACACGGCAATTATAAGAATTTGACCTTTTAATGAGTAAAAATTAAATGATGGATAAAAACTGATAGCAATACTTAAAAAAATATAAGTTAATAAAAAAGGTCTATAAAACTTCTTTAAAAAATTCATAAAAATTCTAATTAAATTTTTACAAGCATTTTTCCTATGTTTTTACCTTCTAATAAATCAATGAATGATTTTGGCGTATTTTCTATACCCTCGTAAACAGTTTCTTTAAATTTAATTTTATCTTCTAATAGCCATTTAGCCATATCGGTTTCAAACTGTTCTCGATCATTTTCATGATCAAAAATTATAAAACCTTTAATAGTTAGTCTTTTTACAAGAACATGAGCCATATTTTTTAAACCAGAGCCAGGATTAGTTGCATTCATTTGAGATATCCTTCCACAAATTACAATTCTTCCAAAGTTCTTCATTTGAAAAATAGCTGACTCTAAGAAATCGCCACCTACATTATCAAAATATAAATCAAATCCTTCAGGACAAACTTCTTTAAGATGTAAAACAAGATTTTCAATTTTTTTATAGTTAAACGCATGATCAATTTTTAAATCATTTTTCAGCCATTTAACTTTTTCATCAGATCCTGTACTTGCAATTACTTTACAACCCATATTTTTTGCAATTTGACAAACAGTAGATCCAACACTACCTCCAGCTGAAGAAACAAGGATTGTTTGACCTGGTTTTAATTCACCATGTTTAAAAAGTCCTATATAAGCTGTATGACCTGTCATTCCAAGTGGACCTAGATATGTTTGTATAGGAATATTCATTGGCTCAATTTTTTTTAGATCATTGGAATTACAAACAAAGTAATCTCTCATTCCGAAATTACTAAAAACAATATCTCCTTCTTTAAAATTTTTGTCTTTAGACTCTTTAACTATACCTAAAGCATAACCTTCCATCTCTTCACCAATATTAAAAGGCGGTTTATAGTTTTTTCTTTCAGTCATCCTTGCCCTCATATAAGGATCAACTGAAATCCATAAATTTAAAACCAATATATTGTTCTTAGTATCTAAAGATATCTCCTTAGTTTTTATTTCAAAGTCAGTTTCTTTTGGTAAACCTGTAGGGATATAGTTTTTTAAAGCTACAAATTTGCTTGTTACAGGCATTAATTATGATCCCCAAATAATATCAAGTATTCTCTCTCTTTTGCATGCTTTCTTATATTTTAAATAATTTTCTAAATATACTTGATAGTAATCTTGATGTTTATCCTCTGCTTTGTAAAAAATCTCAAATTCTTTAACATATGTGACTACCTTCTTTTTAAATTTCTTTTCTAATCTTTTTATATCTTTATCAATTAAATCTTTCTGATAATCGTTTTCATAAAATGCTACAGATCTGTAGCTGTATCCTTTATCGCAAAACTGGCCATAAGCATCAAATGGATCAATATTAAGCCAGAAGTTTTTTAAGAGTTCTTTATAGGATATTTTCTCTTTGTCATAAATTATTTCAACAACCTCAAAATGACCAGTATCTCCATAAGTGACTTCCCTATATGTTGGATTTGCAGTGATCCCTCCTGAGTAACCAGATATAACTTCTTCTACACCTTCCAACATTTCAAAAGATTCTTCCATGCACCAGAAGCAACCTCCTGCAAAATACGCTTTATCTTTTGAATGAGAGAATGATGTCGATACAAGAAATAATAGTAAAAAGTAGTAAAATAACCTCATATCTAAAATATATAATAATGAGGGTTTAAATCTATGGTATTAAAGGTAGCTACTTATTTAAGTAGCATACCTTTAATAAATCTATTTTATTTTTTTTGATATTTAGCAGCTTCTTCTGATCCACTAGTTGCAGACCCTTTACTGTAAGAATGCGCACCCATTCCTGCTAATTGGCCATCTTTTACGATCAAATATTGATTTCTAATTTCTTTTCCTTCAAAGAAACATTCCAATATTTCTCTAACACCATCTGCATATCTTGCTTGAGCAGATAAAGATGTACCAGAAGTGTGAGGTGTCATTCCATGATTTGGCATTGTTCTCCATACATGGTCGTTTGGAGCAGGCTGTGGAAACCATACATCACCTGCGTAACCACTTAGCTGTCCACTTTTTAGGGCTTTAGCTATTGCATCTCGATTACAAATTTTACCTCTTGCAGTGTTAACTATGTATGCTCCTTTTTTCATTTTACTTATCATTTCATCATCAAACAAATTTTCAGTTTCAGGATGAAGTGGGCAATTAATTGTAACAACGTCGCAAACTTTTACCATAGACTCCACTGATTCATGAAAAGTTAAGTTTAGTTCTTTTTCAACACTGTCAGGTAATTTATGTCTGTCAAAATAGTGCAAATGAACATCAAATGGTTTCATTTTTCTAAGTGCATCTAATCCGATCCTTCCAGCAGCAACGGTTCCTATATGCATTCCTTCAACGTCATAACTTCTTTGAACAGCATCTGCAATATTCCATCCACCTTCATTAACTATTCTATGTTGATTGTGATAATCTCTAACCATTGAAACAATCATCATTACTATGTGTTCAGCAACTGATCTAGAATTACAGAAAGTTACTTCAACAACATCAATTTTATTATCCATTGCTGCTTGTAAATCAACGTGATCAGAACCTATTCCTGCTGTTATTGCCATCTTAAGGTTTTTAGCTTTAGCGATTCTTTCTTTAGTTAAATAATAAGGGAAAAATGGTTGAGAGATAACAATGTCAGCATCAACAATATGTTTATCCGCTTCGCATCCATCTCCATCTTTACTGTTAGTAACAACCAATTCGTGTCCATTACTCTCTAAAAACTTTCTCAAACCAAGTTCACCTGAAACACAACCAAGTAATTGGCCTGGTGTAAAATCTCTTCCTTTAGGCGATGGCAATGTCATTCCATCTGGATATTTCTCTAATTTTGGTAAATCCGACAGAGGATAAGATTTAGGCATTCCTCCTTTTGGATCATCATACAATACACAAAGTACTTTCATTTTTACTCCTATTACTAGCTTCTCTAAGCTGAATTATTAATTATTATTTGAAAAGACTAGCACAAGTTAAATAGGACTAGCAAACAAATTGTGTTTATTTTGGGTAATTCCTTTTAGCAATAAATTTGTTCAAGATTATGCCAAAAACTATCACAATAATTGATCCGCTTATAACTGGGGAAATTAAATATTCAAATGAAACTGACCCCATGATCACAATTATAGGATTTCCTCCTGCAGGAGGGTGGGTTACATTAAGAATAATCATTAATCCGACACCTATTCCAACAGCAACAGGTATAATAATATATATCGGAAGTGGAACGAAATTCACAAATATCACACCAACAAGTGAAGTTAAAAAATGACCAAAAAATATATTTTTAGGTTTTGCAAAAGGACTTTCTGGATACCCGTAAAGCAAAACCATTGTAGAACCAAAGGAAGCAATCAAAAATAATCCATAAGGTGTTTTATAAGTAAGCAATGACAAAACCCCAATTGTCATAGTAGAAAATATTGCAGCGATAGCAGGTTTTTTAATATCTAAATTATTCATCAATGCTGAGTTTCTTAATTGCAATTAATGGCATTAATACACAGTTTTTTCTAGATATATTTTTTTTATTAAACAATTTATTAAATTTATTTAGATTTTTTGGCAAAGGTTTAATTTCATTTTCAAAATAATCGATAAGATTTTTTAATAAATAATTAATTTTATTTTTACTTTTTTTAATAAGTTTATGAGATATTAAGCTTGCAGAAGCTTGACAGTAAACACAGGATTTTGTCTGATACCCAATATCTTGTATTATATTTTTCTTAATATTAACTCTCATTTCAATTATATCGCCACAAGTTTTATTTTTATATTTCGATCTATGAGTGTAATCTTTCAATATTTTATTATTAGTCGTGTCGGATGCAATTTTTATTATATCTAAATCCATATTTATTTAATAATATCACTAAAAATTTATAAAAAATAAATTAATTTATGCCTGATTTAAAAAATCCTAAAGTAGCTATTCCAATTGTTTTATTTGCAGGCATACTTTGGTCATTTGGACCATATGTTGTAAGACATATAGACCAACCCGAAACTGTCCCTTGGCAATACTTGTTTGCAAGAGGTATTGTTATTTTTTTATTGCTCAATATTTACTTATTCTTGGAAGAAGGAATTTCGTTTTATAAAAATTATTTAAAAATTGGGATATCTGGAATTATAGGTGGTGTTGGTTTAGGAACAGCAATGATAACTTTTATTTGGTCAATTACTAACACGACAGCAGCAGTAACTTTATTATGTTTAGCTGCAATGCCTTTTATAACCGCACTACTTGGCTTTCTTTTTTTGAAAGAAAAAATATCAATCACAGTTTGGATATCAATTTTAGTTGCAGCATTTGGTATAATTGTAATGGCCTACGGTAATACTGGAGAAAATTCTTTAATGGGTTTAATATTTGGATTAGTATCAGCACTAGGTTTTTCAATTTTTTCAGTAAGTCTGAGATGGAGAAAACAAACTCCCAAGTTTACAACAGTTGCTATAGCAGGCTTATTTTGTTTTTTATTTTCAACAGTTATGCTTTTAAATAATGATGCAAATTTCTTATCTTCAAATAAAAATGAAGCATTATTTGCTACTCATGGAACACTTGTGTGCATGGGCTTAATTCTTTATTCAATTGGGTCTAAACATATTCCTGCAGCTGATTTGACTCTATTGTCTTTGACTGAAGTAATAGGAGGAATATTTTGGGTTTGGCTGCCATGGCTTGGAATAAATGAAATTCCTTCAACTAATACAATTATTGGTGGCTTCTTTATTTTTTTAGCTATTTTTTATTATAGTATGATAATGCAATCTAATAGAAGATTTATTGGATTAAATTAATTTTACATGGTTCAAAATAATAAGATTGTTAATAGTTGGAATGAATGGGATCCATTAAAACATGTAATTGTTGGAAGAGCAGATGGCACTTGTATTCCAGCACCTGAGCCTGCTTTAGATGCTAAAGTTCCAGAAGACTCTGATATGCGAGGAACTTATGGTCCAAGAACTAAGGACACTGTCGATAAAGCTAATGAATTATTAGATAACTTTTCAAATTTGCTTGAAAAAAGGGGAATAAAAGTTGATAGACCAACACCTTTAGATTTCAATCAACCAACATCAACTCCTGACTGGAAAGCCGAAACTATGTTTGGATGTATGCCACCTAGAGATGTTTTGTTAACTGTGGGAAATGAAATATTAGAAGCTACAATGAGCTACAGGTGCAGATGGTTTGAGTACCTATGTTACAGACCATTATTAAAAGACTATTATAATAAAGATCCAAATATGAGACATGAGTCAGCGCCAAAACCCAGATTAACAGATGCTGATTATAGAAAAGATTATTTATCAGATAAAATTGGTGTAACTAAAAGACTTGAATGGACAGAAAATAAATACTTTGTCACAACCGAGGAAGAGCCATTATTTGATGCCGCAGATATTCTAAGATTTGGAAAGGATTTGGTTGTACAACACGGATTTACAACTAACTTAAAAGGAATTGATTGGATAAAAAGACATTTTAAGGATCATAGAGTTCATGCTGTAAATTTCCCAGGCGATCCTTATCCAATTCATATTGATGCAACCTTTACCCCAATTAAAGAAGGGTTAATTATTAATAATCCACAACGGAGACTTCCAAAAGAACAAAGAAAATTATTTGAAGATAATGGATGGGAAATTATTGATTCTGCACAACCTGCTCATAATACTCCACCACCACTTTGTTACTCTTCAGTATGGCTATCAATGAATGTTTTAGTTCTTGACCCTAAAACTGTATGCGTTGAAAAAAGTGAAAAATATCAAGCTGAACAGTTAGATAAATTAGGTATGGAAGTTATCCCTGTAGAATTGAGAGATGCATATGCTTTTGGTGGAGGCCTTCATTGTTGTACAGCCGATGTTTATAGAGAAGGTACTTTAAAAGATTATTTTCCAAAACAATAAAATGAACGCAAAAATTAATACAAAACGCAAAAGAGTAAAATTTGCTTCAGACAATGTGACAGGAGCTTGTCCAGAAGTTTTGGATGCAATTATCAAAGCAAATGATGGTATTGCTCCTCCGTATGGTAACGATGAAATTTCAGGTGTGTTACAAGAAAAATTTTCTAAAATTTTCGAAAAGGATGTAATTGTTTACCCCACAGCATCAGGAACTGCATCAAATGCTTTAGCACTTTCTGCTATGTCTCCATCATTTGGAAATATTTATTGCCATAAATTTTCTCATATCAATGTTGACGAGTGTGGAGCCCCTGAATTTTATACAGGTGGAGCAAAACTTGTTCCATTAAACGGTAAAGACGGCAAAATAACAGTTGATGAGCTAAATGATAATATTGGAGGGTTTGGAATTGTGCATCATACTCAACCATCTATTGTTAGCATAACTCAAGCAACAGAAACTGGTGAAGTTTATACTTTAGATCAAATTAGAAATATCTCTGAAATTGCACATAAAAAAAACTTAAAAGTACATATGGATGGTGCTAGGTTCGCTAATGCGCTTGTTTCACTAGATGTTACTCCCGCAGAAATGACATGGAAATCAGGAATTGACATATTATCTTTTGGAGCAACGAAGAATGGATGTATAGCAGCTGAAGCAATTATTATATTTAATAAGGAATTAGTTGGCAATTTACCTTTTTTGTTAAAAAGATCCGGTCATCTATTGTCTAAAATGCGTTTTGTTTCTGCACAATTAGATGGATATATCTCAAATGATGTTTGGTTAAAAAACGCTAGACACGCAAATCTAATGGCAAAAAAATTAAGCGATGGTTTAGTTTCTAGTAATCAAGTTAAACTTGAATATCCAACTGAGGCAAATGAAGTTTTTGTTAAACTGCCAAAAAAGATGGTTGAGCATTTAAATACAGAAGAATATATGATGAGCAATGAGGAATTAGATGGTAAGGTAGTTAGACTTGTTACAGCTTGGAATACTAAAAGTAGTGAAGTAGACGATTTTCTAAAAACCATATCTAATTAACCAGGATTTTCTTTTAAAAATTTAATATAGTTGATTACTTCATCAAATTTGTCATCAGGAATATTCTTATAAGAAGAATTAAATTTGTTTTTTACACATATTGCTACATGAGCATATGGATTTCTCCCTTTTGGATGATTTGGATGATCAGGAAGTTGACCATTTAAATAATCGCCAGCTGCCTGAATAATTTTCCAGAGTTTACTTGCGTTTTCTTTGTTCATATACCATTAAACTTTTTATTGTCTAATTCTAATACTCTTTTAATCTTTTATTGTATAATATAACCTATATATATACTTATTTAATTTATAAAAAAAATATGGATCAAAATTTATTTTTAAAAAAACAATTTAATAATGAAGGTTACAGTATAATTAAAAATTTCTTAAAAGAGGACATTGTCAAGAAAATTAATCAAGAACTTGATGGTATGTTTTCTCAAGTTCTTTTTAATGGTTTTAATAAAGGATCAATAACCCTTGATCAGACTTATCCAAGAGAAGCAATTACAACACCTTGTATAAACATTAAGTCAATCAATTTAATGGAGCTGATTATTGATGTTTTTAATCTTGTTGTAGATGATGAAAAAAAAAAAAATTATGTTGTTACTAGTGTGATGATATTTACTGAAAAAAAAAATCCTAACCCATTAAAATTTCATACAGATTTAAGAAGAGGAATGTATAGAGCACAAATTTACCTAAAAGGTGGTGATAAAAATTCTGGTGGTTTTAGATATATAAAGAATTCAAACAATTTAAATCATGGAATATCACATGAGCTTAGCCATACTGAATTAGAAAAATATAAAAAAGATATTGTCGATTTAACTGGAACTGAAGGAGATCTTATAATGTTTGATTCATTTGGTTTCCATGGAAAGTATCCTTGCTTAAATGAAAGAAGAACTATTTTACTTGAATTTCAACCGAGTGATTCTGATTATCCAAAAACTCAAATAGATTTTAATGGATCATTAATGACTAATAAAGTTCTCTCAAACTTAAATATATTTATACATAATAATAATAAAAATGATCACATGCTTGATAATTATAAAAATAATTATTTAATAAATTTTAAAATATGGTTAAGCATAATTACTAATGTTACAAAAATTGCTTTAAAAGAAGGATTAAAAAAAATTAATATAAAAATTAATAGAAAATTAAACAAGATAATTAAAAAATTCACTTTTTAATTTTAATTCTGTTTTTCTTAATTAATTATTGTTATTAAATCTTTATTTATTGTATTAAAAACAGTGTCCTAATTATTTAAATCATTTTGATGATATAAAATCATCACCAGCCTCCTGAATAATTTTCCAAAGTTTACTTGAGTTTTCTGGTGTCATACTACTAAAAACTTTGTTTAATCTCTTTATTATCGAGTTGTAGATCGAGTTTTTTAATTAAATTAATTTAATAAATTTTCTTTCCAAAATGCTAAATATTCTGGCATAAAAGTTTTTCCATGGTTACCCCCTTCAGTAACACCTTTTCCAATACAATTTTCTTTTTTAAGACCCTTGAACATTGTTTTAAAAGCTTTTCTTGGATTTTTACGTGATAACTCATTAAATTCATCCAAACTTTTTATTTTTGTATTTTTTATAATTAAATCAATGAACTCTTTATTAGGATTCCCATCATCCTCTGTGTAAAAATTAGGACACTTCCAAAAATATTGAGTTCTTTTTTCAATTTCTGGCTCATAATTTCCAGTAAATGTATGATACCATCCCTCTCTTAAATCGATTCTAATATCAGCACCTTTAGCTTGCATTTTTTCCATTATATCTACACATGGACCTGGCAAGGTATAATCCTCAGCTAAACCATGTACATACCAAATTTTAGTTTCTTTAACTGGAGTTGGATTTCTAAACATTCCAGTAATTCCACATTCAGCAGATCTTGGTTGAGAGGCAGCAAAATAAAGATCTTTGCTAACTAATATATCTCTCAATCTTTTTTCTGCAGCCATTATTGAAAGATTTCCTCCCCTTGAATAACCAGAGACACCTACTTTTTTAATATTTATTTTTGGATCCTTGCTGAGATACTCTAATGCCATAAACACATCTATATAAGTAGACCATAAAGAAGCCTTTGATTGATCTGTATAAGTATGTTTCGCACCTCTCGCAGAAAAATTATCTAAATACATTGTCGCTATCCCCATATCTAACAAAGGTTTCTGTTGATCTCTCATAAACTCTAACCAATTTGCAGTAAATTCATCAGCACCACCACTACTATGAACGATTAATAATAAAGGAAAAGGACCTTCTCCCTTTGGATAAGTAATAAGAGCATCAACTATTATTGGGCTCTCTTTATACCAGCCCTCCATAATACCTTTATAATCAGAAGCTTGATATGAATTAATCTTAATTAATTCTCCATTGCCTAGTTGTTTAGATAATTTTTTTAGTGGTGTTTTTTTTGGTTTAATTGTTTCTGCGTTAAGAACTGTATTTGAGATAAAAATTAATAATGCAATAATAAAAATTTTTTTCATAATTTAAAATAACAGATTCTGAAATGAAAGTCTATTTGCCTTAAAATTAAAAATGGCTATTTGATTTATCTCAAAAAGTTCTAGGATTATTTAGATTAATAGAGAATCAACAAATTCCCAATCTATAAGATTATCAACAAATTTATCTAAATATTCAGGTCTTCTATTTCTATAATCAATGTAATATGAATGCTCCCAGACATCACAACCAAGTATTGGTTTTAAGTTATCAATTAAAGGATTAGCGGCATTTGCTGTTTTTGTAACAACCAATTTATCATTATTTAAAGATAACCAACACCAACCTGATCCGAATTGAGTTATACCTGCTTGTTTGAATTCATCTTTGAATTTTTCAACACTTCCAAAATCTTCAATAATTTTTTTCTCAAGTTTTGACGGAATATTCCCACCACCTTTTGGCTTCATGCACTTCCAAAAAAGATTATGGTTCCAATGCTGGCTTGCATTATTAAATATTCCAGCTTTTGAGTTATCTTTTGAGCTTTTAACAATTATATCTTCCAATGACATTTCAGCCAAGTCCGTATCTTTTATAAAATTGTTAAGATTTGTTATGTAGGTTTGATGATGTTTTCCATGATGTAACTCTAATGTTTCTTGTGACATTATTGGAGACAAAGCCTCATTAGAATAATTTAGTTTTGGTAATTCAAATGTCATAGTTATTTTTTATAATATTTCCTTGTAAATAAACTTAATTAAGTTGACGCAATTAAATACAAAATTAGTTTTCTAAAGCGTTTTCTTCTCTCATAAGAATGGGTCGACCATCTTGAGCAGTGTTTAAAGGTATAATTTTACCATTGTATCTTGCGCATAACGTAGGTGCACTTCTCACCTGTTCTCCCAAATTTACTTCTAAATCTGCTATAACTAATTCAACCTCTTTCAATATACTCAATATCTTCATTATTCCTCCGTTTTATGATGATGGTTTAAATATTAAACACAAGCCGTTATTACAATATCTTTTTCCTGTCGATCCAGGACCGTCTTCAAAGACATGACCATGATGGGCACCACATTTTGCACAATGGTACTCAATTCTTTTCATGCCAAAGCTATAATCAACCTTAGTTTTAAAAGCTCCAGGAAGAGCTTCTGTAAATGATGGCCAACCAGTTCCACTATCAAATTTTGAACTAGACTTAAATAGTTTAGCTCCGCAATTTGCACAGTGATAAAAACCTTCTCTTTTCTCGTAATTAAGAGGGCTTGAGAATGGTCGTTCGGTTGCTTCCTCAAACATTATTTTTTTTTGAGCTTCTGTTAAATTTTGATTAATTATTTTTTTGGTTTCAGCTAATGAAATTTTGTATGGAAAAATACTGTATAATAATGATCCAAATATAGATAATTTTATAAATTTTCTTTTGTTCATAACTTTCTTAATAGATCAATATTACTTTATTTGAATGAGATATTTTGACAGTTTCGATTTTAAATTGGTAGCTCCATAATTAATGAAGCTACCAGTAAGATTATTGTCCAGGCACTTTATAGCCACTCGATACTTTTGTTGCATGATTTGCAATATCATTCATTGGTGTTTCCTCACAAATAGCGATATTTTTAAGTGCACCACTTCCTTCAGTAGCCATTTTTATAGCTGCCATTTGCTCAAATGTGCCATGGGTTTCAACTATAAAGTCATAGGGTCCTCTTAAATATGTGTAAGATTTCATTTCAGCGCCGACGCTTTCAGAACACTTTCTAGCAACCTCGGATCTATCTGATCCAGGATCTTTTAAAAAGCCTGCGAATGCTTTCTCTGTAAAATTTCCCATTAAAAAAAATTTAGCCATAGATACCTCCTTTAAATATATTATAGCACTTAAAATAATTTTTTTTAATATTTTATTGATTTATAAAAAATTATTCTCTTCCAATTTCCAGTAATTGTGGTGGTTCAAATACTCCACTTTGTATTTCACTGTTTGATATATTTATCATGGATTTGGCAACTATTTCTGCATTTATCGATTTATATTTTTTTAAATCTCCAACTAAAATTGGCGATATACATTTCATGGCGAAAATACCTATTTTTTCTCCCAATCTTTCCTCTATTCTTTTTCCAATTAAAAATGAAGGTCTAATTACAATAAATTTTTTAAAGTTTAGTTTTCTTAATTCTTCTTCAGCCATACCTTTATTTTTTAGATACAAATTTGTTTTTTTTGAACTGGCACCCAATGAAGAAATATAAGTAAAATTTTGTACATTATTATCGCTACAAATTTTTCCAATTGTTACAGGTAAATTGTACTCGGTGTTTATATATTCTTGTTTGTTAGGTGTTTTTTTTCTTGTAGTTCCAATACAAAAAAAACAATCATCGCCTTTTATTTCTGGCTTAATATTTTCTAATTTTGTAAAATCTGTTTGAATAACTTCTATTTTAGGATCAATTTTTGAAGTAGAAGATCTTACAAAAACCTTGATTTTTTTATATTTTTGATCACTGGCTAACAATTTAAGTAATATTCCACCAATTAATCCAGTTGAACCGAATATTAATGCTGTTTTCATAATTTTGAACTTACACTAAATTTTCTTAAATTCGTTTAAATTATTTGGTTCATCTATTGGTTCAGTTGAAGGATTAAGTTCTATTCCAGCTGGAGTTATGGTTTGAGGCATAGGTACAAATTGTGAGTCTGGGTTATCACCAGACTCTCTAACTTGCATTCTATATATTCCAAATAAACCAATAAATGAATGAAATATAATTAAGAAAATAAAAAATCCATTTTCTCCTAAAAATTCCATAAATAATGAGCACATAAAAGGACCACAAATTGCACCAAGACCAAAAACAAATTGCAATCCTGCTCCTGCTGCTACAAATTTTTCTTTTGGTATAAAATCATTTGTGTGTGCAAAAATTAATGCAAACATTGGTAGACTGCAAAAAGAAAAACACATTATACAGATATAAAAAAATATTTTTGATGTAGCTAAACCCGCAGGCATATACATTTGACCCGAGGAAATAATCGCCAAAAAACAAAATAAAGCTGCTCCAAATGTTGTATAAATAATTACAATTCTTCTATCTAAAACATCTGATAATTTTCCTATTGGCCATTGAGATATAGCTCCAGATATAGCAAATAAAAAAGTTACTATTGATATTTCTAAAATACTAAAATTCATCGATGTAGCATAAACTGCAATCAATGAGAAAACAGCTGAATGTGATATTCCAATTAAAAAAGAACTTACAACACCAAATGGTGATGACTTATAAACTTCCTTTAGCTTCATACCTGATATTTTTTTAAAGTTTGGAGCCTTTCTTTTCGTTAATAATATTGGAACAAGAGACAATGACATAAATAAAGATATCAGTATAAAAGGTTGAAAGTTTTCTGGTTTACTAAAGTTTATGAAAAACATTCCAATCGCCATAGAGGCATACATAACAATCATGTAGATTGATAAAACACTACCTCTATTCTTATTTGTAGATCTATCGTTTAACCAGCTTTCAGCAATTGTATAAAGACAAACCATGCTAAATCCAGAAATCATTCTAAGCACAAACCACGAAATAGGATTTACAAAAATAGAGTGTAATAAGACCACAATTGAAGTGACAGAAGCAAAAGCTGCAAATACTCTAATATGTCCAACTCTATGAATTAATGATTGTATAATTTTTGCTCCAATAAAATATCCAACAAAATATCCAGAAAATAAAAAACCTGTCGATGATAGACCAAAATTTTCTTTAACTGCTCTAACACCTAAAAGAGTACCTTGAAAACCATGAGCTAGCATTATAAATGCCATACCCATAAATAGAGCCCAAGAGTTTTTTATAATTTTGTTCATAAAATTAGCGGTGTTTATGGGCGATCTAATTTTAAATCAAGACAAATTTGTGACAAAAAGAAAAATAATTTACTTAGAAGAAGATTTTAATTTTAGATAAGAGTGAACAGCTATAGTGAATATAATTACAAGTCCACCAACTATTGTCTCTATACTAGGCTGCTCTTTGATAACTAACCAAACCCAAATGGGTCCCAAAATGGTCTCAAGAAGAAAAAACAGATTCACTTCCTCGGCAGGTATAAATCTTGGAGCAATCGTCACCAAAACGAACGGTATTGCTACACACAAAATACACATTAAAGGTATATAAATCAGGTCTTTTTCAACTAACTCATAACTTTCAACGAAAAAGAGAGCAAATAGAGCTACTGTAAGCTTACCGACAACTGCTGAAGGTAGCAAATCTCTATCTTTTGCCGACCTGATTATTACCGCGTTGGTGGCGAGTCCAAAAGCTGTTGTTATACCCATAAGATCACCAAATAAGTTACCTATCTCTAGAGAGTCGTAGAATATATATATTACAGCTACTAAAGTAATAGCTATAGCTATCCAAGTCTTCTTATCGGGAACCTCTTTTAAAAATATTGCACCAAGGATTGCCGAAAGCATTGGTGCCATTGCAATCATTATTAATGTATTTGCTACATTTGTATTTTGGATTGATATTATAAATGTGATGTTACAAATCGAAAAACTTATAATATAAAAAATACCAGCATAACCAACATTCAAAAATGCTTTAATAAAGTTTTTTTTATAAAATATAAGAAGTCCAATTAATACAGCTACAAATGGTATCGCACCTCTATAAAACAATAATCCCCAAGTATCTATCGAAGATAATCTTATAAAAAGTGAATCTGGTGTGATGAACATCACAGCTATAAATGCAAGAGATGATCCTTTTTGCTGATTTGATAAGTTTTTCAACTATAAACCTTTCCAAAAAGTTTTAGCCAAGTTTATCTGAGATAAATCAAAGTATGTTTTTATACCCGTTGGTGATGTTACATTTATATCTCCATTTAACTTTCCATCAATAAAGTCTATTCCTGCAAAGTAAATTCCGTCTTTCTTAATTTTTTTTGCAATTATATTTGAAACTTTTAGCTCTTTATTACTTAAAAATGCGATTTTAGGTTTTGCACCTTTGCTCATATTGCTCAATATTGATCCTGATTTTGGAACTCTAGATATGGCTCCACAAACCTTTCCATTTATAATAAAAACTCTTTTATCTCCAAACTTAATTTTATTTAAAAATTTTTGACACATAATGTGACCGTGTTTTTTCAATATTTGTTTTATTTTAAGTAAATTAAGCTTCCCTGAGATAAGATTTATATCATTGCCACCATAGCTATGAATAGGTTTAATTATTATTTTTTTATGTTTTTTGAAAAATTTTTTAATTTCAATCAAATCTTTAGTAAATATTGTATCTGCCATATAATTTTTAAAATTTAAAGAATAAAATTTTTCTGAAATATTTCTTACTGAAGTAGGATCATTAATAATTTTTGTTTTATCTTTGATTCTATCTAACATTAATGTTGTAGAAATATATTCCAAGTTAAAAGGTGGATCCTGTCTGATTAAAATATATTTTGCAAAGGATAAGTCTAATTTTGATTTTTTTATAATTTTATAAAATTTCTTTTTTGAATAATCAATTTTAATAAAATATCCTTCACTTACAGTTTTTCCTCTTATATTCGATAAATTTTCTGGATAATAATAAAATAATTTATAACCCTTGCTTTGAGCTTCATTAGCTAAAAAAATAGTAGTATCTGTTTTGATATTTATTTTTTTTAAATTATCACCTTGTATAGCAACAATTTTATTGGTCATATAAATCATTCAAATTTTCGGAATTTGAATACTTACTTATTATATTATCAGCATTTGTTTTTTTATTTTTTACGATTTTTTCTAAGTGATCTAAAAACTTTGCTTCACTTAATTTTTTTCTATTTAAAAAGTCTCTCTTTTTTAATCCTGATTTTGATATGTCTAATAGTCTCTCTGCCCAATACGAAATATCTTTGCCCATCAAATTGGTTTTTAAGCCATTTTTAGGGGCATTTTTATAAGCTGAAAGCACTTCATTAGCTTCCCAATTTTTAATTAAATCTAAAGCTTCTTCCAGATTTCCATAAAGTAATCCAGTGAATAGGGAAGGACCAGCGCATAAACACTCCCATCCGCACGCATCCATTGATCTTAATTCGATATATTGTTTTAATCTGTTCTCCGTAAATATCGTTCCTAAATGCGTATCAAGATCATTAGTATTAGGAATTTTATTTCCAATTTCTTTAATTTCTCCATTCATAAAGTTTTTAAATAAATATTTTTTTCCAGTTATATAATTACCTTCACTTTGTAAAAATAAGATTGGATAATTCATAATATAATCTGCATATTTTTCAAAATTTACATCTTTTAAAAAAAACTCAGGCAATCCACCTCTAGATGTTTCTTGCCAAACTTTAGATCTGTAAGATAAGTATCCACTATTACTTTTTTCAACTATAGAGGAATTTGCAAAAAGTCCGATAGATATTGGAACTAAATTGTTTGCCAACTTAAATTTTTTTATAAAGTCTTCTTCTGAGGTATAATCTAAATTTAATTGCGTACCTGCAGTTTTATACATCATATCCAAACTTAGTTTTCCTCCAACAGGCATATCTTTGGTCATAACCTCATACCTTTTTTTTGGATTATTGGGTATATCCTCAAGTTTAGATATAGGATCATATCCAGCGCTTACTATTTTAAAATCTAATTTTTCAATTACCTGATTTAATTCAAATAAATATTCATGAGATTCAGCACAAGCTTCGTGAATATTATTTAATTTTGCTCCAGATAGCTCTATTTGATTACCAGGCTCTAAAGTAATACTTTTACCATTCTTAGTTAACGCTATTGGATTTTTTTCCTCAAAAATAGGTTTCCAGCCAAACTCATATAAATTTTCAAACATTTTCTTGATTTTGGAATAATCAATTCTCGTATTTGTTTTTTTGTCAAAAATAAATTTTTCATGCTCAACTCCAATCTTCAAATTAGATTTATCCTTTGAGCCTGACTTAAAATGTTCTATTATTTGTTCCTTTGTTTCTATCATTAGCTTATATTGTTTCTTTTTAGATAATCTTCAATTTCCTTTATATTACTTAATTTGTTAGAGCAAGTTTGATTTTTACATATAACAATTTTTGCCTCTTTTACTTCATTATCTAGATATTTAAATGTAGCTCTAGTAAAAAAATTTTTTTGCAAATACTTTTTTATATTAGGATCTAAATTTTGCTTTCCATGAATTGTAAAAGATATACTTTCATTACAAATATCCAATGATTTAACAAAACTAAACATTTGTGCAAAGTTTGAGTTTAAAACTTGGTGGAAACTTTTCTTTAAAATATCAATTTTTTCAAACCATGTTTTGTCACTACTTATTATGTATAATTTATTACATAGGTTCAAATATATGCTATTTCCATTGGGTATATTATTATCATTTAGATCTACTGGCTGAACAAAAAGGTCATTATCTAATATTTTATTTTTTTGCATTAATCCTGATTTTTTATCAAAGAAGTATTCCCAGGTTTTTATTAATATATCTTTTGCTTTTTCGATGTATATATCTTCACCGTCTAATTCATAAATAGTTATCAAGAGACTTGCATAATATACGTAATCTTCCAAAAAAGCATCAATCTCTGTTTCTTGATAACAATGGAAAATTTTGTCTGATAAATATTTTTCCAATATATTTATACTTGATAGAGTATTTTGTTTTAAATTTTCATTATCAGTTACTAACGATGAAAAAAGGATAGTTTCTAACAAAAAACAATTTTGATCAGTTTGAGATTTATCATCAAATAATGGTTTGGTACGTTTGTTTCTTTGATCTAATAACGTTTTTTCTGTGTTTGAGATTTCTTTAATCTCATCATCGGAAAGTTTATTATGAGTTTCTGTTAAAATATTATTACCTTCAAAATTTCCATTTTCAGTTAAAATATATTTTTTTGTAAATAAATTAAATTTAGAGCCCAGAATATTTTTTAGTTCTAAATAATTCCATACGTAATATTTTCCTTCAACACCATCACTATCAGCATCATATGCTGACCCATAAAGATCAAATTTATTTTTAAATTCTGAATTGATAAAATTTATGGTTTGCTCTAACTTTCCTTTATAATAAAGATTATTGGTTTTTTGAAAGAACTTATTTAATAATCCGATATATTGGATATTATCATAAAGCATTTTTTCAAAGTGGGGAACTATCCAATTTTCATCGACAGTATATCTTGCTATACCACCAGCTAGATGATCATACATTCCTTTTGAAGAAATATTGTAAAGTAAAGTTTCAACGGGTTTAAAGTATTCTTCATTTCCTGTTTTTAAATAAAAATAAAACATTGCATCAAATAAATAAAATTGGGGAAACTTAGGAGCTCCTTTGAAACTTCCATTATCTTTATCAAGGTGCTGTATAATTTTTTCTAAAAACGGTTCTAATGGTTGATTTAATACTGCTGATCTTTGATTAATTTTACCAAATATTTCCTGCATTTGGGGCGCTTGATCAAGAATTTTTTGTCTATTTTTACTATATACATCTGAAACATTATTAAGAACTTTTTGAAAATCTGGTCTTCCATGCATTTCTTTTGGAGGAAAATAAGTTCCACCAGTGAAAGGAACTCCATTTTCATCAAGAAACATGGATAAAGGCCAGCCTCCTTGAGTTCCTGTTAAAATAGATAAACTTCTTTGAAAAACATAATCTAAATCAGGTCTTTCTTCTCTATCAACTTTAATGTTTATAAATTTCTCATTCATTATTTTAGCTGTTTCATCATCTTCAAAACTTTCATGTGCCATCACATGGCACCAATGACAACTTGCATATCCAACACTAAGAAATATTGGTTTTCTCTCTTTTTTTGCTTGTTCTAAACTTTCTTTATTCCAAGCTAACCAATTTACAGGATTATCTTTATGCTGCTTTAAATAAGGACTTTTCTCTTCCTTTAGTCTATTAGTCATGTTTTCTTTTAAAAATTAGTGATGATAAAAAGGTTTTCTATCAAATATTTTTTTAACCATTGGTTCAAATTCTTCTAAAGACATCGATTTATAATTAGGATCAAAAGAAGATTGGTCGTATTTTTCACAAAAATCAACAGTATCTTGATAATATTTGTGTTCCTTAAATTTATCCCTTGCGTTTCTATCCCCGCCTAAATGATGAGCGCTATAATAAGTTTGAAAAAGTCCATGATGAAGGATTATCCAATATGTTTTCTCAGAAACATATGGTCTGATTATCGAAGCTGCATATTGAGAATGGTTCATAGGCGCCAAGTCGTCTCCTATGTCATGAAGTAAAGTTGCTACAACCATCTCTTCACTTTCTCCGTTCTTGTATGCTCTTGTGGCTGCTTGTAAAGAATGTTCTAATCTAGTTATTTGATAACCCTCAAGAGTTGTAGTTTGACTTGCAAGATACTTAAGTAATCTATCTGCTGTTTTACGTTCAAAATTTTTTTCATACTTTTCTAATAATTCATAATCTTCTTTTGAACCATTTTTCATTTCAGTAAAATTTACTTTTTTCATCAATTACTCGATCCTGTACTTAACAATGATAATTGTGTAACTTTATCCTCTCCAAGTTCATCAATTATTTTTACTGGATAATCACCAGTAAAATGATGATCAGTTAATTGTGGATAAGCATCATTTCTCTTATCAAAACCCATTCCTCGATATAAGCCATCTAAAGTTAAAAATTTAAGTGATTTTGCTTTTATAAATTCTTTTATTTCATCCACTGATTTGTTTGCTGCTAATAGTTCTTTTTTAGTAGGCGTATCAACTCCATAAAAATCTGGATATTTTATTTCTGGACTTGCTATTCTCACATGTATTTCTTTAGCACCATTATCATATAACATTTTTACAATTTTTGATGAGGTTGTTCCTCTTACAAGAGAATCATCAACTAAAATTATTTTTTTATTTTTTATAACTGAAACATTTGCATTTAATTTTAATTTAACTCCTAAACTTCTAATCTGTTGTGATGGCTCTATAAAAGTACGACCAACATAATGATTTCTTATTAAACCTAAATCAAAATTTATTTTTTTTTCCTCAGCGTAACCCAATGCAGCTGCATTACCAGAATCTGGTACTGGCACAACCAAATCAGCATCTAAATTATCCTCTTTTGCTAATTCAGCTCCAAATCTTTTACGATATTCGTAGGCTGTTTTGCCATTTAAAATACTATCTGGTCTTGAAAAATAAATATATTCAAATACACATGGTCTCACTTTTTTTTGAGGAAATGGCTTAATACTTTTTAATTCATCATTTTCTACATAAACAATTTCACCATTTTCAACATCTCTAACAAACTTTGCACCAATAATATCAAAAGCACAGGTCTCAGACGCAAAAACATAAGAGTTTTTTAATTTTCCAATAACTAGAGGTCTAATTCCATAAGGATCTCTTACCCCAATAAGAGTATTTTGTGTCATCATAACTAATGCATATCCCCCTTGAATTTGAAATAAAGCATCAATAACTTTATCAATTGTCTTGGGTCTTTTTGATTTGGCTATAAGTTTTACTATCGTTTCTGTATCTGATGTTGTGTAAAAAATTGACCCTTCTTCAACCATTTTATTTCTAAGAGTTATTGCATTTGTAAGATTACCATTATGCGCAACTCCAATTCCACCTGAATTAGTATCAGCAAAGAACGGTTGTACATTTCTTAAAGCAGTTCCGCCAGTTGTAGAATATCTATTGTGACCTATTGCATAATTTCCTGGTAAGTTTTTTAAAACTTTTTCATCATTAAAGTTGTCACCAACTAAACCAAATCTTTTTTCAGAGTGATATTTTTCCCCGTCAAATGATACAATTCCACAACCCTCTTGTCCTCTATGCTGTAACGCATGAAGTCCTAAAGCGGTTAAGGTCGATGCCTCTGGTGTATTACTTATACCAAAAACAGCACATTCCTCTTTTAATTTAGGGTTATACATCTTGAACTTTTTCTTTAGCGTCTTCATATTGTTTTTGATTTGGAAATACCTTTATAAGATAGATACTACCTTTTTCAACCAAAGGAAATGTTAACGAATCTTTTAAATTTAACGGCCATTTTTTGCTATCGTAGACTACGTCAATAGCTGTGAATAAACAAACAATTAGAATATAGCTCTTAGCGATTCCAAAGAAAAAGCCAAAAACCTTATCGACTGAACCTAATCCAGTGTAGGTTACAACTTTACTTATTGCTTTATTTCCTAAAAGAATAAGAAATATTATTAAGATAAACAATATTACACCAACAATTATATCAAGAACATATTCGCTATCTAAAATACCTTCAAAATACGGTTTTACTTTCGGAAATAAATAAATTGTTAAAATATATGCCAAAACCCATTTGGCAGCTGACAATAAACTTAAAACAAAACCTTTTCTAGATCCTTGAATTAAAAAATAAATGGTTAATACAAAAAAAATATAATCAAATAATGTTATTTGTATTAAAAAATCCTGAATAGGTTCAATCATTAATTGAATGGTTTAATTTTAAGCAATAAAGAAGGTAAAAGTGTTAAAACTGAAACCATTGCAAGTAACATGGCAATCCCAGTGAATACACCAAAATAAATTGTTGGTATAAAATTTGACATTACTAAAATCGAAAATCCAAAAACTATTGTAATTGAAGTATTTAAAATAGCTTTACCGACAGTTGAGTGACATAATTTTAATGTTTTATTATAATTTCTTAACTTTGCATACTCCTCTTTAAATCTATAAATATAATGAATACTATTATCTACGGCTATACCTATAGTTATGGCAGCTATTGTAATTGTCATCATATCAAGTGGAATTCCTAACAATCCTATCAATCCTAATATAAAAAAAGCTGCTATAAAATTTGGAACAACACCTATTAAAGCTAATTTTAAATTTTTAAATAGAATTATAAACATTATAAAAATTCCAAGCATAACAAATCCAAGTGTTAAAATTTGAGATTTGAATAAACTTTGTAAAAGATTGTTGAAAAGAATTAATACACCGCCTAATTTAAACTCATCCTTTTTTAAATCTAATTTATTTTTAAGATCAGAATTTATTTTAATTAGTAAATCATTTCTCCTTAAATTATCTAGAGAGTCTTTTATTCTCAAACTTATCCTAGCTTCCGAGTCTTTTATGGAGATATAAGGATCTACAATTTCTTTTTTTATATTATCTGGTATTTTTGTGTATAAAACTCCCATTTCAAGAGAGCCTAGTTCTTTATTGTTATTTAATTGAGTGGCAACATCAATAATTGACGAAAAAGAAAGCACTTTTCCAATTGGCTCCAAAGAGTCTAAATAGTTATGGACCTTTTTTATCTTATCAATTTTATCCTTAGTAAACCAATATTTTTCATCATTCTCATCTTCATCACCCCAATCGTCTTCTTCATCTTCAGATTTTTGTTCAACATCATCTTGTTTTGGAAATTTTAAAATAACTTCAAGTGGTGTTGTACCACCTAATTTTTCATCTATAAGTTTCATCCCTTTATAAATTTCAGTTTTTTTATCAAAATAATTTATGAAACTATTTTCTACTTCAAGTTTAGAAATCCCTAATATACTAAGAAATATAATTATTAAGCTTGTTCCAAAGATAGTATTTTGCTTGGAAATTGAAACGTTGCAGAAAAAATTAGTAATGTTGCTACCTTTTTCCTCTTTTAAAGCAACTTTATTAAAATTAAATAAATTAATTAATGTTGGCAATAAACTAAAAGTAATAAGAAATGAAATCATTAGACCAAAAGTCATCATAAATCCAAAATCTATTATTGGTTTTATTTCACTAAACACCAGAGACAAGAAAGCAAATATAGTTGTTAAGGCTGTATATAAAATAGGCCAAAACATTTTGCTAGTTGTTAAAGAAATAATTTTAAATTTGTTTAATTTTGGAAATTGTTTTGATAGTTGAAGATATCTTGTGCTAATATGAATATTCATAGCCATTGTTAATATCAACATTAAAGCTATAAAATTAGATGATATAACTGTAACTTTCCAACCTAATAGACCCAAAAGTCCTGTCATTATTATCACTGAAAAAAAACAACTACTTATTGGAACAATTACCCATATTAATCTTCTAAAAACATACCAAAGAGTAGCAATAATAAAGATAAATACCCCTAGTCCAAAAACAATAATATCATTTTTTATAAAAGTCATCATGTCATCAGCAATCATTGGTATTCCTCCCAAATGAATTTTACTAGTAGAACTAAAATCTTTTATTACTTTTCTTATTTCTAAAATATTTTGATGATTTTGTTTTTTTAATTTATCTTTATATAAGTCTTCTTCCTTTTTACTTTTAAATTCAATTATTTTTTTTTTAGATTTTAAATAAACTATAATCCCAGAAGTTTTGCCATCTTCACTAATAACAAAATTTCGAAAAACAGGACTATTCAATATTTCATTAAATCCTCGCTCTTTATCAATACCTTTTGTTCTAAGCGTAGAGTAGTTTTGAAGTCTTTCAATAAGTGGCTCATCAGAGCTGCTCAATAAAGGTATATCTAATAGTGTGATTACATTATGTACCCAGTTAAGTTGTTGAATTTGTTTTTTTAGTTGTATTAGATTTTCAATAGAATTTTCATCTATCATACTTTTTTTTGGCGTATAAGTAAGAACTAAGAATTCTTTTGCTCCATATCTATCGTTTATCTCATTTAGATATTTTAAATCTGGATCTCCCTCTATCAGTAATGTTTCTGAAGACGCATCAAGTCTAAAGTCTTTAGAATTATATCCAAAGAAACACAGGCAAATTATTAATAGAATTATAATTAAATTTGGTTTTTTTAGAACAATATTTTGATAAAATTTGGCTAACATCAACTATTAGCTTTTATAATTTAATTTAATTATTTTGAATATCTTTAAATTTGGTAAACATTGCTTCAAATTCAAGCATCACATTGCCAGTTGGCCCATGTCTTTGTTTTTGAATAATTAACTCAGCTAAATGCGATACCTCATTCATTTTAGCTTGCCATTCAGCATGTTCTACAGTTGCAGGTCTAGGCTCTTTTCCTTGTAAATAATATGCTTCTCTATAAACAAACATTACCACATCAGCATCTTGTTCAATTGAGCCCGATTCTCTTAAATCCGATAATTGTGGTTTTTTATCATCCCTTTGTTCTACAGCTCTTGAAAGTTGAGAAAGTGCCAATACAGGGACAGATAATTCTTTTGCTAGAGCTTTTAATCCTTGTGTTATTTCTGATATTTCTTGAACTCTCCCATTATTAGCATTTGATGCTCTCATCAATTGAATATAGTCTATTACAACCATATCTAGACCATACAATCTTTTTATCCTTCTTGCTCTATTGCTAAGAGCTGCTATCGTTATTGCTGGCGTTTCATCAATATATAATGGAAGTTCAGATATATCCTTTGAAGTTTCAATAAACTTATCAAATTGTTCCTCTGATATTTTACCCCTCCTTATATCATTTGATTTAATACGTGATTGCTCTGCTAAAATTCTTGTAGATAATTGTTCTGATGACATTTCTAGTGAAAAGAAAGCGATTGAACTTTTGTCTCCACTATCTTGAATTTTTTTTGCTGCATTAAATGCAATATTAGTAGCTAAAGCAGTCTTACCCATCGAGGGTCTCCCTGCAATAATAATAAGATCTGATTTATGCAAACCACCCAATCTATCATCTAAATCTCTTAATCCAGTTGGTACACCAACTATACCTTCTTCATTTTTATATGCATTCGATGCCATTTCAATAGTTTGCCTCATGGCTTCGTCAAACTTAATTAATGATGAACTAAAAGATCCTTTCTCTGCAAGATCGAATAAAGATTTCTCATAATTTTCTATAATTTTTTGTCCATCTATTCCTAGATCATTTAGTTTGGCTTGATCTATAACTTCTCCTGAAATTTTTATTAATTCTCTTTTTACAAAAAGATCAAAAATAAGTTTCGAATATTCAAGTGCTTGTCTTGATGAGGTGGAAAATTTAGTTATTTTGACTAAATACTCTGGAATATTTAATTCATCTTTTTCTTTTTCAAAATAATTTTTTAGAGTTATTGGATTTGCTAGAAGCCCACCATAGATGAGTTTTTCTAGTGCTTCAAATATTTTTTTATGAATTGGATCGTAAAAGTTTTTACTTGATACTATAATGCTAACATCATCAAATATCTCATTTGTTAAAAGAATAGATCCAATTACTGATTGTTCAGCTTCAATATTATTAGGTAATTCTTCGGCCTTACTTTTTAAAATATTTAAAGATTGCGACACAATAAATATTATTTGTTTTAAAGATAAATCACAAAGTAAAACTTTACCTGGGGAAAAAAATGTATAATTACTGATTGTCTTCTTGAGGTGTTACCTTAATTTTTATCTCTGATTGTATTTCCGAATGTAAACTCAAAACAACAACAAATAATCCTAATGTTTTAATTTCTTTTGTTGGTTGTATCATTGATGGGTTTATCTCAATATTTTCTTTTTCTTTTATTATTTTTGAAATTTCTGTAGGTTTGACTGATCCATATAACTCTCTATTTTCAGTACTTAATTTTCTAATTTCATATTCTTTATTTTTAAGTTTGTCAGCAAGTTCCTTAGCAATATTTTTCTTGTCTTGATCTTTTTTATTTAAATCGGATTTAATTTTCTCAACTTCTTTAATATTTTCTTTAGAAGCAAATAACGCTTTTTTTTTGGCTATTAAAAAATTTCTTGCAAAGCCTCTTTTAACATCAATGATTTGACCTATAGAACCAACTTTTCTAACATTTTCTAAAAGAATTACTTTCATAATTATATTAATGCTAAATTTCTAGCTCTTTTGATTGATAAAGATAGATCTTTTTGTTTCTTTTGGCTCACAGATGTAATTCTAGATGGTAAAATTTTACCGTTTTCAGATACGTATCTTTTTAATAATTTAATATTTTTATAATCTATTATTGGAGCACCTTTTCCAGATAAAGGGCATTTTTTTTTAAATTTATATTTTTGATTTTGGAAAACACTAAGTTTTGAAAAATTATTTTGTGTATTTTTTTTCTTTATAATTTTTTTTTTCATTTTAAATATTATTTGTTAACTTCTTCATTTTTCTTAAAATAATCTGTTTCTAAATCTAACTTTCTTACTTTTATTGTCATATATCTAAGAAGGTTCTTGTCTAACTTTTCATTTTTTTCTAACTCTTTAATAGTGTTACCGTTACCTTCAATTTTAAAGTGAAGATAATTTCCTTTTTTATTCTTTTTTATTAAATAAGATAAATGCATTAATCCCCAGCTCTCAAACTTAAGAATATTTCCATCATTACTTTCAATAATTTTCGAATATTTGTCTTGAATTTGTTTAATTTGTGAAGGAGATGTATCCTGTCTTGCAATTAATGTGTGTTCGTAATAGTTCATATAATTTTATAGAAAAAATGAGGATATACTATTATAAATTTTTAATTACAATATAAAAAAACACTTAATTATAAACGTTTTTATGTTTTCAGTAATATTTCCTGGTCAAGGATCACAATTTGTTGGTATGGGTAAAGAATTCCATGATAATTTTGATTATGTTAGGGAATATTTTTTAATTGCAGACGAAATACTTAAAAAAAAATTAAGTCAAATTATATTAGAAGGTCCAAAAGAACAATTAGATTTAACACAAAACACTCAATCAGCTATTTTCCTAGTTAGTTTTTCAATATTTAAAGTTTTGGAAAAAGAAACTAATTTTAATATCAAAGATGCAAAATTTTATGCAGGACATTCTTTGGGTGAATATTCAGCTTTATGCTGTGCAGACTCAATTAATTTTGAACAAACAATTAATTTATTAATGAGCAGAGGAATGGCAATGCAAAACGCTGTTCCAAAAGGTGAAGGTGGTATGACTGCAATATTAGGTACAAAAATTGATGAAATTAATGAGATTTTAAAAGACAAAAGTAGATTTCAGTGTTTTATAGCTAATGATAATTCAGTTGGTCAAATTGTTGTTAGTGGCACATTAAACTCTATTAAAATATTAGAGACAGAATTGATTAAAAAAAAAATTAAATTTGTGCAACTGCAAGTTAGCGCCCCATTTCATTGTCCGCTAATGAAAAAAGCTACAATTGAAATGGAAAATAAAATTTTAGATACAAATTTTAAAGATCCCTCAATTAGTATAATTTCTAATGTAACCGCATCACCACAAAATAATTCTGAAGAAATTAAAAAACTGCTTATTCATCAAATTGAAAAACCAGTTCGATGGAGGGAAAGTGTTCTAAATATGATTGATTTAGGAATAAACAGATTTATTGAAATAGGCCCTGGCAAAGTATTGTCAGGGTTAATTAAAAGAATTGATAGAAATATAAAATTAAATCAGGTAAATAATTTAACTGATATAAAAAATATCACCAATGATTGATTTAAAAAACTTAAATATTATCTTAACAGGTGCAACTGGGGGAATAGGCGGATCAATTCTGAATATATTAGATAATTGTAACGCGAAAATAATTGCAACCGGAACAAATCAAGAAAAATTAGAGAAAATCAAAGAAAAATATAAAAATGTTGTAATTAAAAGATTTGATATTTTAGAGCACAATAATATTGAAAATTTCGTAAATGAATGTGACGAAATATTTAAAAATAAAATAGATGTATTAATAAATAATGCGGGTATTACTAAAGATAACCTAACAATAAGAATGAAAGACGAGGAGTGGAGCAAAGTTATCAATATAAATCTTTCTTCTACTTTTTTAATTAGCAAAAATGTAATTAAAAAAATGCTAAAGAATAAAAATGGAAAAATTATTAATATAACTTCAATTGTAGGTCATACAGGAAACATTGGTCAGGCAAATTATGCCGCTTCTAAAGCAGGGTTAATAGGAATGTCAAAAAGTCTTGCTTTAGAATATGGGAAAAAAAATATTAAGATCAATTGTGTCTCACCAGGATTTATCAAGTCTGAAATGACTGATAAAATAAGTGAAAATTTTAGGCAAGTTTTACAAGATAAAATTTCTTTAGAAAGATTTGGCGACCCAGAAGATGTAGCCAATGCGGTCCTTTTTTTATCATCTCATTTATCTGATTATATTACTGGAGAGACAATTCATGTTAATGGAGGCATGTATTTTAGTTGACAAAATAATATAAATATTTATTAACGATTTTAACTAAAAAGGAAATTATGTCAGAAGATGTTTCAACCAAAGTAAAAAAAATAGTTGCAGACCACCTTGGGATAGACGAAGCAAAAGTAACAGAAGAGTCGAGTTTTATAGACGACCTTGGTGCTGATAGTTTAGATACAGTAGAGTTAGTAATGGCATTTGAAGAGGAATTTGGATCAGAGATCTCAGACAGTGATGCAGAGAAGATATTAACTGTTGGTGATGCCGTAAAGTTTATTGAAAATAAAGCAAACTAACGACTAAGTCTAATGTCCAGCTTTAAAAAAGGTGGGATGTTTATATTCTCTTCACCTTCAGGTGCTGGGAAAACAACGCTTGTAAAAAAAATTTCAAAAAATAAAAACTTTTCAGTTTCTGTTTCACATACAACCAGACAACCAAGACCAAATGAAAAAAATGGAAAAGATTACTACTTTACCTCAAAGGGTCAGTTTAAAAAACTTATTAAAAAAGGTGAATTTCTTGAGCATGCAAAAGTTTTTGATAACTACTATGGTTCGTCAAAATATTTAGTAATTGAAAAACTTAAAAAAGGTAAGAATATTATATTTGATATAGATTGGCAGGGAACAAGGCAAATTAAAAATAAAAAATTAAATTATAGATTAACAACAATATTTATTTTGCCACCTTCTAAAAATGAACTATTGAAAAGACTTATTAAAAGAGAAAAAAAAAATATGAAAACTGTAAAAAAAAGGATGAAGGAATTTAAAAAAGATTTATTAAGATGGAAAGAATACGATTATGTTGTAATAAACGATGACTTAAATATTTGTTACAAAAAGATAATGCGAATAATAAAAAGAAAAAATAATATTAAATTTGATAATAAGTTTATTAATTTACATGTAAAATCACTTTTAGTTTAAAACATCAAATATTTTACAAATATCTAAATATTGGTTTTTTGAAAGGTTTTGTGGCCTCAAATTTAAATCTAAATCTAAATCTTTTGCAACTTTCTCAAATTCAGTGAAAAGTTGTTTCATTGGTTTTTTTATCATTTTACGTCTTTGACTAAAAAAAATATTGGTTATGTGCTCTAAGTGCTGATTGCTTTTCATCTCCTCAAAATCTAATTTAGGCGATAGAGTTACCAAAGTACTCCAAACTTTAGGTTTTGGATAAAAATATTTCGGATCAATGTCAGTTATCTTATTACTATTCATTTTTAAGGAAGTAAGTATTGATAGTCTACCATAATTTTTTGAATTTTCTTCTGCCAAAATTCGATCAGCAACTTCTTTTTGAAATACGAAAATAAATTTTTCAAATTTATCTTTTAAGTTATAAATTTTTAAAAATGAAATTAATATTTTTGTTGAAATATTATATGGAAGATTGCCAAATACTTTTACTTTTTTATTAAAAACAAAACTATTATAACAGTCCAAAATATCTTTATTTATTATTTCTATTTTTCCTCTAAATTTTTTGTGTAATAATTCAGAAAGCTTTTTATCTTTTTCAATTACTATAAATCTTTCAGGTGCTTTCTCTAAAATTTTCTCTGTAAGGTTCCCAGTACCTGGTCCAATTTCAAGTATAATATCTTTTTTTGATATATTTCCACTATTAACAATATTTGAGAGAATATCTTGGCTTTTCAGAAAATTTTGACCCAAGCTTTTTTTTGGCATTACACTAATTCAATCTATTAACAAATTCCATTGCATAGAAAAATGAGGACGGATCAGACTTATTTTTTCCAACCATATCTGAATTAGGACCATGATCTGGTGATATACGAATAAATGGCAAACCTATTGTTATATTTATAGCTTTAAAATTAAATAACGTTTTTATTGGAGCTAAAACTTGATCGTGGTACATTCCGAGTACAAGGTTATAATTTTTAATATTTTTTTTTAAAAAGAAAGTATCAGCAGAAAAGGGCCCATCTACTTTTAGCCCTTTATTTTTTAAGTTCTTTATTGCAGGGATAATTGCTTTATCTTCCTCACTATATTTATCAGATGTTTCGCAGTGTGGATTTAAACCTAATACAGCGCATTTCATCTTTTTTCGCAGAACATCTTTATAAAATTGATTAATATTACATAAATTTTCATAAATTTTTTTTTTCTTAATTTTTTTTGCTACATATTTGATAGGGATATGAGTTGTTAATGGAGATACAGAGAGATTATTATTATAAATTAGCATTATTTCATTTTTGCTTCGAGTTTTTTTTGACAAATATTCAGTAATGCCTGGATATTTCTTATTTAAAAAAGTTTTTTTCGATATTGGACCATTTATTAATACAAACTTATTTTTATCTTTTTTAATAATTTCTATGGATTTTTTAAAACTCTTTTCAATATATTTACTTGAATTATTTGATATATTGGTAAATATTTTATCATAACTAAAGTCAATATTTATTATATTTACAGTATTTTTTTTAGCTTCTTTGAAATTAGCAATTTCATTTATTGGAAATATATAATTAAGTCTTTTTAATTGATCTTTAAATAATTTTTTACTTCCAATTATTATAATTTTTTTTTTAAATTTTTTATTTTTCGAAAAATATTTTCCAAGTATTTCTGAAAAAATACTATAGGGTTCACCTAAAACAATAATAATAAACTTAATATTCATAGATCTGTGTATTTTGTTTTAATTTTTTATAATATAAAAGTGAAAATTGGTTAAGCTGTTTATTCTTTTCATATTTTATGCTCTCACCAAGCTCTTGTTCCAAGTTAATCTTTTGTTTCATCTCTTTCTTCTTGTTTATTTTAATTAGCAAATATCCATTTGGGTATCTTATAGGTTCAGAGACTTCATTAATTTTTAATTTTTTTAATTTTTCAATCAATTCTGATGATAAAACAGTTTCTTTAACCCATCCTATTTCACCACCTCTATTTGAACTATTTGAAATACTATATTTTGATGCTGCAGCCTTAAATTCATTTTTTTTAACATAATTTATTATTTCTTGGTATTTTTTTGTCAAAATTCTCATCTTGTTCAATTTCAAACAAAATTTCAGACAAATTATATTCATATCTCTTATTCTTA
>CACMNP010000007.1 GCA_902615045.1 uncultured Pelagibacteraceae bacterium | reverse complement strand
TTCAAAGTATATCCGTCAGCATATGCTAATGCCTATGCTAGTAAAATTTGTGCGGGTAAAATTAAAGATCCATCTGGTGTAAAAAGAAAAGATTTTAGAGGCCCTAAACCAGCTGCTGAGGGAGCTATGATTAATAAACCAAAAAAATTAATGGGTGGTGGACCAGCAGGTTTTCTAAGCATATTTAAAAAAAAGGATAAAGCAAAAAAAGTTAAAGATGAGAATAAAAAGCCTTCAAATAAAAAGAAAAAAATACTAGAAGAATTAAAAAAAGAAATTGAAAATTTAAATATGGGTGGAGTAGCTAAAACTGCTGGAGCTCAATCTGCGATGGGTAGATTAGAAAAATCTGGGATGAAATTTACTAAAGGCGGCATGGCAGATTATTATAAAGATCTAGTGTAATGCAAAAAAACATTCAGTACCTTAAAGAAGGTGGCTTAAAAAAATGGTTTCAACAAAAATGGGTGGATATTGGGAGCAAACGAAAAGATGGTTCTTACGCACCTTGTGGCCGTTCCAAATTAGCAGCGGATCGAAAGAGAGCATATCCAAAATGCGTCCCTGCTGCAAAAGCGGCAAGGATGACAGAATCCCAGAGGCGGAGTGCCGTTGCAAGGAAAAGAGCTAGAGCTCAAGGTGTTGGTGGTAAACCAACTAATGTTAAAACATTTGCAAAATCATAAAAAATTCTTATAGTCTAATTATGCGTGAAGCAATTCTTAAAGCTTTAGAAGATAAATACAATGCTCAAATTTCTGAGGCGGATGCTACTATAAAAATTTATTTAGAAAATTCTGTAGGAATAGGAGAGCATCCACAACACATAGAAGAATGTGATAAATTAATTGGTAAGATAGCAGAGGCAGAGGATAAATTACAAATTTTAAAAGAATTTAAATGATAAGTGGAGACAGCATCGAGTATGAGTTACTTGAGAAGTGCTGTAAACTAATAAAAAACTCAGATCCTTTGACTTGTGAGATTGGTGTTAGATTAGGCATGGGCTCAGAAGTTATCTTAAAATCATTAAAAGATAAAAATCATTGGCATATAGGCATAGATCCTTATGGAGATATAAATTACAATCATTTTGACAAGGACTCAACTATTAAACATATTGATGGTCAAAACCCTACTTATCCAAATAATATGAAACTAACACTCCTTCAATCTTTGGATTTTAGTAATTTTAATTTGTTTCAAATGTCAGATAATGATTTTATGGCTAGATTTTACGATGGAGTTCCTATTTATAATCAAGGTAAAAAAGAAATAAAAAATGAATATGATTTAGTGTTTTTAGATGGGCCTCACAAAACTATTGACGTTCTTAAAGAATTAGTATTCTTTGGTGAAAGATTAGCGATGGATGGTTTTATCATTTTAGATGATTATGAGTCTTTTAAATTTGATTTATGTATTAAAGTTGGAGAACTTATTAATGTAAAACCAATGCACGTGGGTAAAAATAAAATAGTAATGAGAAAATATAATGGATCTCAAAGTAATTGATAATTTTCTACCAGAAGAAGAGTTTGAAAAAATAGAAACAAATCTCATGGGTCATATGTTTCCTTGGTATTATGTAAATAAAATTACTGATGATGACAAAAAATTAAGTAGTCCAGGATATCAATATCAATTCTGTCATATTTTATTTGCAGAACATCAAATTATGTCAAACTTTTATCAACTTGTAATACCTGTATTAAACAAATTAGAAGCAAAATCATTATTTAGGATTAAAGCAAATTGTATTCCAAAAACACCATCAACAGTTAGACATGGATTTCATATTGATACTAAAGATTGTAGAACAGCAATTCTTTTTGTTAATTCTAATGATGGAGCTACTGAGTTTAAAAGTGGTAAAACTATTTATAGTAAGAGAAATAGATTAATTGAATTTGATTCAAATATGTATCATAGAGGCACCACCTGCACTGACTCACATACCAGAGTAAATATAAATTTTAATTATTACAAATTTAACGAAGGAGAAACTTTTTAATGGATCCATATACAATATCACTTGTTCAAAAAATGATTTCAAGAATTCTTGAGAGATGTAAATCACACGCTATATATGGTGTTGACAGTTGGAATGAGCTACAATATATTAGGGGGCAAATCAGATCACTAGAAGATCTGCAACAGGAAATAAAAGACCTGCTGTCAAAAACGGAGAATATAGATGAACAAGTCCACGGAGACACCGAAACGGACTGAAGCACTCTTAGATGCTTATAAAGCAAGACAAGAAGTTGAAACAGTCCTCGATCCAAAAGCGATCAAACAATCAACACTAGATAAATTACCAAGCCCAACAGGATATAGATTATTAGTATTACCTTATGGTGGCCCTAAAAAAACTAAGGGCGGAGTTTATCTTGCAGACTCAACACAAGAAACAATACAAATGACCACTGTGTGTGGTCTAGTATTAAAAATGGGAGACCTTTGTTATTTTGATAAAGAAAAGTTTCCTAAAGGACCTTGGTGTAAACTAAATGATTGGATTATTTTTAGTAGATACGCAGGTTCAAGATTCAAAATAGATGGTGGTGAAGTAAGAGTTTTGAATGATGATGAAGTCATTTCAACCATATCTGATCCATCTGATATTTTGCACCATTACTAAGGAGGACAAATGGCAGAAGAAACTAAAAATCCAGAAGTTGAATTAGATACTGATGGCGTTGCGGAACAAAACGTAGATGTTCCAGAAGCAAAAGAACCAGATGAGTCTTTTGCTCCAAAAGAAAATGTTGACTTAGGTTACACAGATGTTTCAAAAGAAGAAGATAACGTAACTGGAGAAAAAACAGCAAAAGAACTTTTACAAGAAACAAAACAGGCAGAACCAGAACCAGAACCAGAGCCTGAAAAAAAAGTAGAACCTGAAGACGATGAGGGTTTGAAAGATTATTCTGATAAAGTTCAAAAAAGAATAAAAAAATTAACTTTTCAGGTAAGAGAGGCAGAAAGGAAAGAAAGAGCTGCACTTGATTATGCTAAAGGCTTAAAAGAAAAATTTGAGTCTGCTGAAAAAAGGTTTGAAGAAACCGATACAAATTACCTTAAAGAGTATGATGCTAGAATAGAGGCAGAACGAATAAAAGTTAAAAATGACCTTAAAGTAGCTCTAGATGCTCAAGACAGTGAGAAAATAATGGAGGCTAATGATGCCTTAACAAAACTTGCTGTAGAAAAGGAAAAAGTTTCTATGTCTCTACAAGATAAGGAGGCAAGAAAAAAAGAAGAAGAGTCACAACCTCAAGCTCAGGAACAGGTTACTCCACCAGTTAGTCAAAGAGCTCAAAAATGGGCAGAAGACAACGATTGGTTTGGATCTGATAGAGTTTTAACCAATGCCGCTATGAGTATACATGAAGAACTTGTACAGCAGGGCATTGACGGGGAAAGTGATGAATATTATAATCAAATCAACAAACGTATGAAGGAGTATTTCCCTCAAAAGTTTGCACAATCTTCTACTGAAGAACAACCGCAGAAGGCTGCACCCGTCCAAAATGTAGCCTCCGTAAGTAGAAGACAGGGTGGACGCAAGTCTGTGAAACTCACCAAATCACAGGTAGTTATCGCTAAGAAATTAGGGGTGCCACTAGAGGAATACGCAAAATACGTGAAGGAAGGAGTATAACATGGAAAAAATTAAAACTTCACGCACGTCCGATACGAGAGAGAAAGTTTCTCGTAAGAAAGATTGGACTCCACCATCCAGTTTGGATGCACCAGCTGCACCGCAGGGTTATGCACATAGGTGGATAAGAACTGCAACGGCAGGTTTTGAGGATGCTGCAAATGTATCCAAGAAACTTAGAGAGGGTTGGGAGTTTGTGAAAGCTGAAACACTATTGAGTGAAATAGGTGAACATGATTATCCAATAATCTCAGAAGGAAAACATGCTGGTCTCATCGGAATTGGTGGCCTTGTGTTGGCAAGGATACCAGAGGAGATTTTGAAAAGTCGTGCTGAATATTTTAGTAAGATTACTCAAGATAGAACAAAAGCGATTGATCAAGATCTTATGAAGGAACAACACCCGGACATGCCAATCAATATTGATAGGCAGTCTAGAGTTACCTTTGGTGGTAGTCGTAAAAAATAATTTTTTTGCATTACCTACCCTAAGTAGCTTGGATTAATAATAATAAGGAGAAACTAAACTATGGCTAACGTAAGTGAAAAGTTTGGTCTAAGACCATACAGAAAACTTGACGGAACACCTTTAGTAGGAGCTCAGAACAGATATACGATCAAAGCAAACTATGGGACTGCAATATTCCAAGGTGATTTGGTAATTCCAACATCAACTGGTAATATTGAGAAACATACAGCTAACACATCGGATGCTGTTGTGGGTGTTTTCAATGGAGTCTTCTATACTGATCCAACTACATCGAAACCGACATTTAAGAACTTTTATCCAGGTTCAATCAATGCAAGTGACATCGTTGCATTTGTTGTTGATGACCCAGATGCTGTGTTCTTAGCGGATGCTGATGCGGCTTTTACAAGAGCGGATCTTTATAAGAACTACTCAATGACAAACACTACAGGTGTGACTCAAACAGGAATATCAAAAGCTCAACTTGATGTGAGCGTTTCTGGAACAGCAGGTACTTTTGTAATACAAGCAATTGATATCTCACAAGATCCAGATAACAGCGACACAGCAAATGCGAATGCTAATATTCTTGTAAGAATAAACAATCACTTCTACAGAAGTGGTACAGGTCTAGCGTAATAAGGGAGATATATAACTATGGCAATAAGTAGATCACAACTAGTTAAAGAACTAGAGCCAGGTTTGAACGCCTTGTTCGGCCTGGAATATAATAGGTATGAAAATCAGCATGCTGAGATTTATACTACAGAAACATCTGACAGAGCTTTTGAAGAAGAAGTGATGTTAGCGGGATTTGCTTCTGCACCAACTAAACAAGAAGGTGCTGGAGTCGTGTTTGATCAAGCGAATGAAACATTCACAGCTAGATATACTCACGAAACAATCGCACTAGCATTTGCTATTACTGAAGAAGCGATCGAAGATAACCTATATGACAGACTTGCAGCGAGATATACAAGAGCTCTTGCAAGATCAATGTCAAATACGAAGCAAGTTAAAGCAGCTAACGTATTGAACAATGCACAGATTACTACTGTAACAGGTGGTGACGGAGTATCACTAATTAATGCTTCACACCCACTTTCAACTGGTGGTACATTCTCAAATGTTCTTGCGACAGCAGCAGATCTTAACGAAACTTCGTTAGAGCAATCGTTAATCGACATTGCTGGGTTCGTAGATGAAAGAGGCTTAAAAATAGCTTCTCAAGGTAGAAAAATGATAATTCCAAAAGAATTACAATTTACTGCTGAGAGAATCATGAAGTCTCCTATGAGAACAGGAACTGCTGATAACGATATCAATGCAGTAAGAAGCATGGGAATGGTTCCAGAAGGGTATGTTATTAATAACTTCCTAACTGATACAGACTCGTTCTTCCTATTGACTGATATACCGAACGGATTCAAAATGTTCGTTAGATCACCAATCAAAACTGCAATGGAAGGTGACTTCGATACTGGTAACGTAAGATTTAAAGCTAGAGAAAGATACTCTTTTGGATTTTCTGATCCAAGATGTGTATTTGGTAACGGAAATTTACCAACTAGTTAATAGATAATACGTAAGGTATTACATTAAGGGGCGGTGTTCACATCGCCCCTTTTTTTATGTATAATATAAAAACCTAGATAAATTATTATGTCGACTGGCTAGGCGGACGGTATAGAGACGGCATAATCAACGCTATACAAAGGAGAAAATTATGGCAAACACAACCTTTTCGGGACCAGTAAGATCGAAAAATGGTTTCATTAACACAGGGCCAGGTGCAGTAAAAGCATTAACATTAGCTACAGATTTAACTGTTGCTGATCATGCAGGAAGATTGATAACTATGGATCCTGCGGGAACACCAACTGCAATTACTATTCCATCAATCATATCTACAGCTGATGCAGCGGCAGCAGGACCAGGAAGTGATCCAAATAATCAAAACACAATTGGAACAACTTTTGAAATTCTTTTCATTGATAACTTCACTGGTACAATTAAAACTGCTAACACAGCAGATAAATTTGTTGGTGCTGTTACACTTGGTATTACTGCTTCAGTTGCTGGTAAACAATTTCAAGTTGCAACTGGTAACAATGAAGTTAATCTTAATGGTGAAGCGGGAACTGCTACAACAGGTGGTCTAAAAGGATCAATTATTAAATTTACTGCTATTGCAGCTAATTTATATGCTGTTGAGGGTCAGCTTCTTGCTGCGGGAACACTCGCAACACCTTTTGATAATCAGTAATAATTAACTAGTGGCTCCTTCGGGAGCCACAAACAAAGGAGATTAAATGGCAGCAAAAACTGACATACAAGCAACAAGATCAGATGCAGCAGCTGGAGCCACAGCTATTATAGCTCCACCTGTAAGGTTAAGAGGTATAATCATTGCATCTAATGGTGGTGGTGCAGGAGTGTTAGAATTAACAACTACATCAAATACAGGAACAACTTTATTTCTAGCAGATGTTCCAACTGGAGATGTAATTAATTTTAATTTTCCTGAAGATGGTATTCTGTTTCCAAAAGGTATTTTTTGCAAAACAAAAACCAATATTGCAGCTTATACTTTGTTAACAGATAAGTTTTCAGGACCTAACTTAACTACAACAAACGGATAATAAATGCCAGGCGGTTCTTCATTTGTTAGTGATCAATCGGTTGCTCATGCTACGAGCACTGCTCAAATGGTTCCTACAACTAAAAGAGCTAGACTTACTTCCATACAAGCAAAAGGTAATAGTGCTAGTGGATCTATAATTTTTAAAAGTGGGGGGAGCGTCTGGTACAACAATAGCAACTTTTCTTTTTGGCGAGGAGGGTTTGGATATGTTTATTCCAGGATCTGGTATTTTGTTTCAAGATGGTATTCATGCAACAATAGGTGGAACTGGTGGAGTAACAATTACATTTACATAATATGTATAAAAAACTTGAGGCTTATAAAAGAGGTGGCGATGTAATGCCAGCCCGTAATAAAAAAAATTTTAGACCAACTGAAAAGGGTGCTGGAATGACAGCAGCTGGTGTTGCTGCCTACAGAAAAGCAAATCCAGGATCTAAATTAAAAACAGCTGTAACGGGAAAAGTAAAACCAGGTTCTAAAGATGCAAAACGTAGAAAGAGTTTTTGTGCGAGATCACTTGGACAAATGAAAAAGTTTCCTAAAGCTGCTAGAGATCCAAACTCAAGATTACGACAAGCAAGGAGAAGATGGAAATGTTAAACTGTGTTATGTGTGGACACCCTTGTCATTGTAAGGGTGTAGGTACATATGTTAATACTAATCAATGCATGGTGCTTAATTGTAATTGTATAAATTGTATCCATGCAGTAGGAGTAATGGAGGAAACTATGGCAAAAAAAATAGTAAAATGGGTATGGAATATAATTAAATGGCCATTTAAAAAAGCACATGAATGGCTTACAAATTCTTTACCAAAATAATTTATGAATAAAAAACCACTCAATATATCGGAGGAGGCAGCCGTGCAGATGCCTATGAAGACGGTTGCCTCGCTGATCCTCATCGTAGCACTTGGCACCATGGGCTATTTTCAAATAATAGAACGTTTAAACATTGCAGACACTCGTATACAGATCATGGAAAAAGATCTTGAAGAGAATACAGAGTTTAGAATCAAATGGCCACGTGGACAACTAGGTTCATTGCCCGCAGATTCTGAGCAATTCATGATGCTGGAGGATATTTATAAAAATTTAGATCGTATAAATGCACACCTTGAAAATATGGCGTTAAACAAAGTAAACATAGAATTTTTACGAGGACAGATGGACAAAGTATTAGTGGACATAGAAGAATTAAAAGATGCCAACAGGGATCTAGGATATAAGAACGGAGCGTACAATGATTGAGTCTGTGGTCGCCCTAATTATGTTTGTAGGAGCAGAGATCAAGGAGCATCGTATTCAACCTAATATGGCTGCATGCCTTCGAGGCAAGCGTCATGCTGAAAGACAATACACACCTAACGTCACATATAAATGCATAAAAAGCAAAGCAGAAACTGAAATTTACATGGGTGAAAAAAGTATAAAAAAACTTATACTAAATTAATGGCTTATTTAAATGCTAACATTCCTCCAATATATTGTAAATTAAGAAAGGAATATTTGTATGATCTTAAAGAACATCATGGAGAAACTGAAGAGTGTGTTATCTTTGGTATCACATCTATTTCAGGTCGTGCAATCTTATTTAATATCATGTTACCCAACGGTGCGTGTTATTGGAGACTGCCTATCTCAGCGTTTTTCCAAAAATCGTATGACAGAGCCAAGGTGCCCGATATGTCAACGCAGCAGTTGGAACTGTGGAATTGTTTTAGTTATTGGCCTAGTGTTCATTGCTTTGATTGGTTGGATGGTGTAAACGGTAAATTTTTAGGATTAGATAAAAAATTTTATCATGGACAATATTTATTTACGATTGATTGGGCTCATCCGGATACTAACATATTGGATACTGAGCATTCTGAAATTCCTCAAGAACATAAGTGTGCACATATACTGGCTCTTGATAACGGTAATTACGCAGCTCAGCCTAACAATCGCCTTCTTTGGCACATTAATAGTTTTACTACTGACACAAGTTGGCCAGACTATAAAGTCCAAACTACTTACTGGGATGCGGAAGCTACGAAAATGGTAACGGAGGATTCTGATAAAATGTTTTATCAAATGGAAGAAAAGGATGAACCTAGCGTTTAACTTTCACGACAAACTTTTTTGGATACACAATTTTTTGCCAGAACATGAGTACAAAAGAATGTACAAAAATGTAATAAAAATAAGAAATAGTAAAGGTATGAATAAAACTAAAATTACCTGGAAAAAATTTAAAGAGGAAGAAGAGGACAATTCATATTCATTTGGTCAAAATGAAAATGGTATAGATTCTAAATTTTTTTTTATTTTTCATACATTGTTAAAATACAATAGTTTTATTGATTTTAAAAAAATGAATTTTCATAGTCATATTAGAAAATTTGAATATGGTAATCATTTAGGATGGCATAATGATTCTAATGATGAAGGTAGAAAATATGCTGTAACGTATTATTTTAATAAAACATGGCACGAGTCTTGGGGCGGTGAATTTATGTTTAAATCTAATTTAGGTTCAGGTTTTATACCAATCAAAGGAAATTCAGTGGTTATTGTTGAATCTGGTCTTAAACATAAGGTAAACTCAAATTTAAAAAAGACACATCCTAGATTAAGTATACAAACATGGGTATCAGATAAAGGAGACAATAATGAAATTAACACGGAACTTTAGCCTTTCAGAGCTTATTAAATCAGATACAGCCATCAGGCTCGGTATTGATAATAATCCAAATGCAGATCAAATGGAAAAATTAAGATTACTTTGTGAAAATATTCTACAACCAGTGCGTGATCACTTTGGCAGAGTTACGGTTACTAGCTGTTTCCGTTCCCCTGAGCTGTGCCTAAAAATAGGTAGCAGTTTAAATTCACAACATACCCGTGCTGAAGCGGTTGATTTCGAATGTCTGGGCACAAGCAACGCTGAAGTCTTTGATTGGATCAAATCAAACCTCGAGTGGGATCAAATGATTTTAGAGTTCTTTACTCCTGGAGAACCTAACAGCGGATGGGTCCACTGTTCTTGGGTAGCTGATAATCCAAGAAAACAATTGTTGAGAGCTTACAAAGAAGATGGTAAAACAAAATACAAACCTGTGATAGGAAACGCAATAGACTTATAATTATGAAAAAAAGAGATCCATTAGTTGGAACTGGAAAAAAACCAAAAGGCTCTGATAGGAGATTATACACAGATGAGAATCCTAAAGATACTGTTAGAATTAAGTTTGCGACTCCTGCTGATGCTCGTGCGACTGCTGCAAAAGTTAAAAAGGTATCTAAACCGTTTGCAAGGAAAATACAAATATTAACAGTAATGGAACAAAGAGCTAAGGTTATGGGTAAAACAGAGGTAGTTAATATTGCAAGAAAAGCAAAAGAATCCATACGCAAAACTCGTAAGGTCTAGAACATTCCGTTCAAAAGTGATAAACTCAAAGAAGTTGTACAACCGCAAAAAGGAGACTAATGCTCTCAAAGCGGCCGCTAAAAAGGAGGACTAGTGCCATTAAATAAAAAAGGTAAAAAAATTATGAGCTCTATGCAGGAACAATATGGGAAGAAAAAAGGCACTGCTATTTTTTATGCCACAAAAAATAAAGGCAAAATAAAAGGTGTTGAAAAAGCTGCCATGGGTAGAGCTATGTTTAGTCAAACCACTACAAAAGCTCCAGGAGATGCACAACGTGAAAAATATATTGGATCTTATATGAAATCTGAAATAGCAGGTAGGAAAGTAAGTAACGATAGTCTAGTCAATTATTATGGAGATATGTTAAAAGGATTTAAATTATGAGCAGAAGAAATAGATCAGGTATGATTGGTAAAAATATACCAAAATTATTATTAAAAGCTATTGGCAATGATCCAAAAAGATTACAAAAAGTATTAGATAAATTTAAAGAAATTAGAAGACAACCAAAACTTCCTGGTTTAAAAAAAGGAACTGGAGAAAATGGTGTAGTTTATAAAGATAAAAAAGGTAAAGTAATTTCTAAAGGAGAGGCGATGAAAGCTTTTGATAAAGCTGATGCAGCTGAAAGAAGAGATAAAGGTAAATTACCTAAATCAAAACCAAAAGTGGGAGGAAGAATGAGTGATATATTTAAAAGTTATGGTAAAGCTCCTAAAGGTGTAATGACATTATCTTCGGGATCACCAAAAACTTTTGCAGAAATGCAACCTTATGGTGGAAAATATGCAAAAAAGAAAAAAGAGATGACAGCAACAGCTGCTCAAAACGTAAAAAGATTAATGACACAACCTGATGCTTACGATCCAGAAACAAGGTATATACAAGGATTTCAAAAGAAAGGTAATAAAATTAGGGTAGCATCAAAAAAAACAACTGATGCAACAAATTTAAAAGCTGAAGCAGCTAAAATGAAAGCTGATTTAGGTGCAGGTTCAAGAGTTGGAATATTTGAAACACCTATGAGAGTAGGTTCTCGTGGTTTTGAACCGATAAGATATACACCTAGAAATAGAAAAAAAGGCAAACGTGTACAAATGCCTGTAAGACCAGAGCCAGTGAGACCAATGAATAAACCTTTGCTTAAAAGACCTAAGAAAAAATTTAAAAATGGTGGTGAGTCTACAATTAAAACTGTAGCTGCTAAATTAAAAAAAGCATCTAAAGCACATGCAGGACAAGCAAAAGCTCTAGAGAAAGTTGTTAAGAAAAAAGGCGGTGGATTGATGGATTACTATAAGGATATATTATAATGGCTACATCAGGAACTACAGGATTTGATTTAAATATAGATGACATTATACAAGAGGCATACGAGAGATGTGCAATTGTAACTAGTTCAGGTTATGATTTAAAATCTGCTAGAAGATCTCTTAATTTATTATTTGCAGAATGGGGTAACAGGGGCATTCATCTTTGGAAGGTTGAACAAGATGAAAATACACTTGTTGCGGGACAAGCATCTTATACAGTTTCATCAGATGTAAATGATGTATTAGAGGCATTTATATCCTCAACAGCAGCTGCCTCTAACACTTCTAACACACAAGATATATCTTTAACAAAAATAGATAGATCAGCATATGCAGCTATACCTAATAAATTTGAAACAGGTACACCATCACAGTATTATGTAGATAGGCAAACAACACCTGTCATAAATTTATACCAAACACCAGATTTAAGCACTTATACAGTATTGAAATATTTTGTAATAAAAAGAATAGAAGATGCAGGAGCTTATACAGATCAAGCAGATGTTGCGTATAGATTTTTACCATGCATGTGTGCGGGTTTAGCATACTATTTATCTATGAAGAAAAACCCACAGCTAGTACAACAAAATAAAATGATTTACGAAGATGAATTAAAAAGAGCATTAGATGAAGATGGTCAAAGAGCATCTACATTTATAACTCCACAAAACTTTTACCCAACGAGTATATAATGGCTAAATTTGCTACAGGAAAATATGCTAAAGCGATATCTGACAGATCTGGTATGGAGTTTCCATACAGTGAAATGGTCAGAGAATGGAATGGATCATTAGTTCATTATACTGAGTTTGAACCTAAACAACCACAGATTAGAAGAAGAAGAACTGTTGCAGATGCAATAGCGATACAAAATGCAAGACCAATGAAGTTTCAACAACCTGCTCAAAAATTTAATAATGATATTACAATTTCTGATTCAGGAGGAACTCAAGTTCAGGTAATTAATTTAACATTACCAGGCATATTTGGATTTGGTGTTTTTTCACAAAATTTTACAGGAAATGGAATAACCACATCTATTTCATCTATGGTTCCAGATGATGGATCATTACAGAATAGACGAAGACAATTAAGTGCCACTATTGGCAACATAACAGTGAGTATAACATAATGGCTATAACACACGCTAATTTTCTAACACAAGTAAGAAACTATACTGAAGTTTCCGACACAGTTTTAAGTGATACATTAATAGATCAGTTTATTAGAAATGTGGAAATTGATATTGCAGGGAGAGTAGATTATGATGATCTTAGAAGGGCTGCAACCTCTACATTTACAGTTGGTAATAGAGCTGTATCTCTACCTGCTGATTTGATCGTTATGAGATCTGTAGAGCATATTGATTCGAGTGGTAATAGAATTTTTTTAGAAAAAAAAGATACGAGTTTTATTTCTGAATTTAATGGCACAGGCAAGCAAGGCACACCTAAATATTTTGCTAATTTTGATGATTTTAATATTATCGTAGCTCCGACACCAGCAGCGGCAGATACAGTTCAGATAAATTATATTCAAGATCCACCTCATTTTAATTCTTCAACAAATACTTTTATATCAACTTATCAAGAGTCTATGCTTCTACATGGCGTTTTAGCTGAGTGTTTTAGATTTTTAAAAGGCCCTGATAACCTATACAATCTATACAATTCAAAGTATAATGAAGAAATACAAAATTTTGCTCTACAACAAATGGGCAGAAGAAGACGTGCGGAGTATGATGATGGTGTACCAAGAATTAAAATACCTTCTCCAGCTCCAAACACAACTTATTAATAAGGAGAAAATATGGCTATAACAACTAACGCAATATGTAATTCTTTTAAAAAAGAATTATTAGAAGGTGCACACAAGTTTCAAGCTGCACCTAACGGAAGCACATACAAACTTGCGATGTTTACAAACGGAGCTACTTTAGGAAAATCAACTACAGGTTTTGCAACAAACCCTGGTGGTGGATCTAATACGGAAGTAACTTCACCATCGGGTTATACATCTGGTGGTAAAGCACTTGTAAACGTAGGAACGTCAGTAGCGACTGATACTGCTATTACAGACTTTGCAGATTTATCTTTTACTGGAGTTACATTAACAGCGAGAGGTGCTTTAATTTATAACACAACTACGTCTGGTGGATCAAACACAACTGATGCAGTTGCTGTTCTAGATTTTGGCGGAGATAAAACAGCGACTTCAGGAACTTTTACAATTCAGTTTCCTGCATTCACTACTTCGGCAGCTATCTTAAGAATCGCATAATTTATAAAGGAGGAGCCTTGTGGCTGATATTACAGTTTTAGTACAGTCGCCAGGCTCTGAATATTGGGGTCAATCCACATGGGGTTCTAATGACTTTGGTGGATCAGGCATTTCATTAACAACATCTAGCGGCACAGCTACTACTACCGCTGACGCAAATGTAACAGTATCAGGAATTAGTTTAACATCATCTGTTGGAGCAGCCTCGGGTTTTGCTTCATTCTCTACTTCAGTTACAGGAGTATCGTCTTCAATATCTCAAGGATCAGTTGTTCCTGGAACAGGAGATATAGTAAATTTAACAACTGCTGGTTTACTTCAAACTGCTATAGGAAATGAGACAGCAGAGGGAATAATTGAAGTAGGATGGGGAGGTGATGCTTGGAACGTAAATGCTTGGGGAGAATTACAACCTTTTGAAAATGTTACAGGACAGGCTTTAGCGACCTCAATCGGATCAACTACTATAACTGCTAACGCTGATGTATCAGTTACAGGACAATCAATAACTTCATCAGTAGGAACACAAACTGCTGGTATTTCTTTTGCTACAACAGTTACAGGACAATCTCTAACAACCTCTATCGGCACAGAAGTGGTAGATATTGGTGTTCCAGTAACAGGAATTGCAGCCTCTACATCTTCTGGATCTGTAACTATTGATGATACGTTTTTAATTGGTGAGGGTTGGGGTAGAGATACGTATGGAAATTTAGCTTGGGGTGTAAATTACTCTGCTAAAAATAATACTGGACTTTCATTAACATCATCAATTGGTAGTGAATCTTCTTTCACTGATGTAACAGTATCTGTGACAGGCCAAGCTCTAGGTATGACGTTTGGAGTTTATTCTGTTACGGCTAATGCTGATTTATCTATTACTGTAGCTGAACATACAATGACGAGCTCACTTGGCTCTACATCATTAACACAAACTACTACTGAAACATTAACAGGTCAGTCATTAACAACCTCTGTGGGTAACGCACCAGCAGGATTATTCTTAGATGTACCAGTTACAGGTTCATCATTGACTACATCTCAAGGTACTACAAGTTTAACACAAACCACAACAGAGCCAGTTACAGGACAGTCTTTAACCACTTCTATAGGTACAATCACACAAGTCCCTCAAGTTATTGTTGGTGTTTCTGGATTATCTTTAACATCAGCTATGGGTGAGGAGGGCACTCAGGCTAATGCTAGAGTGGTTCCTACAGGACAATCATTAACAAGCTCAATAAATAGCGTAAATGTTACTCCGTGGCAGGAAGTTGATTTAGGTGTTAATAATACATGGCAAGATGCTGCTTAGGGGTAGGGTTGATTTACTTTATAGCTGCAAGTAAAATTAGGAAAACAGGAGATAAAAAAATATGGCTTCTACTTTTTCGTCAGATTTAAAACTCGAATTAATGGCTACCGGTGAAAACGCTGGTACGTGGGGAAACAAAACAAATACAAATTTAAATTTAGTTCAACAAGCAGTAGCTGGTTTTGAAGCAATTGATGTTGCATCAGCAGATGTAACACTAGCAATGACAGATGCTACAATTTCAAATGCAAGAAATGCAACCTTAAAATTTACTGGCACATTAGCTGCAAATAGAACTGTTACTTTACCAGATAGTATTGAAAAAGTTTTCAACATTGAAGACGGAACAGATCATGCTGGAAATACATTAACATTTAAAACTGCATCTGGAACAGGTGTGCTTTTATGTGAAGGTAATTGTTATGTTGTTTATTCTGATGGAACTAACATTGTAAAAACAAATGAATATAGAAAATGGAGAACACTTACCGCTGCTGAAACAATTCAAGCAGGAGCTAAACTTTTCATAGATACAACGGGTGGTGCTTTTACAGTTACACTTCCAGCGTCACCAGCTGTTGGTGATGAAGTTCATTTTATAGATTCAAGATTTAATTTTGATACTGCCGCATTGACTGTAGGTAGAAACAGTTCTAAAATAGCTAACGCAACATCAGACTTAGTAGTTAACACAGAGGGTGCAGGTTTTGGATTAGTCTTTTCTGGTTCAAATGTAGGCTGGACTTATATGGAGAAATAATATGTCAAATTACGAAGCAACAAGATACGATTTTACTGGAGCAAACCTTACTGGTATCGAAGGTATACCTACTGCAACTATCGTGCCGTGGTCTTCATCTTCAGTGCCATCTGGCTTTTTAGAGTGTGATGGATCTGCGGTTTCTAGATCAACATATTCTGCTTTATTTGCAATCGTTGGTACAACATACGGAACAGGAGATGGTTCATCTACTTTTAATTTACCGAACTTATCTGACAAAATTGCTTTAGGTAAATCTAATAACAAAGCATTAGCTTCAACAGGTGGAGCAGAACAAGTGCAATCTACAGGAAACGTAGGTGGTTCAACAGCTAATGCAACTTTATCAACTGCACAATTAGCTTCGCACAATCACCCAACAAATATATCATTTGCAAGTTCTGGTGGTGGTCACACACCTGCTGGTGGACAAACAAATCCTTTCCACACACCTGAAGGATCTTCAGGTAATACTGGTTTGAGTGTATCAAATGCAGGATCAGGACAAGGGCACAACCATAACATGAGTGCAACATTTACAGGTGATTCGACATCTGTTGTACAACCTTATTTGGCTGTGATATATATAATTAAAACTTAGGAGAAATTTATGGCAACATCAGCAAATTGGACAGTAGTTATGGACGACAAGCTAGTTATTAAACAAACTGGCGATGCAGCTGGTAACGGTTATGTTATTGATGATGATGCATTTTGGAGTCAATCAAAATTTTCAAATATTTGGGCTATTCAACATGGCACAACTCCAAATACAGATGAAGTTGAGTATAGAGATGATACACCTCACTCTCAATATGATGAAGCAACACTAGGTTCAATTCAAGAATTTACAAATAGATGGGATGCTGCACATTTAGTTAGATTACAATCTGATTGGGACATGGACAACTATTTTGACGAGACTGGCACTCAAGAAACTGCTGATGCTAAGGTAGCAAGAATAGGTGCAAGACCTACTTCATATACTAGTTAAAACTTATCATTTAACATAGGCAACAACATCCAAGAAGTTAAAATATATTTTTCACCTGATATTGGTGGATTACCTCTATGAACATAAGGAAAAGCAGCTGGCCATATTACAATTCTACCTTTTTTAGGTTTAACCCTTTTTGAAAAATATAAAAATTCAGTTTCTCCGCCATCTTTAACATCATTTAAATATATAGAATAAACAAAAGCCCTTTTTAAAGCGTCACTATCAACACTAGAATACTCTACATGCCAGTCGTGATAACCTTCAGTCGGTAACGTTTTTTGTAATTTAAGTCCAGTATATTTATATTTAACATCATAAATATTTGTAGCACCTGTTTGTTCACAGTAATGATTAAAAGCTAAATCAAAGTTTATAATCATAGTCTTAAGTTCTTTAAACCACACATCATATTGATCAAACGTGCAAAAATAATGCTGATCTTGTTTTCTTAAAACAGACATACCTTCAGAAGTGATTCTATTCATTGTTTTATTAAATTTATCCATGTCCTCAAAAAATTTTATCGCTCTGTTACACTCTTGAGGGGTTATGAAATTATCATAAACACCAATAAAATTAGTTATGTTAGATGTCTTTTCTTTCATTAAGCTCCTTTACCTTATTTTGGAATTTAAATATATCTCCCTGTAATATATTAAATACTAAAGTATATCTATTAAGATCTCCAGTATGTTCATTGAAACCATGTAATATTTCACCAGGAAAAATATAATAATCTCCAGGTTCTGGAGTTATTGTAATATTAAGTTCTGGAAAAATTAAATCACAACCTTTGCTTAAAAACAATAAACCATGAGTACAAGGGTGTGTATGAAAACCAACACTATCCCCTTTTTTTATTTCATTGCCCCAAGCATTAGAAACAAAATATTTATCAAAAAAATATTTCCACATGTCAGGGTGAGTTTGACTATTTTTATTTATTAGGTAATTAAAAAATTTATTAAAATTATTTTTTTTATTAAAAAAATACCAATCAGTCATACCACCTTTTACATTTGAATAATTTATAGTTGGATCAATATTGTTTTTTATATCTATAATAAAGTTATGAATTTCTTCTGGGAAAGGATAATGACCAAAAATTATATTTACTGATCTCTTATATGTTACATTTAAACTAGTGATCTGTTCTTGAACGTTATTAGATTTATCTAATATATTTATCATTTTTATTGTGCTTGTAGTATGATACTTATTATTGTAATACAATAAAATCAATATTAAAATGATACAGATTGTAGACGATTTTTTTGAAAAAGAAGAGCTTAAAAAAATTCAAGGTTATGTAAAGAAAGGCTTACCATATATTCCAAGATACTTTGGTAAAGAACTTGTAAGAAATAAAGAAACTTATTATGGTATGAGATTTTCTCTAAAACATGATAAAGATTTAGCTGACATTTTATGTAGACAAGCAGAAAAAAAGTTTAATATTAAGATAGATGTTATCGACCCTGATTCTGGGATTGACATGAGAAATTTAGATACTTTAAAACCTCATACAGATCCTGCTGCTGCAAATGTGCTTTTGATGATTGATGGCCCTGTGGCTGTAACTAATGGCACAGTCTTTTATACCAAAAGAAAAGATGAGGATATGAAAGATTTAGATATACATATTGGATTTCAACCTAATAGAGCTGTATTTTTTCCCTCAGACATGACACATGCTGCTAATGTAAGTCCTGTAAAAGATATGAGAAGATATACATGCACATTGTTTCTATGGCAATATACTGATCAATGGGGTAAAAAATATTATTATGATAGAGATAAAGAATGTTTGACCATAAAATAACCGAACTGAAATATCACATGGATGGTCTAATGCCAAAAGCTATATGTGATAGTTTAATTAATTTTTTTGAAACCAAAAAATACTTATCTGAGACTGAACAAAGTTATAAATTTAAAGAAAAACAAAATGTAAAAGATAATTTTAAATGTATTAATTTATCTCATTTTGTGCAGTTTGATGCGTCTTTTAAAAAACCTTTTGATATTATACGAACTTACTTAAGCATAGTTTTACAAAATTATGAAATGCATTTAAATAAAAATATATGCCCAACATTTGAGAATAAATTTTTTTTAACAACCACACATAATATTAGAATACTTAAATATGAAGAGGGACAATATATTAAAGACCATTCTGATTTTAGTGTAGTTAACAGAGCGTCTTGCACTATAAATTTAAACGAAGCTTATGAGGGCGGTGAATTTAGATTTTTTGATGGACGTGTAAAATGTTCGTTTAAAACTGGAGATGCTATGATATTTCCAGCAGAACCTATATGGATTCATGGTACAGATCCTGTTACTAAAGGAACAAGATATTGCATTAATTGTTTTTTAGGGCCTCAATGAAGCTGTATTATTCTGTTCCTGGAAAAATTTGGTGGATACATAATTTTTTAGATCAAAATATGTATAAAGGTATACATGATGCTATTATCAAAGAACGAAAACAAATAAATTTACATACCTCAAAAGGTGTTTGGGAAGAGGGTCTTATAGAAAGATTAAACCCACCTCTAAGAACAAGTGTTAGTAATTACCAACCTTTTGAAAAATTAAAAACATTAGTAAAGCACAATCCTTTTTTTCAATTTGAAGACGTTGCTAAAATGTCTACCAACATTCATTATATGAAAAAAAGCTCAGGTATTAACTGGCATAACGATGGCAGTTGGAAATATGGTGCTACCTATTACATTAATAATAAATGGAATGCTAACTGGGGAGGTGAGTTTATGTTTGCAGACTCTACAGCACATGGGTGGTTGCCTTTAAAAGGTAATTCAATTGTTATTATAAAATCACCATTTCAACACAAAGTTAACCCTGTTCTAACAGATATTATGCCTAGAATTAGTGTGCAAATCTTCATGAAGTGAAATAGATTTCAATAATCTATTATGGTATAATTACGGATGCCTTTAACAAGTGTACCAATACAACCAGGATTTAATAAGCAAGTCACTGAAACAGGTGCTGAGGGTCAATGGGTTGATGGAGATAATGTAAGATTTAGATACGGATTGCCTGAGAAAATAGGTGGATGGTCTCAGCTTACAACATCAACATTAGCAGGAAATGCAAGACATCAGCATATGTGGACAGATTTAGATGGTAGAGTTTATGCTGCGATAGGAACAGATAAATGTTTGTTGGTTTATTATTCTAATACGTTTTATGACATTACACCGCTAGCTGCAACAATATCAGGAGGGACTTTTACTTCTGTAAATGGTTCTGCAACTGTTACAATTAATATATCAGGAACTAATCTTAATGCAGGTGATTATATTATTTTAGACTCGGTAACGTTACCTGGTGGTGGAGCAACAGGATTTTCAACTACAGATTTTGATGGTGTGGTATTTGAAGTACAATCATCTACATTTACATCATTAGTTTTAACTATGCCATCTACTGAAACAGGAACAGGTATGACTGCTGCTGGTGCTGTATCTATAAAACCCTATGTTGATTTTGGTCCTGCAACTCAGACATTTGGATATGGATGGGGCACAGGTCTTTATGGTGGTAGTGTAACAAACCCTATTCAAACAACTTTAAATGGTGCTCTTAATGCAGATACAGCAGGGACAGGTGGTTCAGGAACTAGTATAACATTGACATCAGTTACAGGTTTACCAACATCGGGCGTTATATTGGTTGATAATGAGTTAATTACCTATAGCGGTATTTCAAGTAATGATTTAACTGGTATAACAAGAGGGGCTAACGGAACAGCGACACCGGGCACCTCAAACGGACAAGCACATTCCAATGGTGCCACTGTTACTGATGCACAAAACTTTACAGGATGGGGCACAGCTTCTGGAACTTCATCTGTAATACTTGAACCTGCTAATTGGTCATTAGATAATTTTGGACAACAACTTATAGCCACTGCAAAAAATGGCAAAACATTTTCTTGGAATCCTATTAATGCTAATAATGCCGCTTTAACTACTAGAGCCGCTGCACTGTCTGGTGCTCCAACTGCATCTGTAGCATCAATTGTTTCTGAAAGAGATAGACATTTAATTATATTAGGAACCGAAACAACAATAGGCACAACTACAACACAAGACAAATTATTTATTAGATTTTCAGATCAAGAAGACGCCACTAACTATTCACCTACCTCAACTAATACTGCTGGAACTTTTAGATTAGATAGCGGCACTAAAATTGTTGGGGCAGCAAAAGCAAAAGATTATATTTTAATTTTAACAGATACTGCTGCATATGTTATGCAATTTGTTGGTCCTCCTTTTACATTCTCTATTCGACAGGTTGGCTCAAACTGTGGAGCTATAGGTCAGCACTCAATTCAATATGTTGATGGGGCAGTTTATTGGATGGGTCAAGCAGGTGGTTTTTTTGTTTATGATGGAACAGTTAAGTCATTACCATGTTTAGTAGAAGATTTTGTTTTTACTACAGGTGGAGATAATCTTGGTTTACAGTTTACTAGTGGTGAAATTGTTTATGCTGGTTATAATACCTTGTATTCTGAAATCAATTGGTTCTATCCAAAATTTGGATCTGTGAACATTGATAGAGTCGTAACATATAATTATCAAGAACGTGTTTGGACTACTGGGTCATTATCAAGAACAAGTTATTATGATGCAACACTTTTTGATAACCCATATGCAACAGAGTTTAATTCAACTGGTGTACCTACATTTCCTGTTATTCAAGGGATTACAAACAATCGAGGAGCTACGACATACTACTCTCATGAAGAGGGCACTAATCAAGTGGCTGCAAACGGCACCTCTACAGCAATTGTTTCTTTTATTAAGTCGGGAGATTTTGATTTAGATGTTGAGGGTAATGGTCAATTTTTTATGAGTATGAGAAGGTTTGTTCCCGATTTTAAAGTATTAACTGGTGATGCTAAAATATCAATATTACTTAAAGATTTCCCAGTAGACAATGAATCATCCTCTCCTCTTGGACCCTTTACAATCAACAGTTCAACGACTAAAGTAGATACTAGAGCTAGAGCTAGATTTGCTAGTTTAAGAGTAGAAAACACTTCAGTAAATCAAAGTTGGAGATACGGAACTTTTAGAGCTGATACACAACCAGATGGACAAAGATAATGAATGACAAAAGACAACAATACTCTGCACAACAAACACAAACAGGTAAATCACCTGGAATGTCGACAGCAAAAAGACCAGGTAGTAAACCATCTGATAGCGGACGTAGACAACAAGAAGCTTTTTTAAAAGCAAATCCACCTGCAACATTAAACGTTTTAAGAAGAGAAGGAGTGCCAATGGTTCCTTTTGGGATTCCAGGTGGCCAAGCGATGAATATTTTAAAACCTTACAGAGATCAAATATTAGGATTTAATATAGATTATTTCTCAGATTTAAAAAACAGAACACAAAACGATCCTAATAGAAATATAAATAATTATGAAAGATCAGCAGCTGGGTATAAACAGTATATGGCAGACAGGTTATCAGGTAAGATTGATGCAGCTGGTAATTTACTTAGAGGTGGACAAGACAATGATGCAGGTATCATGCCATTATTAAATGATCCTAATTTACAAAACCCTAATATGAATATGATGAATCAAGGTATAGGATCTTTAATTGGTGCACCACAAGTAATTAATAATGAATATATTTATGGTTTACCAATGGGCTTCATGAGATAATGGCAAAAATAGACATATACATTCCAGAGCCTAAACCACAGTATGATGAGTCTAATCAAAGACAAATATTAGAGGCATTAGATACATTAAAAAATCAATTAAATTTTTCTTTTCAGTTTGATCTAAAGGAAGAACAAGACACTTTTAATTTTTTCTTACAATGACAATAAGATATCAAAACGCAGGTATAAATTTATCAACCACTGGAACAACAAGTGTTGTTACTTGTCCAACAGACGGAACTATTTTAATAAAACAAATACAAGTTAATAATGGCTCTAGTGGTGGTGTAAATCTAAACGTTCAGGTTACTGATACATCAGCAGGTGCAACATTTAGAATTTTTAATGAGTCATTATCAGGAAGTGTTACTAAAGATATAATAAATAATACATTAGTTCTTGAAGCGGGTGATATTTTAAAAATGACAGCAGGAACAGCAGATGAACTTCAGGGTATTGTATCTTTTGCGTTATTAGATAGATCACAAGAAAATGGCTAAACGTAAATTTGTAAATTTTACTCCAAGGCCAAAACCAAGAAAGAGACCTAGAAGGCATAAGAAAAGACTTTCAAAAGGTGAAAAAAGAGATTATAAGAAATACAATAGACAAGGGAGGTCATAATGGCAATACAAAGAATACCTGCAAAAGCTGTTGAGATTGTTAAAAACAAAAGAACAGGTAAAGTCTATGCAGATAAAGCTGAGTTTGATGCAGATGTTGCAGATCCAAACACAGATACAGTCGCAGATGATTTTAGACAGGATTTAGAAATTACAGTTGCTAAACTTACGCTTTTTGGTAAAACCAAAGACGAATGAAACCACGTGGCGGGACAGAACTACAACTAGAGCTGTTGCATAAATACTGTAAAAAAGAATTATTAGATCAAGTAAATATCTGTACGTCAATCCCTGGTAAAGTGCCTATAGTAAAAGATAAGTTAAATATTCTCTGGCAAAAAAATTCTTATGATCAACCAAACTTACAAGAATTTTTTGGCGACCAAAGCCGACATGATGAATATGATTGGTACATATTTAATTCTCATTGGAACTACGAAAAATTTAGATATTTTTTCAGAATACCACAAGATAAATCCATGGTTATTAAAAATGGTGTAGAAAATTTTCCAAAACGTAAGCCTTATAAGAAAGGCGAAAAAATAAAAATATTATATAACTCTACTCCTTGGAGAGGATTAAATGTAATGTTGGGTGCGATGCAGTTTGTTAAAAATCCTAACGTTGTATTGGATGTTTATTCTTCAACACAAATCTATGGAGATTACTTTGAGAAAGTAAATAAAGGAAAATACGATCCTCTTTTTGATCAAGCAAAAAAATTAAAGAATGTAAATTATATTGGATACAAACCTCATGAATATATTATGGAAAACATCAGTGATTATCAAATATGGTGTCACCCTAGTTGTTGGGAGGAAACATTTTGTATAGGGGCTTTAGAAGCCATGGCAGCTGGTATTTATATGATATGTACAAATTATGGTGCGTTGTATGAAACTTGTTCTGAATGGCCAGTGTATGTAAACTACACGCAAGATTATGTGAAATTAGCACAAACATTTGGACAAGCTATTGATATGGCATGTAAACAAATTGGAGAGGACTATCTTGAGGAGCATTTAGATGCTCAACAATTACATGCTAAAAGATTTTACGATTGGAAAAAAAAGGGCGGAGAGTGGGAAATATTTTTAGAAGGAGCTTTAAATGCAAAATCTTGATGAAGATGAATTAATCAAACCAATATGGGTTGATAAAAAATCAAAGAGCATATCACCTTATAGATTATTTGTAGCCACACCATGTCATTCAGAGGTGTCCTTACATTATGTTCAATCACTTTTAGACATATCAAGAATGTGTCACTCTAATAGAATACATGTAGAATTTTGTATACTTAAATCGTCATTAGTAACACAAGGTAGAAATTTATGTGTTTCTGGTTTTTTAGAATCAGATTGCACACATATGCTTTTTATAGACTCGGATATAAATGTTAAAGCTAAAACTGTTGCCAAGATGCTCCAGGCAGAGAGAGAACTTATATCTGTGCCATATCCACTTAAAGCTTTTGTATGGGATAAAGGTTTAGATGAAATAAAACAAGGAAATGTAAAAAAACCAGAGGATCTAGAACAAATATTTAATAGCTATCCAATGAAAGTCATAGATAAAGATGATATAAAACTAACCGATGGTATTATAGAAATAACACATGCCCCTACTGGATGTATGTTAATTAAGAGGTCAGTTTTTGATAAATTAATAGATAAATACCCAGAGCGAGAGATACGTCAAAACACAGTCATTAATAGTAAATTAGTATTAAGAAAGCATATGTGGAATTTTTTCGACACTTTACATGATCCAATAGAAAAGACTTATCTTGGTGAGGATTTTGCCTTTTGTAAATTATGGAAGGACATAGGCGGTAAATGTTACGCTTATATTTTAGATGAGATTGTCCATGTTGGAGAGCATCAGTATAAAGGTAAGTTTGTCGATGAGTTGATATTACATAAGTAAAATGGTAATATCGAATATTTAGATCTAAAAGGAGAATTATATATGTCATTTGCTGCTTTACTTCCATATGCTTTAGGTGCCATCGGAGCAGTTCAAGGATTTAGATCAGCAAGAGATTCAGGAGCTTCAGGTATAGGCTCATTAATATCAGCAGGTCTTGGTGGTTTTGGTGGATACTCGATGGGTGGTAGCCTTGCAGGTTTACTACCGGGTACAACACAAGCAACATTAGGACGAGAGATTGCTAGTCGAGGTGCATCAAATTTTTTAACAAGAGGAACTAATCCAAAAGCTTTTGATATGAGAGGTAAGATGGGCTCACGAATAATTAGTTTAGGCCAAGGCGGAGGTGAAGGTTCAGGTGGTGGATTAAGTAATGTATTAGATTTTTTCAAAAAAGCTGATGGCACAGGTTATGATCCGTTAAAAGTAAGTCTTGCAGCTGGAGCTGTGCCTTTATTGGCAGGAGCTTTTGATCAAGCACCTGTCGATATTTATCAACCAGGTTACAACGTTGGTTACTTAGAGATGAGAGATAAAAGACCAGGTTTCAAATATATCGATCCTGAAACAGGACAAGAGAAAGAATACGAAAGAGTTTACGCACCAGAAGAACAAGCTAAAGATGCTAGAAGATTAGGTAACTTGTCTTTGAACGTCACTAGATTAAATACTGGTGGTATTGCACAAATAAAAAAATTCAACGAAGGTGGTGTAAACTATTTACCTTCTAAAGTTTCACATGATGAAAATGATTCTAACAACTACATAAGAGCAAGTGGTTATGTTGAAGATGGATCAGGAGCAGGTGATAAAGACGAGGATACAATGTTAGCTCAATTAGCAGACGGAGAGTTTGTAACGAGAGCAGATGGAGTATTAGGTGCTGGAATCATAGCTGGAGGAAATCCAAACAGCATGAAAGACATGAGAGAAAAAGGTGCCCAATACTTCTATGAACAACAAAAACGATATAAAAGAGTTTTTGATTTATTGAAGGAGAAGAATGGGGACAGTCAGCAAAAAATCAATTAAACCATTAGTAAGTGTTCTACCTATAGAGCCAAAAGACATTGATAGATTTTGGCCTTTAGCTGAGTTTATGGTAGCTGAAGCTTTGGCTTTCTCAGGTAAGTATGCAGACTCAAGTTACATTTTTAGAGAATTAAAAAAAGATATTATGCAATGTTGGATTATGTTTGGCTCGGATGAAACAGAAGAAAACAAAGTGTTTGGAGTTTGTGTAGGAAGAATAGCAGAGCTACCTAATTATAGACAATATGAAATAGTTATTTGCACTGGAAAAAGAAGAGAGTATTGGGAAGATCAATTAGTGAAAGAGATAACAGAGTTTGCAAAACATAATGCATGTAAAAGATTAAGTATAATGGCAAGACCTGGTTGGGAAAGAGTTTCAAAAAAATGGGGCTGGCAAAAAAGACATGTACAACTAGAGAAATGGATAGATAAATGAGTTTTTTAGGCGGAGGTAGATCAAGAACACCAAGCACACCATCAACGACTACACAAATAGTTCGTGAAGCACCTGGTATAGAAGAACGAAAACTAGAATTGATGGATATAGCGAGACAGGTCGCTCAAAAACCTATTAGTCTACCTTCAATTCAAGTTGCACCATTATCACAATTAGAACAACAAGCTACTAGATTAGCAGGACAAACTGGTGTTGGAGCAGGGACAACGGCTCAGGGAATAGCACAATTACAAGCAGCGGCAGCAGCTCCTAACATACAACAATTTTTTAATCCTTTTGATCAATTTGTTACAGGTGAAATACTAAGACAAGGACAACAAATGCAAAATCAATTGTCTGCACAAGCAGTGGGTAGTGGAGCTTTTGGTGGCGGTAGAGAAGGTGTGCAACAGGCAGAATTACAAAATAGAATTTTATCTAACATAGGAAGAGCAAGACAACAAGGTTTTGGCACTGCATTACAAGCTGCACAAAATCAACAAAGAACACAAGCTGCTGTTGGTCAACAATTGTTAGGTGCTGGTCAACTTCAACAACAAATGGGACAACAAGATATTTCTCAATTAATGGCTGCTGGAGGTGTTCAAAGACAACTTGCACAAGCTGCTTTAGATGCACAAAGACAATCTACATTACAACAACAATTTGAACCATTCCAAAGAGCAGAATTTTTAGCAAACTTATATGCTGCTGGTCCTAAAACACAATCAGGTGTAACCATGGGTACGGCACCAACAACAAGTCCTTTAGCTCAAGCGGTAGGTACAGGGATAGGAGCATTCACAGCGTTCCAAAATACAAAGTAGGAGGGTAAATGTCATTAAACAAAGTTTTAAATAGACCATTGTTTAGGCAAAAAGCCCTAAAGAAAGGTTATCTTACACCAATACGTGCACAATTAGGAACTATGGTTGGGCCTACAATGGATGTAAGCACTGGCCCTCAAAAATTTCCAATGATTAATGTGCCACAACCAAAACCTTTAAGTATGACTAGAAGATTTTTTAACACAGTTGGTCGAGGTGTTAGAGGTGCATTCGGTTTACCCTTTTTACTAGGTTCAGGAGTCACTTACGGAGCTTTGGATAGATCAGATCCAGAAGGTAATTTACCAGAGTCTGTAAAATTAGGTTTATCAGGACTAGGTGGTGCAGCAGCTACTAGACTTCCAGGTGCGGCAGCCCTTGGTAGCATGGGTATAGGACCTCAAGCAGTATTATTTGGAACAGGAGCTTTAATACAAAACAGAATAGCAGCAGGTAGAAAAGAACTTGAGAGAATCGAAAAAATGTCTCCAGAAGAAAGAAAAAGGTTTGAAATAGAACAAAGAAATAAAGCATTTAATTATTTTGACGGAGGTGTAACAGATCAAGAATTATTTGGAGCTGACGCAGATAAAGTAAAATTTGTAAGTCCTGCTACAGAAGTTAGACAACAAGTATCAACAAAAGGTAAAAAAGGTGGTGGTAGATTAAATGTAGACAGATTAACAGAGCCAGAAAATGAATCTGAAATTGCTAAAGGCACTGTAGATATAGATAAAGTAATTAAAAACAATCTTGATGAAGGTGACTTAGCGATTGATGAAATGAAAATAGAACCACCAAAATCACCGACTGAAATTAAAACTGCAAAAAAAGAAGAAGAGAAAAAAACTGATACTGTCGGTGCTACAACCTCTGAACAAGCTAATAAACAATTAGTTAAAGATCAAACAGATAATGCACAAGCTGGTAAAATTAAATCTGGTGATGGATCAGAGGTCACTAGTGATGTCATTGTAAGAGCAAGACAAATAAGAGATGAATTAATGGCTGGCCAAGGTTCACAAGCTAAGACGGTGTTTTTAGCAAATTTAGCTAGTGGATTGTTAACTGGTACAACAACAAAATCTGGTTTAGGAGGAGCTTTAGAAGTATTTGGTCAAGCATTAGGCCCAGCAGTAAATAATTATGCAACAATTAAATTAAAAGAAAATGAATTAGAAAATGAATTTATGGCTGACGCTTTAGAAATTGCTTTTGATGAATTAAAAGCAAAAAATGCTACTATTGAAGCACCAGATTATCCTGATGCTACAGCAGGTGTTGTAAGAATGTTAGACAGAAATGGAAATCCAATGAACGTCACTGCTAGACAATTAAAAGATAGCACGGTTCAAATAGCGTTTCCTGGACAAGTTGATGATTTTGGTAGACAAGTTTTTGTAACAGTTACTCCAGATCAATACATTTCGTTTAGAACACAAAAAGGTGCAGAAAAAGGTCAAATGGAAACTTTAAGAGATTTATCTGCTAAATATAAAGCTTATCAACTTGGAACAAATACCATAAATATTATTGAACAAGCAATGAGAGACGATAAAAAATTTGCTGGTCCAGCAGGACGATTTAATTTATTTACAACACGTCTTGGAGATGCTTTGAGTGATTTTGGATTTAACATAAGTAGTATAGAAGATGCTGAAAGAACTGCATCTGATTTAAGATCTAAATTAGCTCAAGGACTTGTAAACTCAGGTGAAGCTGAAGATTTAGAAGCAGCTGATAAACTTTTAGATAAACAATTTGGTTCTACATCATCATTAAAAGATAAAATAGAAAAACAATTAGGAACATTTGCGGATCAAACCGACAGTGCAAACCTTGAGAGATTAGCAATTAATGAAACTGTCATGGTTTATGCATTAGCAAACTCATTAAAATCAAAAGATAGGTTAACACAAAAAGACATTCAAATGGCGAAAGAACTAGTTAATGTTTTCCCATTATTAAGAGGTCAAAGAACAGTTGCTAAATCTTTAAGAGCAGTCAATGAAACAATATTGTCAGATATAAGAAGACTGGAAAATGATTATCAAGATATATATTTGGGTGATACACACACAGTTAATCAATACAGAAGAAAATATGGCTTAATAACAGGTGAACAACAAATGGCTGTGCCTGGACTAGAAAATCCTTTCGCAGAAACAGAAACAGAAGATTTATTTAAACAATTAGAGGGTATTTAATGGCTACTAAAGAAGATTTACAAAAAAGATTGGATGATAAATCATTTGATCCATCAAAATTAAATAGAAAACAAAGACAAATTATTGATGAATTAATTAGAAGAGGAGAACTTAAAGGTCCAACAACAGATGAAATTATTAGACAAAGAGGTGTAGCTGCTGAGGAAATAGCGAGAAGAGATGAGTTTTATGCTGATCCAATAGGTGAGGCTTTAGAAGCTGAGGATAGTTTTTTTAAAGGTAGACCAACAGCTGAACTTGCAGGTGATTTATCTGGATCAATAGCTCCATATGTTGCAATGAGAAAAAAAATATATGGTGCAGCTGTCTCTGGTAATCTATGGCAGAAAGGCCCAGGAAAGTTTTTACAATCTGCAATTAAAGTAGCAGATAGATTACCTGGAAGATTTAAATTATTGGGTGGTGCTTTGAAACTAGCAGCTAGAGCTGCTGATGTGCCCTCAAAAGTTCTAGCTAGTCCAGCAGGTAGAGCTGAATTGTATTCAGTGCTTGGTGGTACTGTGGGTGCAGGAACAGGTTCAATAACCTATGACATGTTAAATGAACAAATTGGTGTTAACATAGCCAGTGCAATAACAGATGAGTTTAGAGATTTACCAGATAGAGAAATAGATCAAGATATATTAGCAAACGCAGCAAGAGCCACAAAAGATGCAGCTATGTTTAATGCAGGAGCAGCAGCTTTGACACCATTTTTATTTGGTCCTTTAGGAAAACTTACTGCAAAATTGTTTGGTGCAAAATCTGATAAAGCTGCGAGGTTAGCAGAATATACTAGAGATAAAGGTTTACCATTACCCTTAATGACGGGTATAGAAGATGGAGTTTTCTCTGATTTAGGTAGAAATTATTTTAAAACTGTTGGTGTATTTCCATTTGTTTCAGGAATAGGAAGGGAAGCGTTACAAGTAGCTGAACAAGAAGCAGGTAAACAATATTTAGATGGCTTAGTTAGATACGCACCTTTAATGCATACTTCTGCTTTATCATCTTCAATATTTAATCAAGCGAGTAAAGTGTTTAAAGAAAATGCTTCTTTAATAGGAGCTCAGTATCAAGCTTTTGAAAGATTTGCTAAAGAGGCGGGTAATCCTAGATTAATATCTTTAGATAAAACCGCAGCTTATGTAAAAGAATTAGCCGATGCAAATAAAGCTATGTTTCCAGATATACCAAACTTTAAAGCTGGTATTGGTGATATTGATGTAAAAGCGATAGATAAATATCTTAAAGAGGATGGCGATCCTCTCAATTTAGCTGTCAAAATGTTAAATGCAATTGGTGATAGTAAAATAACTCCATTAGAATATTCTGGAGTCATGAAAATGGTAAACAAAGCTATTACAGACACGCAAAAGGAGTTACCAATTGGCTCCGTTTGGCAAATAAGACAGTATCTAGAACATGATTTAAATGCATTTGGAGAAAAATTAGGTAAAGGGTTTTTAAAAGGAGATCAGGTAATTTCAAGAACATACGATGATATAGTTGAGTCTTCAGGTAAAGAATTAGCAGAAGCTGATTTAGCTTATAAGTATAACATGGGAACTCAACTTTATGATAAGTTAAAAAAAGCAAATGCTGTGTTTTCTGCCACCATGGGTTTTTATCAAAAAGGATCAGTTCCAAAAATTTTAAAAAGGTTTGACTCTAATTTATTCACACAAAAAGGAGTAAATGGTGTTTTAGGTAAAGAAGCATTACCAAGAGATCAAGTTTTTGATGTCATTTCACGAAATGTGTTTGCATCAAACTCTCCAGAAGCCTTAATAGCATTTAAAAAAATGATTGGTGCAGAGGGTAAAAATGCTACAGCTAATGGTAAACTTTTATATGAAGCAACTAAAGCAAATTATTTAGCTAATACATTTTTGAGTGCTTTTAAAACTGCGGACTCTCCACAAGCTAAATCAATTTTTACTGAGTTAGCTAAAGATGTGGGTTTTAAATCACAAAATAAATATTTTACAGAAGCTGTAGAAGAGATAGGCACTGATAGATTGCTTGCAGAAAGAGGTTTTAGTATTGAGGATGTTAAATTAGGAAATGGAGTGTTTGATGTTTCTAAAATAAGATTTAGTCCAAAAGACTTTGCATCATTTGATATAAATAAATTTATGACAGATTTAGGAATAGGTAAGGCTACAGAAGCTAACGGTAGAAAAAAAATGGCTGAGATGTTAGGTAAAGGTAATGTAGAAGAGTTTTATAAATTTACAGATTATATGAAAGCTATATCTGATATTTCTATTTCAGACACTTCAACATTTTTACAAAGAAGATTTACGTTATCTGGTGGTAGAGGTGTATTATCTGGAGTTGTAATCGGTGGTGGTATGGCAGCGGTTAACCCATTTGCACCTGCAATTTTTTTATTATTAGCACGTAAAGCAGGTAGAATATTAACAGATCCAGTAGGTTTAAGATATTTAAACGATGCATTAGGTGCAGATGAAATGTTAAAAATGGTTAAAGGTGAAAAAATTTTAGGTCAAAGAGTAGGTAGAAGTTATAATGCTAAACCTCTTACAGCTTTAGGTTTAACTCAAAAGAGAGAAGCCTTTGCAAGACTAATAAATTATTTTGCAGATGAAGATGAGGATACACCTAGAGTAAATCCTAAAACTGTTGATCCTGTAAGAATACAAGAAGAATTATTAGGAATGCCTTTTGAGGTTCCAAAACCTAAGTTTGATGAAAATACGATTCCAAAAGAAACTTTAGAATCGATGTTTGCTCAAGACTTTACTGGTAGTTCAGGTAATGTTGAGACTGATAATCAAATGGTTGATTATGTAAGAGCAACTGCAAGAGCTGAAAGTGAGACAGATGCTGATGATATAAACAGAGATTTAGAGGCTGATGAGGAAAGAATTACAGATGATATACAACTACAAAATCCAGTAGCACAAACACCGGCCACTGGACAACAAGTTGATCCACAACAGTTTAGTTCTTTGTTTCCAAATGATGCAGTTGGTGCAGCAATAGCTCAAAGGAGACAACGTGGCCAGGGATAACGCATTACAAAAAATCGAATCGCATGAAAAGCTTTGCAGAATTATGCAAAAGCAAACTCAAGATGACATCAAAAGCTTAAGAGCAGACATAGCAAGAATAGAAAAAATTATGTTGACTTCAGCAGGTGTATTAATTACTGGTATGGCGGGAGTTATATTAGTATTAATTACAAAAGTCTGGTGAAATTACATAGAAAATACACTTACAAACACTATAATAGATTTTCAGATACAACGGGTCGTAAATATTTAGTTGATAATGTTAAAGTTCCATCAGTTACAACAATTTTAAGTGCAACTAAAGATAGAAGATTTTTAGATAATTGGCGAAGACGAGTAGGCGAAAAAGAAGCTGATCGAATAATGCAACAAGCATCGACTATTGGAACTGAAATGCACCAAGTGCTAGAATATTACCTTACAGGTCAAGGGTATTTTAACGCCATGGAAGAGGGCACAAAGCCAAGAATGATGGCTAAGACAATTCTTGATAATATTAAAATAGATGAGGTTTGGGGTAATGAAATAAGCCTTGAGTATCAAAACAAATTTGCAGGAACGTGTGATTTAACAGCGGTAGCATATGGAAAACCTAGTATTATTGACTGGAAACAAACAAATAAGCCTAAAAAAGAGGAGTGGGTTGAGGATTATAAGTTACAGCTAGGAGCCTATTATTTAGCCCATACGGCCAATTACGGGCCCATAGAGCAGGGTGTAATAGCAATGTGTAGCCGAGACCTCCAATATCAAGAGTTTAAGCTCTCAGAGGCGGATTTGAGGGAATACGGTGATAAATTTTTAGAGAGATTAGAACAATACCATAAATTAGAGCAACCAGGATCTTAAGTCCTCTTCTCCTAGTGTTTTAGCAGCTATTTGGCCCTTATTTATTAAGGATTTCATAATAGCCTCATCTAAAGTATTTCTAGCTAATATATCAATATATACGACAGATCCTGTCTGTCCCATTCTATGAGCCCTATCTTCAGATTGCATTCTAACCTCTAAATTATAACTATTTGAATAATAAATGACAGTATTACAGGCAGTGAGAGTAAGCCCAAAACCACCAGTAGTTGGATTACCTACGAGGAATCTTGTTTTTGGATCTTTTTGAATTTTTTCAACAGCATTTTTTCTATCTTTTACACTAACTTCTCCAAAAATAGATACAACTGCTTCTTCACCATATCTGGTTTTCAAAAAATGATTAATTTCATGTATGTTCCAGAGGTAATTAGCCCAAATAATTATTTTACCATCTGTTTCTTCAATTACTTCTTGTAAAGCTTTTAACTTAGAATCATGTAATCTTAACATTCTACCCTCATCGTCTTTAGTAAAACCATTACATACTTGATGTAACTTTACTATTTCTGTAAGTTTATTTGAAAATGATATTGTGCTATCTTCAACAATTGCCAATGCCGAAGTTCTTAAGCGATCATATATTTTTTTGCTTTCGCCTTCGAGTTCAATGTATCTTTTCTGACGTATCTTTGGCTTCAGGTCTAGACATTGGTCTTTTCGTATTCTAGTTGAGAACTGTTGAAGCCTAACTTCAAGTTCCTCAAGTCTTTTGTAATATTTTGGCACTGATATAAATCTACCTGAACCGACTGGTATATCAGTCATTTCTGCATATCTATTTCTAAAAGCTAAATAACTTGAAAAACCTAAAAGTTCTGGACTTAAGAATTGACATTGTGTAAACAAATCTAATGGAGATTTTGTTATTGGCGATCCTGTTAGGATTCGCCTTATATTCGACAGTTTTCTTAATCCTAAAATGTTTTTTGTTCGTTTTGCTGATCGGTTTTTTATGGTGGTTGATTCATCCAGTACTACAAAGTTTGATTTATTTTTAGTTAAATAATCTACACAACCATCAAATCCTCTTTTTGTAGATAAAGCCTCAACGTTAATTAGAAAGATTCTAAGGTGTTCATAATTATTTAAATCTTTATAATCTTTAGGTTTGTCTAGATTCCATTTGTAAATCTTATATTTAATTGCATTTGGCATATGCGTTTCTATTTCTGTCTCCCAAACAGTGTAAACAGATTTTGGAGCGATAATGAGTGCAGAATTTATTTTACCTTTAAATGATAGATATGCCATATTATCTATAGTTACCTTAGTTTTTCCTGTGCCCATTTCCATAAAATATGCCCATTGCACTTTTTCAGCAGATTGATTTAGTGCATTACGTTGGTGTTCGTAAGGTTTAGTTTTATACGGGTATCTCCACATCTGGTGTTTAAATATATTTTCTTGTTGCAAAATTCAAGAGGATAATTTATGGAGGCTTAGGAGGATTATATGGATATAGAAAAAATGTCATCCATTGACATTGATCAAGATAATATTAAATCAATATCTGATAAATGTCACCAACTCAATAAACTACAACAGCAAATCAAAGACGAAGAAGAAAAACTATCTTTACTCAAAAACAAAGCTAGAGATTTTGAAGAACGTATCATTCCAGAAATGATGCAGGAAGCAGGAGTCTCTAAATTAAAATTAGAGGATGGTACTGAGGTTGAAGTAAAACCATTTTACGCAGCTAAGATACCTGAGTCTAGAGTTGATGAAGCCTTTGGTTGGTTAAGAGCAAAAGGTCATGAAGATTTAATTAAAAATACAGTGACCACTTCTTTTAGTCGAGGTCAAGATAATCAAGTCTCTGAACTTATAAGTGTTTGTGAAAAGTTTGGTTTTGCCTACAATAAAAAACAGAAGGTCGAGCCAATGACTTTAAAAGCATTTGTAAGAGAGCAAGTTGAAACTGGTAAAGAATTACCATTTGATTTGTTTGGTGTGTATATTGCAAATAAAACAAAGATAACAAATAATAAATAAGGAGTAATATGTCGATAAAGAACACGATAAAAGTAAAGGAGAATAACGCTTTACAAACAGTCAACATCGAACAGTTCGCAGACGAAGGTTTTGACAATGTAGACTCAAAGAGTCTTGCATTACCTTTTTTAAAAGTCTTGGGACAGCTATCACCACAAGTTACACAAGGTGATAGTAATTTCATTCCAGATGCAAAAGCAGGAATGATTTATAACACAGTAACAGATGAATTATATGATGGCCATAAAGGCATTACTGTAATTCCTTGTTATTACAAATTAGAGTACATTGAATGGAAAGATAGAGATAAGGGAGCAGTAGCACCTGTAAACGTTTATCCAAGTGACTCTGATATCATGACTAAAACCACTAGAGGAGATGATGGTAAAGATAGATTACAAAATGGTAATTATATTGAGGAGACAGCATCTCACTATGTGATGGTTGTGGAGCCTGATAAAACATCAACAGCACTTATCACGATGAAATCTACTCAAAGAAAAAAATCTAAAAAGTGGAATTCAATGATGATGTCTTTGAGGCAACAAAGAAAAAATGGTAAAGGTTTTTTTTAAACCTGCTCCATTTACTCAGAAATATCTTTTAGCCACTGTATTAGAAAAAAATAATATGGGCTCATGGTTTGGTTGGGAGATATCTCACGTGGGTGCAGTAGAGAGTGAGGAGGTCTTAAAAGCAGCCTTCGATTTCTATGAGAGTTGTAAAAAAGGTTCTGTGAGAGTGAATCATAACACAGAGGAACAAGTCGAAAAAACTCCATTCTAATTATGGATGTTTCGAACAAAACTTTGGAAGAGTTCATTGAGCTCTTCCAAGGTTCAAGCACGTATTTTGGTGTTTCAAAACCTACTGGTAAAAAAAATTCTAAAGGTAAAGCCGAGTTTAAACATTGGTTAGAACCATCTCCAATGACTAAACAACATTGGATCGACCATTTAAAAGGTGATTCATATTATGGGAGTGTGCCAATTAAAGATGATAACACCTGTAACTGGGGTGTCATTGATGTCGATAGATATAATATTAAGCATCAGGATTTAATAACAATTATTAGAAAAAGAAAATATCCATTAGTGCCTTATAGATCTAAATCTAATGGCTTACATTTAATTTTACACATAGATGGTTCAGTAGCTGCTGCTGAAATGAGAAAAAAATTAATTGAGATTGCTTCTGATTTAGGAATTAACGATACCACTACCGATATATTTCCTGCACAAGATGAAGTTGATCTTACACCTGAGCTTTGGGATGATAAAAGAAAAGGTAATTTTGTAAACTTACCATATCAAAAAGCACATATGACAACCAGAGTTGCTATGGATGATGAGGGTAATGCAATAAAATTAGAAAATTTATATGAGTTTGTTAAAAAATTTAAACTTAATACAGCACAATTTAAAAAATTAAAAATATTTAAAGATGATGAAACAAAAGATTACCCACCTTGTGTAGTAAATTTTATGAAAAATAAAATTAAAAAAGGTGAAGGTAGAAATGATGCTATGTTTAATGTGGCTGTTTTAGCAAAAAAGATAAACCCAGATCCTGTAATGTATGAGGAGTGGACAAGAGATATGATGGGTAAAGTCTGTGATGAGAAGTTACATCCTAAAGAATTGCAAAATATATTTAAAGGTGTAGAAAACAAAGAATATGCGTACAAATGCAAGACAAGTATTGCTCGAATGCATTGCGTCTCAAGTGAATGCGTTAAGCGTAAACTTGGGATTGGTGCTAACGAAGTACTCCCAGAGGTCGGAAAACTATTAAAAGTAAATTCATATCCAGAACCATATTGGATTTTACCAATTCAAGGTAAGTCTATAAGACTATCAACTAAACAGTTGTATCAACAGCAATTATTAGGAGAGCAGCTTTTAAATTATGATATTGTATGGAGACCTTTGAAACCAACTAAAAGAGATCCAGATCCCTATCGAGATTGGCTTGAGGAGCTTATGGAGAACAAACAAGATATGGAAGGCTATGATGCGGTAGAGGAAAGAGATGATGTATTTAATTCTAGAATGTCTAGATTTTTAGAAGATGTAGAGGATACTACAGACTTTGATCAAATAGACTCAGGTAACATCTGGAGAGATGATAAAGAAATGAGGTTTAAATTAGAAACATTTAGATCTTTTATAAAAAAGATGGGTTACAATTGGAATGAAAAAGAATGCACAAGATTCTTAGAACAAGGAGGTGCACAACCTAAGAAAAAATTTCAAGGTATTGATAGTCGACATTGGATTGTTAAACTACCTAAACAAACAGAACACAGGAATAAGGATGTCAAATTCAATAAGCCAAAAGCTCCGTGGGAAAACAATTAAAATATTTGGACCACCAGGTACAGGTAAGACAGAGAATCTGTTAAAAAGAGTGCAAAGATATTTAAAAAAAGGATATTCACCAGATGAGATTTGTTACATATCATTTACCAACAAAGCCGTTGATGAGTGTATCGACAGAGTTAGAAAAAAATTCAAAGAATATAACGAAGATGATTTCAAATATTTTCGAACATTACATTCTTTGGCAAGACAACAGTTTGCTGAGATTCCCGTTTTAGATCCAAAAGCTGACATGCTTATATTCCATACTCAATATGGAACTATAAAAGTAAATTATAAAGATAGTTGGGATGATCAAAAAGTTTTTAATAATTGGTCTTTACAAATATATGACAGAGCCAGAAACATGAAGGTGGATCCTGTATCATTATACAAACAACAACCTAGAAAAGCTGTACGACTTCAACAGTTCAAATCAATTATTGCAGGTTACGAACAATTTAAAACTATGGAAATGGAGAACGGACAACGCACACCTGATAGGTTAGATTTTACTGACATGGTAGAGAGATACATAAAACATGGCTTAGTCATTCCATTTAAAGTATTGATGGTGGATGAAGCTCAAGATCTTACACCTTTACAGTGGGACATGGTTGTTAAGATAGCTAAACAAGTAGATAGAGTTTATATTGCAGGTGATGATGATCAAGCTATTTACGAATGGAATGGTGCAGATGTTGCCCTATTTCAAAGTTTTCCTGGTAGAGCTTTAGTATTAAAAAAGTCTGTTAGATTAAATAAAAACATACATTTCTTTTCCAAATGTTTACTAAATAGTATGGGGGATAACAGAGTACAAAAAGATTTTTACTCTAATCAGAAAGATGGAGCCATATACAAATGGAACACATTAAAAAAAGTGCCTTGGGATTTAGAGGGTGACTGGATGGTTTTAGCTAGAATAAACGATGTAAAAAAAGAATTACAAATAGAAGCTAAGAATCTCGGTTTGTATTATCAAGATGTTAAGAATAATAAATCTTTTGATCCGAATCACTTCTTGGCTATAGAATATTGGGCAAAAATTTGTGATGGTGGAGTGCTTACTAGATCTGAAGCTTGTATCATGTATGAGTATTTATTAAACATAGATCACGGATACCGGTCACAGGACAGCAAAAAGTGGTCTTTTGCTCACCCAAATCAAGTGTTTAATTTTGATGAATTACATCTCAGATGTGGTATGAGAGAGGATAAAGGGTCTTGGGAACAAGTGTTTAAAAGAAAATTTAAAGATAAAGAAAAACAATACTTTCAAAAGTTAATGAGAGAAGGCGTAGATTTATCTAAACCACCAAAAATTACGATAGATACCATACATCAAGTAAAAGGTGGTGAAGCAGATAACGTAGTGTTAGCTTCTAAATGTAACTTTCCATCACATTTTGATAAAAAAAATATACAAGAAAAAGTAAAAGAACTGCGGGTGTGGTATACAGGAGCTACAAGATCAAAAAGCACATTACATTTATTAGGAACTTACCATCAATATAATTTTCCATTAGGAAAATATTTTAAACTTTATGAGGCTAACTATGACAGATAAAGGCATATTTGATGATGTATTTCCGCAAAATAAACAAATAGGCGGAGATCACTACAAAGATATGGCCATTCAACCATTTGAATTTATATCAAAGAATGAATTAACATACTTTCAAGGCAACGTTATAAAATACGTTTGCAGATACAAACAAAAGAATGGAATACAAGATTTAGAAAAAATAATTCATTACTGTGAACTAGAGATTAAAAAATTAAAAGATGACAATTAAATTAGGTTTTTTATTTTTATTAATAGGCATGGTTTGTATAATTTTTGCTACCATTGTAACTTATTTTATAGTTAAATATTTGAAATGACACATCAATTAAACTTTATTTATAATGACTCTGATTGGGTTTGCCCATCAGAGTATCCAGATTTAAGAAATGCAAAAGAGATAGCAATTGATTTAGAAACTAGAGATCCAAACATTAAAACAAAAGGAGCAGGGTGGGCTACATTTGATGGCCATATTGTAGGCTTTGCTGTAGCAGCTTTTGATCAGCAATGGTATTTTCCTATACACCACGATGCTGGCGGTAACATGGATGAAGGTATCACTGTTGCCTGGATGCAAGAAGTTTTAAATACACCAGCAGTCAAAATTTTTCATAATGCAAGTTATGACGTGGGTTGGTTAAAAATAAATGGATTTAATATTAATGGACCTATTGTTGATACAATGATTGCAGCAGCTTTGGTTAATGAAAATAGATATAGTTTTTCTCTAAATGCTTGTGCTAAAGATTATTTAGGTGAAATTAAGAATGAAACTTTTTTAAATGAAAAGGCAAAAGAGTGGGGCATAGATGCAAAAGCGGATCTATGGAGATTACCAGCAGGGTACGTTGGGTTCTACGCAGAACAAGATGCAGGTCTAACTTTAAAGCTGTGGCAGCATTTTAAAACTGAGATAACAAAACAAAATTTACATGATGTCTGGGATATGGAGATGGAGCTGCTACCTATTTTAATTGATACAAGAATGAGAGGTATAAGAATAGATGAGGAGAAAGCTGCATCTTTAAAAAAAGATTTTAAACAAAAAGAGTTTAAGGTGTTAGGTAAAATAAAAAAAGAAACAACTATTGATGTAGACATATGGGCTGCAAGATCTGTGGCTCAGGTGTTTGACAGGATCGGAGTTGATTACCCACGGACACCGAAAACTGAAGAACCAAGTTTTACCCAAAACTGGCTAGTAAATTGTGATAACCCGATAGCCCAACTAATAAGAGAAGCAAGAGAAATAAATAAATTCCATTCAACATTCATAGACTCCATTCAAAGATTTGTGCATAAAGGTAAAATACATTCTGAAATAAATCAACTAAGATCTGATCAAGGCGGCACAGTTTCTGGTAGATTAAGTTATTCAAATCCAAATCTTCAACAAATACCTGCACGAAATAAAGAATATGGTGATAAAATTAGAAGTTTATTTTTACCTGAAGACGGTAAACAATGGGGTAGTTTTGATTATTCACAACAAGAACCAAGATTAGTTGCTCACTATGCTGCAAGTGTAAATAATAATTTTTCTGGAGCTGATGAGTTTATAGAAGCTTATAAAAATGAAGCAGCAGACTTTCATCAGATTGTTGCAGACATGGCAGGTATATCTAGGACACAAGCTAAAACAATAAATCTAGGATTATTTTATGGTATGGGTAAGGCTAAGTTAGGAAGAGAGCTTGGTATATCAAAAGACTTAGCTGAAAATTTGTTAAATAAATATAATAATAGAGTTCCATTTGTAAAAAGATTAGCTGAAGAGGTAACTAATAGTGCATCTAAGTATGGTTTTATTAGAACAATAAAAGGTAGAAAATGTAGATTTGATATGTGGGAGCCATCAACTTTTGGAATGAATAAGGCCATGCAGTATGAGGAAGCTAAAGCAATTTACGGAAATAATATTAGAAGAGCTTTTACTTATAAAGCATTAAATAGATTGATCCAAGGATCCGCAGCTGATCAAACAAAACAAGCAATGATAAATTGTTATAAAGAAGGTTATCAACCTTTGTTACAAATCCATGATGAGTTATGTTTTTCAATAAACGAGGAACATGATATTAATAAAGTTAAGGAGGTAATGGAAAATGCTATCGACAATCTTAAAGTACCTAGCAAAGTTGACATTGCTTTGGGCAGGAGTTGGGGTGAAGCGAAAGAGTAAAAAAAGAGTAAGTGGATATTATTTTGATGGTAAGAAGATGCGAACCCTTTACGAGAGGGATCATTAATCTTCTTCTTTAGTCTCTACAGCTTTTGACTGTTCATATTCTTCAATCGTTTGTTCTTTATACTCAGGCTTCCAATCATAAATTTTAATTTTATAACCTTTATCTTTTAGCTCCTTTAATTTAAGTGGGTTCCATATATACATTTAATGCTCCTATTATTTTTTTTATTTACTATTATAACATGGACGATTTTTCACTTTTTCATTTTGTTGAATTCTAGAAGGTTGTAAATTGCAGGGGTTCTATTCTGGATGCGACACTGAATGCTTTTAGTGAAATTTAGAGCGAACGAGTCTTAGGAAAAAAATTTAAAAATTTAGCAAGGTTAACTTGCTATATCAAATAGACCTACTTTTGCATCCTCAACGCTTTGATCGTTGATTTTCTTTTTAAGGTCTTTAAGTTTAATGTCGATCCACTTCATATCAGGAGTTACTCTCCCCTGAGCTAACGCTTGGTTTGCCCACTTGGACTCCAACTGAAGTTTTTCCGACACCAGCTGTTGTAATGACATCTCTGTCTACCTCCTCAAATGTTACGTAGACACGTTCATCATAAAAACTCTCATCCGCACCTACAATTTCTCCTGAGTTCACACCATTTGAAAATGCCTCAAGAGCTGCTGCATCGTTATCTGCTTCAAGCATCTTATCAAAATATAAATTATTACATCGTGCTTGGATACGATATAGCTTCATGATCTATTATACATCAAAATGGGTTGATTTATCAAGGTATTAGACATTTGGCTTTTGTGGCGGAATTATGTTCACTTTTACCCCTCTACACTCATATTTTACAGCTAATTGCTGCTCTTCTATTCTGCCTGGATCTAAATTCATTAAAGTATTATGTGAGAGTTTGTAACCTGATAAGGCACAATCGTAATAAGTTGGATATTCATGAGAGGTAATAGTGCTTTCAAAACAACTGTTATCTAGCATTGAACAAAGGTACAAAATTAAAACATACTTCATAAAAACCTATATTATCCTATATTATTTTTTCCTTGCATATCCCATGAAAATACTTATAAGGATTATTTAAAAAATAATTAACTTAGAGGTTATCATGAATGATAAAAAAAACATAGAGTCTACTACCGAGGGTGCTTCAATTGCATCCATAGATGTAATAGACCCTGTATGGCACAAGCCAGACGAAGAGAAAAGACCTAAAAGCAGCTTAAAGTTGTTTATGGTTTCTTTCAGTGAGGTCACAAAGAAAATCACTCTTGATGTTGATGGTGAAGAGTACAGAACTATTTCTGTCAAAGATAATATATCTGGAAATCGTAAATATTATGAGGGTGTTGATAAAATGATCAAACTTTTTTCTGATTGGGGTTACTATGAAAACTCAAATTAGATCAGACTCCGAGGTCTTTAATCAATGGGCAGACAAAGTACAAAAGATACTTAGTCAAGTACCATTGATATCGGCTAACGGACATATGCCACTTGAATATGGTGATGATGAGTGGCAATCAACTATGAAAAGACTTCAACAGTTACCGATGCGTTTTGCGGATGTTCCAATATATCCGATCAACGAAACTATCGCTAACAAATTAATTGAAGATCAATTAGAAGGTGCAAATGACAAACCAGATTATTAGTTTTTTGTTTATACTTTTTTTATTGATAGTGCCACCTAAACTATTGTTATTGTTAGTAGGTGGTCTTTTATACTTAATCTTGTTTTAACCAAGGAGGAAAAGATATGGCAAGAGCAGTTAATAATAAATTTTTTGAAACTAGAGATTATTCTATTTTCAAAAAAGTCCGAGGTAATAGACCTGTGGATGCAGCACACGTGCAGCAATTAAAAAAATTAATAGCTGATAAGGATCTTATGGACCCAATACGTGTAAATAAAAATAAAGAGGTTGTTGATGGTCAACATACTCTGCAAGCGAGAAAGGAACTAGGTTTACCTGTTCCGTACATCATAATTAATTCTGATGATCCGCTTGATGTAGCAAGACTTAACACTGGTAGAAAGAACTGGTCACTAGATCATTATCTTCATCACCACTGTGCAAGAGGTAAAATGGATTATAAAATTTTAAAATCCAAGATGACTCAATATGGTATACCTGTTGCTGAAACACTTGTTTTGTTACAAAAAGTAAATACCAAATACAGAAGGCATTCGGATGAGTTTAAATTAGGCACATTCAAAATACCTGCTGGTGGTATTCAACATTGTGATCGAATAGGTGCACAGCTGTTGAAGCTTAAAAAATATTTTTTAGGTACAGAAGATACCCGAAGAAGAATTAAGAGAGCTTGTGTAACAGCATACTTAATAAGTGATAAACATCCTAAGTGGGACTTTGATAGATTTTACACAGCATGTAAAACTAAGTCGGCTTGGTTTTTATCTGGCACATCAACAGAAGACTATATTAATATTTTTCAAAAAATATTTAATAGTGGATTAAAGGACTCAAAGAAAAAAATAAATCTGGTTGATTTTTATAAATCAAAAGATTATTTAGAGACTGAAAATGAGTAAACTTGATTCCTATACTATTGTCAGAAAAAATATTAATCTATTAAAAAATGTATATAGACTATCATATGCAGACATTGCTAGGTTAATGAAAAGTGATGCTGGTAATGTTCACAGGACATTTACTGGTAAGAATAATAATAGAGTTGGGATGAAAGTTTTAGATCAGTTGGCCAAAGCTTTTAAAGTTGAACCAAAAGATCTTGTAGATCCTAATTTTTCTGTGCAATCAAAAATAGTCATTAATGGTAAAGAAAGGTAAAACATGAACATCAACAAATGGAAAAGTTGTGCGGTAGACATTGATTCATATCATGTAATAAGGGCGATGGGACAGAAGGGCTTTAGAAGACCTGGATCTATGATCGCTAAGTTGGTTGATGATGAAATAAAAAAGATAGCTAAAAAAGAAGGTAAAAGCTATTCTGTAATGAAAGAGAATTTACTAAAACAAGGTAAGACCTTGGTCAATGGTAAATAAATCCTAGGTGTAGCCCCGGGAGACTGGGGCTACTTTTAACTTGCAATTCACATAAAAATTTTATACTGATCAATTAACGTATTCCTAGCCTTAATGAAAAAGTGGGGCTTAAAACACTTTATTTTCACCGAACAACGAACACACTTAATTAACTTAATAAAGGAGATTTAGTGGGTAAAAAAGCTGCTAAAAGCAGTCCAGAAGCTATAGATCAGGCATTACAAAAGCTTGTAATGGTGTGTCCAAATAAGAGAACTTATGATGAGATCACCAGTCTAATGTTTCAGTTGTATTGTGGAAACGATTTTGGGTTAGGAAATTTTAGTCTTTCATTCCTTGATAAAGTTGAGGGATGTTGGCGTACTGGTAGAAAGAAAGCTGCACAAGCTAAAGGTTTAAAACTAGTAGTCAAAAATGCGTAACCACGGAGTCATTCTACATCCATATCTTTTCCCACTTCGTGGTTATGCGGATGAATCAAGAAAAATACGATAAATTAATTGAGGCTTCAATTGACTTTTGTAAGACCCTAAACGGGCCTGATCGCTATGAATATATTGATGAGGCATTAGATGATTATAAGTGGACTACATATGTAAAATCTCCGAGAGAGGTACAGAGGCAGTTTCGTGAGTTATTCTCCAAGCTTGTTAAAAATTTTGGGCACTGAAATCGCATCCGCAGTATTAAAAAAACACTCGCCAGAGCAGCGTTTGTTTCAAGCAATTGTATTACAAGCTTTTGAAGATGCACTTAGTACACATGGTACTAAAGAAGATTCTTATTTAAAAAAAGATGCACATGATTGGTTTTTAGAAAGAAACAAATCTTTTGAATATGTTTGTTGGAACAGTGGTTTTGATCCTGAAATAATACATGAAAAATATAAAAGATTACTTAGAGAAGGTAAAGTTACATTTACAGAGCTGCAACAGTCATGGGTTAAGTATCGTGGATTATACAAAGATTATAGAGCAGCTAGTAACAGTAAGGATAGGAAAAATATTATGGATAAAATTATGAGAGTAAAAGTAAAATAGTCATGGAGGTCTTATAAATTTTACACCCCGAGGGGGTAAAGTTCTGAGAGCATTAAAAAAAGCAAACCCCTCGAGGTGCAAACAATTGAAAGGTATGTATGAAAAACCCATCAGTTATATTTATAACATAACAACGGATAACGGACAAATAAAATCTATTATAAAGATTATCTAGACCCCTGTAATAAAAAAAATACCCCTGGGGGTTAAATAGGTGTCCCTGGTGTCCCTGATCAACTATTAATCAATTATACCAACACTTTTAATCAATTTTAATGGTGTCCCTGTGGTGTCCCTGTGGTGTCCCTAGAGACACCACTCTAGCGGGAACGCTATCAAAACAATTCCAGGTAGTTTAATTATGATAAAATAATCTATATAATAAAAAAATTATGATGAAAAAAGGTTTACAATTCTTAGCAACTCCAGAAGGTCGAAAGATGGCCAAAGAGGCTTTTAGAAAAGGCTTTAAAACTTTTAAATCTGCTGTTCAAAGAAAAAAAAAGAATCCAAAAACTGCACCACCTCCTGTGCCTTATGATTTAGTCAAAGCTGATGTCAAAAGAAAAATCAGAGGAACTAAACTAACAACTGCTGCTGAGATAAAAGCAACTCCAGGACTAAGACGAAGAATGATTGTTAGAATTGAAAAGGCTAAAAAAGACAAACCAAAATTCAAAAGTCCAGTTATTGTTGGTAAAGCATATGCATCAGATAAAGCAGGTAAAAGTATGAAAGTACCACCGCTTACCACTGCTCAAAGAAAACAAATGAAAAAAGAAATGGCTGAAGCTGCTGAAAGAGGATATAAAAAAGCTCGATTTAGAAAATTTGGTTACAAAAAAGGTAAGTTTGTATAATGCTCAGTTGGTTGAGAAAATGGTTAGGCATAGATGCACAAGATTTTAGAATAAGAAGATTAGAGAGAGCAAAATATTGGAAAGAAAAATATGCCTTTAAAGAAAAAAGAACTTAGAACTGAATTAGATCTAACTCCAAAACAAAGAATGTTTGTCGAAATCTACGTAAAGGATTGGGGTAACATTACTCAAGCTGAAGCTCTAAAACGTGCTGGCTATGTTTGTAAAAACGAAAATGATTATGGAGTTATGGCCTCAAGATTATTATCTAGAAGATTAAACCCACATGTTGCAAAATATTTTGATAAGAGATTTGAAAAAGAAATTAAAATGTATGAAGGTGACAACCTCAGACGTTACAAAAGATTTGAAAGACTAGCTGATAAGGCAGAAAAAAAAGATCAATATGCTGCTGCTATTAATGCAGAGTATAGATCTGGACAATTGGCTGGTGCTTTTGTTGATCGTAAAGAAGTAAGAGTAACAGGTCTGGAGGGTATGTCACGTGAAGAACTTGAAAACAAATTATCCGAGTTATCGCAAAAGATCGATGGCTATAATGCCAAAACAATCGAAGCGAAACCCGAGCACGTTGAAGAAATTGAAAACAGCTAGTTGGTCTGAATGGATCAAAGCTTTTAACAGTGTACATAATTCCACAATGTACACATCATTAGGTAATGTTATAGTTAGAGTAAATGAGAAGAAAAATTTCAATAAATAAAAAAGCAAAACATTGGAAGGATAGATATCCTTTAGTAGAAATTCAGCTAAAGCAGTTGGCGATTTCTCGCCAACCCTTTCAGCTAAAACTTGGGCTATGTTGATTAATGAATTATTGGGCATCTGCATCACTCCCTATAGCTTTGTATTCGCTATATTCTAATTCAGTACAGAACTTATTAAATAAATCATTGTGAGCAATCTTAAAGTTTGCTGTCTCAAACTTTTTACGTTTACGATTTATTTTCTGTAATCCAAAACTATTGCCATGTTCATCTTGGACAATAATTAAGTTTTGGTTTGTTCTGCTAAACACATCAACAACATTTTGTTTCATTGTGTCTAACTCTTTAGCTAGTCTATTAGACTTCAGCTTTAATTGAGCATAAGCAAGTACAACTTTTTTTTCATCTTGCTTTAGCTTCTTTATTGCA
>CACMNP010000006.1 GCA_902615045.1 uncultured Pelagibacteraceae bacterium | reverse complement strand
ACCAATCAGGACTAATAAAATAAAATAAAGGTCCTAAGATAGCTCCTAAAATTATTGAAACATTTAATTGTATAGACTTCATCACTCCTATCATTGTACAAGTAAAATAAATTGGATTGATTATAGCTAATCCAATCATCATTTCTCTATTTAAGAAATCAGCAGAGTAATAACCTAAGATAGTTGAAAAAATTGCTATCAACCAAGTTGCAGTTCCAATTCCTATCCAAAAATCGACTCTATATTTTTTTTCAATATCTTTATAATTATTTTTTAGAATTAACCACGAAGATACTGCAACAAAATGACATGAAAGATAATACTTCCATCTTGGTTGACTTTGGTGCTTTAACAATGGCATTAAAGATACTGTCATCGGATACAATCTTGCATTAACTAACCATACGGCAAAAAATAAATTAAGTAACGAAACTCCAATCAAAATCGATTCTGCCATTACAAGTGAACCAGGTAACGCGTAAGTTAAAAAAGTTGAAAAAATACTTTCTTTAATTGTAAAACCTAAATTTTTTAATAAAGCACCTATTGCTAAAAAGCTTAAACCAAGAGCAATTGCAGGGCTATCGAATTCTTTTGCGCAAAGAATTCCTTTAAAAAAATATTTTGAATTAATCATCCCCCAAGGAATAGACGTCCAACATCATCATTTTTGAGTAAATCATCGCCTCTTCCTGCTATAGCTGTTTGGCCGGATACTAATACATATCCGATATCAGAAAACTCTAAACCTTTTTTGGCATTTTGCTCAACTAGAATAATTGTTTTCTTTTCATTTTTTTGTAGGTCTCCCAAAATTTCAAAAACCATATCAATATATCTTGGTTCTAACCCAATAGAAGGTTCATCAACTAAAAGAACTGAGGGTTTCATTACTAAAGCTCTTGATATTTCTAGCAATCTTCTTTCTCCACCTGATAAAACTTTTGCTGGTTGACTTCTTCTATTCCTTAATCTTTCATATTTATCTAAAATCTTTTCTGCCTCTTGATATGACTCTTCAGTTTTATCTTTGATAAAACCGCCCATTAACAAATTTTCCTCAACAGTCATATCTGGAAAAACTGAATTATCTTGCAGAATATAAGCTATACCAACTGACTTTAATTTTTCAGCTGGAGTTAAATTTGTTATCTCTTTTCCATCAATTTCTATTTTGCCTGAGAAAATATTTGTAAATCCATATATTGAGTGAAGTATTGTTGATTTGCCAGCTCCATTTGGACCAATTAAACATAATGATTGTGCTTTGCTTACAAATAAATCAAAATTATGTAAAATTTCCATTTTACCATATCCAGCATTCAAATTTTTTATTGTTAAATGAATATCTTCAGAAGATAAGTTTTTTAGATCTTCTGGACCAGGTGCTTTTCCTAAAACTTCATATTGACTAGACATTATTGAGCCCCCAAATATGCATCAACTACTCTTTTATCATTTTTAATTTCTTCAGGAGTGCCATTTGCGAGCATTTTTCCATGTGCAAGGCAAAATATGTCTTCAGCTAATTGCATAATTACTCTCATATTGTGCTCAATAACAAGTAATGTTATGCCAAAATCTTGATTAACTTTGATTAGTCTATCAATAATTCCATTAATTAAAGTAGGATTTATACCTGCTGTTGGCTCATCTAATAATAGCATTTCTGGCTCATTCATTAGTGCCATTGCAAGTTCTAATAACTTTTGTTGTCCAAAAGATAGGTCGCCTGCCCTGAGTTTTCTTTTTTGATACAATCCAACAAAATTAAGTAAGTTTTCTGCTTTTTCTGTGAGCTCTTTTGGAATTTTTGAGAAAATTTTAAACAAACTTTCATCACTACCTTTGTGACTTATAAGCATGTTATCTACACAGTTTAATTTTCCATAAATTCTAGTTTGCTGAAATGTTCTTAATAATCCCAGTTTTGCAATTACTGGTACCGGTAATTCTGATACTTCTTTTCCATTAAACTTAATTGAACCATTGTCTATTGGGTATGTACCAACTATCGAATTAAATAATGTTGTTTTTCCAGATCCATTGGGTCCTATAAGACCAACTATCTTTCCTTTTTCAACTGACATTGAAATATCTACATTGGCTTTAACTCCCCCAAATGATTTACTTACATTGTTAACTTCAAGAATACTCATTTTAATTCTACCTGTGCTTTTCGATCAGCTTCATCAACTACTTCACCAAATCTTTCTGGATATTTTTCTCTCAACCATCCCATTAATCCTTCTGGGAAATAAATTACTATAACTACGATTAAAACTCCTAACGCAACATACTGCCAACCTAGGAAGAATGTCCAAAAGCCTTCTTTAAAGAAGTGAAATAAAGTAGCGCCAATTATCGGCCCCCACAAAGTTCCCTTACCTCCAAGGATTGCCATTAATACCATGAATACACCCATTTCTCTTCCATCAAATGCAACATCTGTTGAATCGATGTAACCAACTAGACCTCCCATTATTCCTCCAGCAAGACCACAAAAGAAAGCTGAAATCATCCATCCAGTTATTTTGTATTTCATAGTCTCAATTCCCATTGCTTCAGCTTTGTCTTCATTATCTCTGATTGCGTTCAGAATTAATCTAAACCTTGTTGTATAAATTGCTCTTACAGCAATGAAAGTTAAAACGAGTGCTCCAAAACTTAGAAAATAAAAAAATTCACCTCTTGCCTCAAGACCTCCAATATTTGGAAAAGGAGGAGTAGTAAAACCTTGTCCAGCTCCAATAATTTCAATACCTCCAGAAATTTCTCCTGCTGCAACTCCTAAACCTAATGTACAAATTGCAAAGTAATGACCTCTTAATCCTAAAATTGCATAACCAATTAATCCTGCAACTATCGTGGGGACAACAGCAGCAACTACAAGTCCTACTGCCATACCTTGAAAAAATTGAGAAGGTGTATGAACGAAAGTTTTTTCGCCACCGCTTTCGGTCCACTCAGCTAATGGAAAGAACATACCAACTTGAACAGAGGCACAAAGATACATCCCCAAACCATAAAAAAGAATATTTCCAAATGTATTATAACCCATTTCACCACCTTGGATATTCCAAGTAGTTGCCAGAACAATTAATACACAAAGAATTGATAGTTGAACTTTAAAAGCTGGAAAAATAAACGGTGCTACTAGGCCGAATACCAAAATTCCTATGTACAAGATCCAACTATTTTTGTTCATATAAACTCTCTATTTTATCTCTAAAATCATTATCAACTGTAAAATAGTGTCCATTTTCTTCATGAAGACTAGATCCTGTTGAATGATATTGATCTAAATGTTTTTTAAATTTGACAATATCCACTTCTATCAATTTGCCATTATCATCTTTAATTTTAGCTTTTCTCACTTCAAGTACTCTCTTTTTCTTGAAAGTTTAAATCTTCTGTAAACTAAAATTAAAACTAATAATAAAAATACTGAACCAATTCTAAATTCCGTACCAAGAATATAATCTGCAAATTCCTCAAATATTCCTAGTCCCATACCTGACATAGCTACTCCAGGTAAGTTTCCTAATCCTGCAACAATCACAATCATAAATGATCTTATGGTGTAAGGTAATCCCATATATGGATGAATGGTAAATGTTATTGAAATTAAAGCTCCAGCTACACCACATAATGCTGCGTTTATTCCAAATGTTGCTGCATAAACTTTTTCTGTATCAACGCCTAAAATTTTTGCTGCTCTTGCATTTTGAGCTGTTGCTCTAATTGCACGACCTAATTTTGATCTTTTCATATAAATTACTAAACAAATTGCAAAGACAATACTTATAAAAGCAGAAAATATTTTAGAGTTCGGTAAAACAACGTTATTATCAAACAACATTGTGGTCCCGTATCCGGAATTAGCTAAAACAACATCTGCTCCAAATGCAAAGTTCATTAACTGCATGAACAGAATACTAATTCCAAAGGTTGCTAATATCGAAATGAAGAGATCTCTGTCTACAACTTTATTTATAACTAATTTGTAAATTGCAATACCAACAAAATACATAATTATTGGAGAGACAATTACTCCCCAAGCTGGATGAATGCCGTAGAGATACATAAAGTACGCAATGTATCCACCCAATATAACAAGGTCTCCCTGTGCAATATTAATTATATTCATAACACCCCACTGAAGTGCCATTCCATAGGCAATTAATGCAAATAATATTCCAAGCAAAAGTCCATCGAGACATGCTTGAATGGTTATCATTGGATATTGGAAGACTAAAAAATCCATAATTTAATTTTGATTTCTATAAAAAAAGCCCCCTATTTCTAGGGGGCTTAATTATTTTTTTTTATCTTTCAGACCACTTTGGTACTGGGTGTATTAACTCAGCTGAAGCCCATTTTAATGGAGCAACAACTTTATTTTCACACTTACCAGCATCATCACACATTACTTGGAAAAGTACCATTGGTTTGTCAACATTTTGACCACCAGGTGCAAATTTAATATTTCCATAGAATGTTTGCATGTTAGTTGCAGCAAGAGCATCTCTTACTTTTTTCTGATCAAAAGTATTAGCTCTTTCAAAAGCATCTTTAAATACTAACAGTGCAGCTGAAGACTCTGCAGATTGATATGGCGGATCATAGCCAAATTCTTTTTCAAAATCTGCTGCATATGTCATACCATCTTTAAAGAAATCATCTTTGTAAGTTAATGTTTTATGCCATTGAGAAGCACATAGTGCATATTGAGAATTTTTACCATGTTGCTTTGATAATTTTGCAGCATCACAGTGTGTCATTGCCAACATAGGAACATCAACTTTCATCTCTGAAATTTGTCTTATTGCTGTTAAAGCTCCTTTTGTATGACCTGAAACAACCAATACATCTGGCTTCATTTGTTTTACTTTAACTAATGTAGCAGCCATATCATTAAGTTCTTTTGGAAGTTTGTCGTCAATTATAATTTCAGATCCAGTTTCTTTAGCAGCATCTAAAATACCTAATCGTACGTCTTGTGAGAATGCATCTTGTTCAAAAGCTTGTGCAATTCTTACACCTTTTCCGCCATTTAACTCAACAGCTGTTCTTATTGCTACATCAAGATACAAGTTTGCTGGTGCTAATACCGCAAATAGATATTTGTAACCTTTCGTAAACAAAGATCTAGAAGCACCGTTAGCCTCAACCATTGGTACACCATATTTTTCTGTTACTGGTGCTATAGCTTTTGTCAAACCTGAACTGTATGGCCCAAGCATGAACTCTACTTTATCTTGTGAGATTAATCTTTCTGCAAGTTGAGCTGCTCTCTTAGGGTTTGATTCATCATCATAATATATGATATCAAACTTATAAGTTTTTCCCCCAACTTTTACTCCACCCATGCTGTTAATTCTATCAACAGCCATGTTATAGCCGTTTTGAGTATGAACACCATTAGATGAATACTTACCAGTTAAAGAGATTGCAGCACCTAAAATAATTTTATCTCCAACAACTTTTGCAAAAGATACAACAGAAGTTGAAAATAATAATGCTATTGCAGAAACAAATGTAATTAAAATGTTTTTTATTTTCATTTATTCCCCTTTAATTTATTAATTAATAAAGCTTAAATTAATAACAAAAACTATTTAATTGCAAGTGGGAGTAGTAACGCAATATACCTTAGTATTGTTGAGTAAATGCAATAATTATAGCTATCAAAATTATCACACAAGCTGAAATTGTATTTATAATTTTAGGATTAGCTTTGATCCAAACAATTAATTTATTAGCCAAGATTGCATAACCAACTAAAGACAGAAAATCTAATACTACATAAGTTGTAATTAAAATAATAAACTGAATAATATAATTAGAATTAAAATCAATAAATTGTGGAAATATAAATGGAAAAAACATCCATGCTTTAGGACTTGTTCCTGCAACTAAAAAACCATCTTTGTAAAACGAAAAAAAACTTTTATCTAAAATATCTTTTGTATTTATATCTTTAGGTCTCGATTTATAAATATCATAAGCGAGATATGTTAAATAGGCGATACCTAACCATTTTAAAGTATTTAATATTGTTGGATTGTCCGACAAAAAAGATCCAATAACAAAAATTACTAAAGTTGCCTGAATTATATTTGCAGTTACATCTCCTAACGCAGTCCAGACACATTTTTGAACGCCGTAGTTCATAGAATAAGAAATAATTACAATTCTAGGTGTGCCTGGAGTTATAAACATAAAAATGATGATCTGTAAAAAAAGGATAAAATCTATGGGAAGCATTTCAAGGATAGTCCTAAAAAACCGGGAGCTAAAGATGGCTAGATAGGACTATCTAAAACTGATAATATCATAGGCTTAAATATTTGCATTAAAATAATTTTAACAATTTGTTGAATTTTGATGAAAAAAAGTCACAGACCCACAACCAGAGTTAAAAATCCAGAGCCATCTCTTGATAGTCCAGATTGGGTCATCTGGGCAGCATGGGCTGACCGGATTACTTTTGAGGAAATTGAAAAAAAAACTGGAAAGACTGAAGGTGAGGTTATTAAAATTATGCGAAGATCTTTAAAACCCTCATCATTTAGGCTGTGGAGAAAAAGAGCTAGCTCTCAAAGTATAAAACATAGAAAAAAATTTGAATATTCAAGAAAACAGATTAAGTCAAAAATAAATAAAAATGATTACTTACTATAGTAATTTATGAAACATCACTTATATATTGCCTTATGAAAAATATAACTGTTTACTCTGGTCCAATGTGTAACTTTTGTGATGCAGCAAAAAGATTATTATCTAGAAATAATCTTAATTATAACGAGATAGATATTTCAACAAAAGAAGGCCTAAGAGACGAAATGACTAAGAGAGCGAATGGACGAAGAACTATTCCTCAAATATTTTTTGGTGACTATCACGTTGGAGGCTATCAGGAATTAAGAGAATTGGAGAAAACTGGAAAGCTTTTTAGTTCTTTAGAATAATTTTTTAATCAACAAACGATATTGTCATTCCCGGTTCATTTGCATACATAACATTACCTGTGCACGCAGCTGCACCACCTGTGGCTTCACCAACTGCATTTGAAACATCAAATGCAACCTTTACTGTTGGAAAATCACCAGCTTTAACTTTTAAACCGCCTCCTGAAATAATTTTTCTATATTGAAAATACTCATCACTACTTCCTATTTCACCATCGTCTGAAACAGATGCGCCCAAAGAGTCAACCGAACCGTTCATATGATCATCATAAGAAGTTCCATCTGGAACATATAAAGTTGAAGATCCTGGAGTACCTCCAGTTTGTCCTTTTGCATCTGTGGTTTTAGATCCTGACTCACCAGCTTTGGTTGCGCAACTTCCTGCTGTTCCGGTCATTGAAAATTGTCTACTCATAGTAATTTGAATGTAAGTATATAAGGTTCCTATTTTTGCTTTTGCAATATTTCCATAAGATCCAGCTGTGGCTCCTGCGTCCACTGATGCGATATCTACAGCACCTGATGTTCCTGACGGTGATATAGTTAATGCATTTAAACAATTTGCTGTAGTACTTCCAGTTTCGCACAGTTCAAGTTTTGTCATTGTAACTTTATATTCTGTTGCGGCTCCTGTTGCTGCATATGTATTAACTGAATAAAAAAAGATAAATAAAATTAAAATTGATTTGATTAAATTTCTCATAAATTATTGCTTAGTTAACACTACTGCTCCTTGAACTTCTATTGTCATAGCGTTTCTTCTTCTAACTTTATCTTTCATTTTTGCTTCTACATCACCTTTTTCAAATGCAGTTGATGATAAAAATCCATCTTGAAGTGATGATTTATTTCTTGGTGGATTATAATACACAATTTTGAAATTCTCCTCATCTTCAACCCCGGTAGTATCTATAAAATTCTTTGACGCCTCAATTTGAATGCTAGGAGATAAATTCATTTCAAGAGAAACCAAATTACCACCTGTATTCTCAGAAGCTTTATCTTTTTCAAAATCATAATTTTGCACATTTAATCTCGTCCACGGCATGTATGGTAATTGTGATGATAAGTTTATTTCATGGCCATCTAATACTTTTTCTTTAACGCCATTAATAGTTTCAACTCCTGACAGACCTAAATAATAGTTTCCAGTAAGTTCTAAAATTGGAGCCTTTGCTTCAAAACCCAAACTTGTTCTAGAATGACCTTCTGTATCGTAATCAATAAACCCGTTTATACCTGTGATCATCGATTTGTCTGAAGATATATATCTTTGACCATAACCTAGATTTAAAATCAATCTGTTATCATCGTTTACCTCTTGTGTATGTAAACTTAATTGAGAAAATGAATTCTGACCATCAGAGCTATCTAATTCCTTAAATTTTAGTATTTCTAATTCAACATCATCATCCTCTGGAAACTCTAAAGAAAATTCTGTATCTCCTCCTAAAGTATTTTCAACAATTGATGAAATTTTTTCTGTAAGCCTGTTCAGTATATCATTAGCATTATCCGCATATGCAAAAGTTGTGGATAAAGTTAAGCAAACTATAAAGCTGAGCTTTTTTGATAAACGCATGTGTACAGATTTAGTTTATTTTTGCTAAAATTACAATTAATTACGTGGCTTAAAAACTAAGCAAACTCCATTATTACAGTATCTTTTTCCAGTTGGTTGTGGACCATCATCAAATATGTGTCCATGATGTCCTCCACATTTCTTGCAGTGATATTCTGTTCTAGCATAACCGATATGGTGATCTGTTTTAGTTTCAAAGACATCTGGAAGAGATTTATAAAATGATGGCCATCCTGATCCACTTTCATATTTTGTTGATGATTTAAATAGTTCAGTATCGCAATTAGCACAGTGATATGAGCCTTCTCTTTTTTCGTTATTTAATTCACTTGAGCCTGGAGGTTCGGTTGCTTCTTTAAATAAAATATTTTTTTGCTCTGTAGTTAAATTCAAATTTTTTTTCATCATAAAAACTTAGCACATGTTTTATGTAAACTAGAGTGTAATTCTACTAGTTTATTGAAATCCTCGTTGTATCCACCTCCTAATACTCCACATATAGGAATTTTATTTGAGAAAAAGTTATCTATTACTAATTGATCTCTTTCAAATATACCATTATCAGAAATTTTTAGTTTACCCAACCTATCATTATAGTGAATATCAACTCCAGCAATATAGAAAACAAAATCAAACTCTTCTTGGTTCAAATATTTTAAGTTTTTTTTTAAAATATCAATATATTCTCTATCTTCTAAATTTTCCTCTAATTCAATATCTAGGTCACTTATTGATTTTTTTGCTGGATAATTAACTTTCGCATGCATACTAAATGTAAAAACTTGAGTATCATTTTTAAATATTTCAGAATTACCGTTGCCTTGATGAACATCTAAATCAATAATCAAAATTCTGTTTGCTAGACCTCTTGTAGTTAAATATTTAGCTGCTACCGCAACATCATTAAAAACACAAAATCCAGCTCCTTCATTAGATGTTGCATGATGGCTGCCTCCTGCGGTATTGCAAGCTATACCATAATTTAAAGCTAGTTTTGTAGCAAGGACAGTTCCTCCAGTTGCAATAAAAGACCTTCTAACCACACTGTCAACCAAAGGAAAGCCAATTTTTCTAATCTCGTTTTTATCTAAAGTTTTGTTTTTTATTTTATTTATATAATCTTCTGTATGTGCCTCTTTTAAAGTTTCTACTGAGCATGGCTCTGGAATATAGAAATTTTTAACTATTTTATTTTTAATTAATGCTTTAGCTAATTCCCCGAATTTATTTATAGGGAATTTATTATCATCATTCAATTGGGCTTCATAATCTTGGTGATTAACTACTGGTAAATCCATAATGAATATTAGAGATTATATTTCCCAAGGATTGTTCTTATTATTATTAAGGTTATATTTTTTAATTGCCTTTTCTAATAATTCCAGTGGAACTTTTTTATCCTCATAAAGTGAATACAAAGAACTAACTACTATATGTTTGCTATCCACCTCAAAAAAGTCCCTTAAACTTTTTCTTGTATCACTTCTTCCAAAGCCATCTGTGCCCATTGCTAAAAACTTATTATTTATGTGACTAGAGATTAATTGTGAATATGATCTTACATAATCTGAAGTGGCAATTATAGGATCCTCATTAGAAATGAGTTGTTGTAAATAATTTTGTTTTTTATTTGCAGGAGACAAAGTGTTTTGTCTTAGAATAGATTTTGCATCTTTTTCTAACTCTGAATAGCTTGTTATACTGTATAATCTTGAACCAATTCCATATTCATCTTTAAGAATTTTAGAAGCTTCGATGCATTCTCTAAAAATTGGTCCAGATCCTAATAAATTTATATTAATTTTATCATTAGAATTATCTTTAAAAAGGTAACCACCTTTAATTATTCCATATTTATTTTTTATATCAATTTTTGGATGAGAGTACTTTTCATTGTTAACAGTAATGTAATAAAATTCGTCTTTACACTCTGTCATCATTCTTTTCATCCCTTGATCAAAAATAATTGCCAGTTCACTAGCAAAACATGGATCGTAAGATTTTAAATTTGGAAACGTTGAAGCAATTATCTGGCTTTGTCCGTCTTGATGTTGTAATCCTTCTCCAGCTAAGGTAGTTCGCCCAGCTGTAGCGCCAATTAAAAATCCTCTTGGCATTTGGTCGGCTGCTGCCCAAATCAGATCTCCTATTCTTTGAAAACCAAACATAGAATAAAAAATATAAAAAGGCATCATTGGAAAATTATGATTACTGTAAGAAGTGGCTGCTGCGAGCCATGAGGATATTGCTCCAGCTTCATTAATTCCTTCTTCTAATAATTGCCCTGTTTTAGACTCTTGATATTTTAAAATTGAAGTTGCATCTTCAGGTTCATATAGTTGACCATCTGGTGAATAAATACCGATTTGTGAAAATAAATTAGCCATTCCAAAAGTCCTAGCTTCATCAGCAACTATAGGCACAACTCTTTTCCCAAACTCTTTATCTCTCATTATGTTTCCTAAAGACCTCACTAATCCTGTTGTGGTTGAATATTCCCTATCACTTTTTTCAAATAAAAAATTTGAATGCTTTTCTATATTTGGAGTTTTCAGTTCTACCTTTTTAAAACTTCTCTTTGGTAGTGGGCCCCCAAGAAGATCTCTTCTCTTTTTTAAATATTTTATCTCATCTGAGTCATCTGAAGGTTTGTAGAATTCTAAATTTTCTATTTTATTATCTGGGATATCAAGTTGGAAACGATCTCTAAATTCCTTTAAAGCATCAAGATTTAATTCTTTTTGTTGATGGTTTGTCATTTTTGACTCTCCTGCTTTTCCCATGCCATAGCCTTTTTTTGTTTTAGCAAGTATAACTGTTGGTTTCCCTTTAGTTTTGACTGCTGCACTAAAAGCTGCATAAAGTTTTTTAAAGTCGTGTCCACCTCTTTTTAGACCATCTATTTCTTCTTTCGTTAATGAAGAGACTAGTTTTAATACTTCTGGATCTTCTGCAAAAAAATTCTTTAAATTATATTCTCCGTCTCTTGCTCCCAATGTTTGATATTTGCCATCAACAGTTTTAGCAAATCTTTTTAATAACAAGTGATCTTTATCTTGTTGAAAAATTTTATCCCATTCTGAACCCCAAAGAACTTTTATCACATTCCAACCATTAGCTTTAAAAATTGTCTCAAGTTCTTGGATTATTTGTCCATTACCTCTTACAGGTCCATCTAATCTTTGAAGATTACAATTTATTATAAATGTTAAATTGTCTAATTTCTCTCTAGAGGCTATAGATAATCCAACCAAACTTTCGGGTTCGTCCATTTCACCATCACCAAATAAACCCCAAACTCTTTTATTTGTTTTTAATAAGTTTCTATTTTCCAAATATTTCATGAAACGAGCTTGATAAATTGCATTAACCAAACCTATTCCCATTGATGCTGTAGTGAATGTCCAATAGTCTTTCATTAAATATGGATGACAATAAGATGAAAGCCCTTGTTCATTAAGTTCTTGTCTATAATTTTCTAAATGATTTTTTGTTAATCTTCCTTCTAAAAATGATCTTGCATAAATTCCTGTTGTGCACTGAGATTGATAAAAAATTAAATCTGCTTCGTCTCCTCCCTTAAAAAAATGATTAAATCCAGTTTCAAATACCTCAGCAAATGATGCATAACTTGCAATATGTCCTCCAAGACCTCCAAAGTTTTTATTTGCTTTCATTACCATTGTTAAAGCATTCCATCTTAAAATTGTTGTTATTTTTTCTTCAATTGCTAAGTCACCAGGGTAAATTCCCTGATCATATTGAGATATAGTATTTCTATATGGTGAATAAGGAACGGGTGAATATAATACTCTTAAATCTTTTGCCCGTTGTTCAAGTTTTTCTAAAATTATTTTAGCCCCATCTCTACCATGATTTTCTACTACTGCATCTAAAGAATCTAACCAATCATTTAACTCTTGATTATCTAATTTTTGATTTTGATTAGCTTTAAGTTCTTTGCTCATCAATAATAGTATACACAAAAATAAAAATATTTATCTGGTAAAATTGTCTAAGATTTCTATTATTCTATAACTCTTTGAGGTTTGCCTGATGCAAAACTATCGAGATTTTCAATCATTTGATTGTAGAAAGTTGCATAATTTTCAGCAGTTACATATCCTATATGAGGAAGCAAAAGAGCATTCTGAACGAATCTAAGCTTATGGCTTTCAGGCAATGGTTCTTTTTCGTAAACATCTATTCCTGCACCAGCTATAATATTTGTTGATAAGGCTATAATTAAATCATCTTCATTAACTATTTCACCTCTTGAAGTATTTATTAAATAGGAGGTTTTTTTCATCTTCTCAAATTCTTTAATAGTAATACAATCTCTATATCTATCTCCTCCTTGAACATGGATTGACAGAAAGTCTGAATTTTGAATTAAGTCATCTTTGCTGCATGGCAAAACATTAAGCTCTTTGCATTTATCTAAATTTAAATTTTCACTCCAAGCCATAATTTGCATACCAAAAGCTTTACCAATTTTAGCAACTTGAGAGCCTACCCTACCCAATCCAAGCAAACCTAATATCTTACCTTTAAGCTCCACTCCAATAGTTGACTGCCAGTAACCTTGATACATATTATCTATTTCTGTTTTAAAATTTCTTGCAAGTCCCAGAATTAAAGCCCAAGTTAACTCTGGCGTTGGGTTACTATTGATTTCAGTGCCAGTAACTAAAATTTTATTTTTCTTAGCTGCATCTAAATCTATAGATTTGTTTCTCATTCCACTTGTAACAATTAGTTTTAATTTTTTTAAACTCTCTATTAATTGTTTTGTTATTTTTGTTCTTTCTCTCATTATAAAAAGCACTTCAAATTCTTTTAGTTGTTCTATTGCATCATCCTCGTTTTCAAAAGGCTGATTAAAAATTTGAAATTCATATTTTGAAGATAATTTTTTAAGATCAATAAAATCTTTTGCAATGTTTTGATAATCGTCAAGTATAGCTACTTTAAGCATTTTTTTTGTTTGAAAGTAATATCCCTGAAATAATAAATATTCCACCGATATAATGGTAAAATAGCAATACTTCATCAAATATTAGCATTGCAAGAATTGCTGCAAGAATTGGCATTAAATGTAAATAAATTCCTGCTCTATTAGCACCTATTAAAGCAACACCTTTTATCCAGAAAAAGAAAGAAATGATGCCAGGCAACAGAACAACATAAGATAAAACGAGAATGAAATTTGTATTAATTGTAATTCGATTACCAATGTAAATATAATCTATTGCATACATTGGTATAAGAAATATTACACCAAGACCAATAACAACTTGAAGTAAAGTTATCGGAGATAATCCGTAATTTTTTTTCTTTAAAAGAGCAGAATAAAGTGACCAGGAAATCATTGCAAATAATGCAAATAAATCTCCTTTTTCGAAAGCTAAATTTTTAAAGACTTCAAAATCTGCTTTTGAAATTATAAATAATACACCTAATAAAGAAAATATAACTCCCAAAACTTGAAAGGTATTTGTTTTTTCTATTTTTAAAATAATAGAAAATAAAATTATCATAACTGGAACAGTCGAGATCATAAGTACACCTGTGATCACTTGTGTAGTTTTCAAAGAATAAAAAAGTGCTGAATTAAAAATACTGACTGCTGTTATTCCTAAAAAACATAAGAGATAAATATTTTTAAAAATTAATTCCTTTTTTTCAATCATCTCTTTATAAGTAAAAGGTAATAAAATTAGAAACGCCAGTGACCACCTTAATATGTTTAATGAAATTGGAGGTATGTCATTTAAACCTGCTATCTTTCCAACAATAAAATTTCCTGACCAAAACAGAGCTGCTAAAAAAAGCAAAATAGATGCAATTATGATATTACTTTTATTTTCAAGCATTAAATAGAGTACTATAAAAGATTACTTTTAACTAAACCTTATTGAGCTGTATGGTTGCAGATCTAAGTTAGTATTCTCACCTGAGATCATTTTAGATATAATTTTTCCTGATATTGCACCAAGCGTCCAACCTAAATGATGATGACCAAATGAATAAAAAACATTTTTATAGTTTTTTGAAGGCCCTAGAACTGGTAGAAAGTCTGGCAATGTAGGTCTAAAGCCAAGCCACTCGTCTTTATGTTCCGGTAAACCATCTAGCATATCCTTTGCGTTTAATATCAAGTTTTTTATTCTTGATTTAGATGGAGAGTTTTCTAAACCTCCAAATTCTACAGTTCCAACAACACGTAAACCCTGCTCCATTGGTGTCATTCCAAAACCTCTATTTGCATAAACAATAGGTCTTGAAATTAAATGGTCATAATCTTTGAAGTGAACATGATAGCCTCTCTCAGTATCTAAAGGAATATTTTCATGTAATTTATCAGTTAATCTTTTTGAAAATGCTCCACATGCAACAACAAGTTTATCAAAAATAAATCTTTGTGTTTCAGTTCTAAGAACCGGTTTTTCTTCATCAAAATCAATATCTTGAATATTTAATTTTAAAAATTTTCCACCTTTGTTTACAAAATTCTCAAACAATTTAATTAAAATTTTTCTTGGATTTCTTGCGTGTCTTGCATAATCATAAAATACCCCACCATGATAAAATGGTTTTAAGTTTGGTTCTAAATCGTGAATTTCTTTTTTATTTACTAGTTGTTGCTTCACACCAAGCTGATCTCTTATTCTAATTTCTAGTTCTCTACTTTTCATATTTTGATCAGTCCAAACATAAAGAATGCCATTATTTTCAACTAATCCTTCTAAATCAATTTCGTCAAATAATTCATCGAATGCCGGCAAAGACTGATCTAAAATTTGGTGCATATTTTTAGCAGTATGCATCATTTTTTCTTGTCTACAATTTAATATAAATCTTGCAAACCAAGGGATCATCTTTGGCACATAGTTCCACTTTAAAGCTAGAGGTCCTCTTGAACTAATTAACATCGAAGGAACATCTGCTATAACATCTGGTCTGTTTAAAGGAACGGACGCATAAGGAGAAAAGTGGCCAGCATTTCCATATGATGCTGCACTGCCGGGCTCTTCTCTATCAAAAAGTGTAACCTGAAAACCTTTTTTTTGAAGAAATAAAGCATTGCAAACACCTTGTATACCGGCGCCAATAATTCCAATTTTCAGATTTTTTTCACCCACGTTTATAATATATTTTCTAAGAAATAGTTATTATATATGATATTTGATCGCGGGTTTATTTTACTTAAATTCTTAATTGCCTATAGAAATTAGGGTTAGGTTGTCACTTAGCTAATTATCCACAACTGTATTAATTACCGTATTTGATATATCTGATAGTTGTTTGTTAGAATCTGTATTAAAATTTTGCTCTATAATTTTCAATGCCCAATTCCAATGATAGTTAAATCATCATCAAGTATATCGTTATTTGCTTTTATACCAGTCTCTTTGTAATCTTTTTTGAGACTTTTAAGTCTTATTTCCTCTGTAGAATTTTCAAGTTCTTTTTGTAAAGAAGAATTTTGATGATTAAGTAAAAGTTTCTTAACTCCATCAATACCTATTTCTTTTTTATTTTCGTCCATACATTCTGAAAAACCATCAGTAAAACAATATATTCTTCCTCCATCTAATTTAAAAGTATCTAGCTTATAAACATTTTCATTTTTATGTTTGACTATTGCAAGAGGAGTGGAGGAAGATGAATATTCAACAAAATCCTTTCCTTTTCTCAACAAAGCTGGTTGATGACCTGCATTTGCAATTTCAATAATGTCTGTTTTAATATTATAGCAACCGACTATTGAGGTTATAAAGGTGCCTGGCGGATTAGTTTCATTTAAATCATTGTTCATTTCAAGTAGGATTTCATTAGGTCTAAATTTTAATCTAGAAAAAATTTTAAATAAAGTAATTGCCTTAGCCATAACCATACCAGCATTAACTCCTTTTCCAGAAACATCTGACAATGTGAAGTAAACGAGATCATCATGCAAATAAAAATCGTAAAAATCTCCTGAAATTTCTCTGGCTGGAATATTTAGTCCATAAATTGGATAATTAGACAAATCTCTATTTGGCATTAAACGTTTCTGCACATTCATTGCTAATTTAATTTCAGATGAAACTCTGTTTTTCCATTTATTTTTTTGCTTTTCACTTTGTTCTAATTTTTCCATCAAAAAATTGTATTGGGTACCAATAATACCACTATCAGTAAATGGATCTTGGGGAGCTCTTAATGAATAATCCTCGGTTTTTGCTTGATTGGTTAGTACTTCGAGTAATTCGTGAGTATCTGTTGATGCGTTGTGTTCTGATATATTTAAACCAAGCTCCTCTTGGATTTTACCTACTCGAAGTGGATAAATATAATTTATAGATTTAAAAATTATGTATGAAGCAAAAAAGCAAAATCCACCAATGCTAAATGTTCCTATGATTTGAATTGTTAATTGTTCTAATCTTGTTTTATCTAATCCCATCATTTCGAAATCACCAAATATCGCAACTGATATAGTTCCCCACATGCCTCCTACTAGATGAACAGGTATAGCACTAACAACATCATCAATTTTCAATTTCTCTAATAAAATAATTGTTGAGCCTGATAAAATTCCTCCAATTGCTCCAATATATATTGCCTCTGATGGATTAACATAAGCGCAACTTGCTGTAATCGAAACTAAACCAGCCAAAGGACCTGTAATCATAAATAATGGCTCTGGTTTTTTCATTACGATAATACCCATTGCACTTGAAAAGATTAAACCAAATGATGCTGATAAAAAGGTATTAATTAATATCAATGGAATTTTTAAATCCATTGCTCCATTTGCACCACCATTAAATCCAAACCAACCGAACCATAAAATTAAAGCACCAAGAGCAGCAATTGGTGTGTTGCTTCCTTGAAACAATTTTTTATCTTTATCTTTTCTAAATCTACCTGTTCTACTTCCAATAATGAGTAATATTGCTAATGCCACCCAACCTCCAACAGAATGAACAACAGATGCACCTGCAAAATCTAAATAACCCATCTTACCTAGCCAACCAAATTTTACTGTTGGATTCGTAAAATCAAAAGCCCACGCCCAATGGCCTACTATTGGGTATAAAATTCCTGAAGTAATAAAAGTAATTATTACGTATGAGAAAAATCTAAGCCTCTCAGCAACAGCTCCGGATATGATAGTTGCTGCTGTTGCAACAAACATTGCCTGAAATACAAAATATGTTTGATAACCAGCTACCTTGGTTGTAAAAAAATAAAATTTATTACCAAACAAGCCCATCACACTGGTTCCATACATTAATGCAAAACCAAAGGCCCAAAAAGTAACTACGGCTATTCCAAAATCTGTAATATTTTTAAGAGCAACGTTAATGCTATTCTTACTTCTTGATAAACCAGATTCTAAACACATAAATCCAGCCTGCATCAAGAAAACTAAAATAGCGCAAATTAATAACCAAAATGTATCTAAATTAGCTTGTAGTACAGCTTCTAATCTAAACTCTGTTGCTTTGATTGCTCCTTTACTTGTAAGCTCTAACTGACTTATTTTAGACTGTAGCTTATCAACCAAAATTTGGAGTTCAGCTACAGTCATAAAATTTTTTTTAATCTATAAGTTTTCTTGCTTCTTCAGCGTCTGTAATTATGCCATCAACACTAATTACTTTAACTACTTCAAATCCAGTACCTAAAATTGCATTTTTATATTCATCCTCAGATAAATTTGATTTATCTGCAAAAGTAGATACCGCAACCCCTTCTGGCCAAGAAACATTAACTGTAGCATCAGGACAAGCCTTTTGTAATGCTTCAGTGACCATTTTTTGACACTTGATACATATCATACCATTTACTTGTGCGATTTGCGTTTGGGCTGCAAATAAGTTAGTGCTAAATAATAGAAAACCTATAGTTAAGACTATTTTTTTAAACATAATTTCCTTATTGTTTTTTATAAATCGTATCATTTATACAAAAAACATACAAAATAAATTAGATCAAAATGGGGAAATTATTTTCCAATCGAAATTAACGTTAAATCATCACTTAATTTATTTTCACCTGCAACTTTAACTACTTCTTTTGTGATTTCATTTAGTTGTTTTTTTATGTCCATATTGAAGTTTTTCTCAATTATTTGAATTGATCCATCTATTCCTATTTCCTCACCTGAGCTATTTAAGCTTTCGGATAAACCATCAGTGAAAGCGCAAAACCTTTTATTTTCTAGCTTAACTTTGTGAGTTTTATAGACTGACTTATCCTTTTGAAGTATTACACCCATTGGTGGAGAATTACTTTCAAATTGCTCATAATTTCCAGAAGATGATCTAATTATAGCTGGCTGATGACCTCCATTTACCCATCTTAATTCATCAGTCCTCATATTATATTCTCCTAATATACTTGTTACAAACATTCCTCCAGTTTTAGTTAAAAATAGATCATTATTCATATGAAACATCATTTCATCTGGATCTACTTGATCTCTAGACATTATTTCAAATAGAGTTGATGCTTTTGCCATTACCATTCCAGCATGAATTCCTTTACCAGCAACATCTGCAATAATAAAATAAACACTATCATTGTGAGGATAAAAACTAAAGAAGTCTCCTGAAACTTCTCTAGCAGCTATATTTATTCCATGTACAGGATAATTTTCCAAGTTTCTTTTTGGTAGGAAATTTTCTTGAACTTTTACCGCAAGTTTTACTTCATTTGATATTCTATCTCTCCATACTTTCTTTTCAGCTTCACTAGTTTCTAATTTGCTCATCAATCTGTTGTAATAAAGCCCGATCACACCACCAGCAGTAAATGGATCTTGTGGACCTCTGATTGTTAAATCACCAGACTCAGACTGTTTTTCTAAAATTGTAATTAAATCGTGTTCTACAGAGGTTGCATTATGCTCAGCAATATTCAAACCTAACTCTTCGTGTAGCGGACTTACTCTTAATGGATAAAAATAATTTAAAATTTTTAATAAAATATATGAACCAAAAAACGAGAATACACCGATCGAAACAATTCCAATAAACTGTGCTTTGATTTGTTCTAATCTTGTTAATCCTGTTCCAAGTATTTCAAGATCACTAAATAATCCTACAGCAATAGTGCCCCAAACCCCTGCTGCCAAATGAACAGGTACTGCTCCAACAACATCATCTATTTCAAATTTATTTAAAAATTCATTTACAAAAATTGCAACTACAGCTCCTATAATTCCAACAAAGATTGAAGTCACTGATGTCATTGAATTACATCCAGCCGTAATTGCAACTAAACCTGCGAGTGGTCCAAGGATTACATAGTAAGGATCTGGTTTTTTAAATAATGCAAATGAAATTCCAAGACCTGTTAGTAATCCAAAAGAAGCAGCAAGAAATGTATTTATTAAAATTAAAGGAACTGCCTCATCCATAGCTCCATTACTTCCACCATTAAAACCAAACCATCCAAACCATAAAATTAGGGTTCCCAAAACTGCTAAAGGAAAACTTGATCCTGTGAATTTTCCTTTGTTTGCATCTGAATATTTTCCTATTCTTGGTCCTAGAATTAAAACAGCAGAGAGCGCTATCCATCCGCCAACTGAATGAACTATAGTGCTTCCTGCAAAATCAACAAATCCAATATCTGTCAGCCATCCAGTAGTTTTAACTTGCCCAGTAACCGCAAGTAATTGTCTTGTAGCATCGATATTATTTAAATAACTCGAAGACCAGGCCCAATGACCAACTATTGGATAAATAATACCTGTAGCTATAATAGTAATTATTAAATAACCGTTGAACTTCATTCTTTCAGCAACAGCTCCTGAAACAATTGTAGCTGCAGTTGCAACAAACATTGCTTGAAAGACAAAGTAAGTCATGTACTCAGCTTGATCAGTTTTAAAAAAGAATAAATCAGTTCCAAAATAGCCATTAAAACTTTTTCCAAACATCAAACCAAAACCAAATAGCCAAAAAATTACAACCGCAAGACCAAAGTCAGCAGCATTTTTAAGAGCAACGTTAATGCTATTTTTATGTCTTGAAAGACCAGTTTCCATACACATAAAACCTGCTTGCATTATGAAAACTAAAATTGCGCAATCTATAACCCAAAGGGTATCAACAAATGATTTTACTGATTCCAAATCGACGTTCTCCATCTTTCTTCCTTAGGTTATTATTAAAAGATTATACATTAAATAATTCTGGTGCTCAAAATAGGTTTTAGTTGTCTTTTTTCTTCCAGATAAAATAGAATAAATAAGGTGATAAAGCAGGGACTAATCCAAACCAAATCCACTCATCCCACCTAAAACTTTTATCTAAACTCGGATTCCTTAGTCCATTCCACCAGGTTAAATAACCGATAAATATTATCCAACCTAAACTGAGTGTGTAATAAATTTTTTGATTTTTTGTTGTTTCAGAATTTATGAAATTAGAAATTAGTTTTTTTACTGGCTCTAAATTCATTTAAACTAACACTTATTATTTCTTTCAACTCTAGTATCAGCGAATAATTCTATTTTACAGCCACTACGGTTATTTTCTTCTATAGCTTTTGCTTTAAAACCTGAAGCATCATTAGAAATACAAATCCAATATCCGTTTAATGCTTTTTTACCTTTTGGATCTATTATTGTTTTCGAACCACCCAATAAATTAGTTTCTATTGATTGAGACGTAGTGACGGTAGCTGTGCAGTCACCACTGGTCTTATCATAATAGTATATTTGATTGTCTGAATAATATTCGGTTTGAGCTAACGCTATTTGTCTTAGAACGTTTTCAGTTGATTTTTTCTTAGTTGATGAAACGTAGCCATTATAACTTGTTATTCCAATGGCAGCTATAATTCCTAAGATTGCTACGACAACCAAAAGCTCAATGAGTGTAAAACCCCTGCTTTTGGCTGTCATAAGAAATTTCTTATTATTCTATGGTAACGTTACCAGTTAAGATGTCTTCATCTTTTTTAGTGCACGATTTTACCTGAACTGTAGTTCCATCATCCGTTACATAAGTTTCACCTTCATTTCCTGTTGCTTTGCAATCAGAAAAAGCTGTTAAAGTTATTGCAGACTTAGATGTTTTATATGGATTTTTAAATTCAGTGCCTAATGCGTTTGAAACTCCTGTGGCAACTACACCGCCATTTTTTCTGTCATCACATTTTAAGTTGTTTGACATTACATTTGTCTCACCAAGCTCACATTTTTTTAACTCAGCTGCAACGTATTTAACTATAGCTGCTTGATTAGATTTAACTGCTGATTTTTTTGCTCCTGATGTGTAACCAGAATAAGCAACAACTCCAACTGCTGCTAAAATACCAATAATTGCTACAACGACCAATAATTCTATAAGTGTAAAACCTTTATTATTTTTTTTCATAAATGTTTATCCTATCGTAAATAAAAATATGTATATACATATAATTTATATATTTTAAAAGACAATATCTACACTCTAAAAGTAATCAAATTGGGTCATTTTTGTTGATTTAGCTAAGAAATTTAATAAATATTAATATTTATGTCATATAAAGTTACAGAAGAAGGAGATGTATCCATTGTTCACCTTGATGGTGAAATTGACATGGATGTAACTGAAAAAGCAAAAGAAATTATAATGCCTTTAATTGAGGCAAAGAAAGAAGTTCATCTTAATTTAAAAGAAGTTCAATATATGGACTCATCCGGCATCTCTGTTCTTATTGAGAGTCATCAAAAAGCGAATGAGTTGGGAAAAAAAGTAATTTTAAAAGATATAAGTAAATCAGTTTTAAAAGTAATTATGATGGCAAAACTCGAGCAAATATTGAATTTAGGATAAATGATGGTTGCACTAAGACAAATTTCAGAACAACGAGACTTTGTTGTTAGTTCTGCAAGTTTGAAGGACGTAAGATCATTTTCTAGAGAAGTGTTTGAAAAAGTAAATATCGAACAAGATTTAAAAGACGAATTAGTCCTAGCGATTGCTGAGGCTGCACAAAATATTGTCAAGCATGCTTACCAAGGTGAAGACACTGAAGATAAAATGGAGATAAAAATTTCTTTAAAGAACGGTGAATTAGAGATAGGTTTTTTTGATAAGGGAAGACCTGTTGATAAAGAAAATGTTCGGCACAGAAAAATTGATGATGTTAAACCAGGTGGCTTAGGAACTTTTTTTATACAACAAATTATGGACGCAGTAGTATTTAAAGAAGGTGAAAAGCCTTGGATAAATCATTTAATTTTAACAAAGAAAATAAATTATTAACTTCCAATAATCGCACCAACGTTGAATATTGGTGAGTACATCGCAATCATTAATCCACCAATCATTGTTCCCATGAATACAATCATTATAGGTTCAATTAAACTAGACATGTTATCAACTGCGGTATCAAATTCTTCCTCATAATAAGCAGAGACAGAACTAAACATCTCATCTAAATTTCCTGTTTGCTCTCCAACAGAAATTAATTGGCTAAACGTTGGTGGAAATACAGGTTCTTTTAAAAAAAGTTTAGTTAATGTATCTCCTGAAAATACTCCTTTTTTAACATTTTCTAATGCTTGTGTTACTACATCATTGTTGCTGACTGATTTAGCAATCTCAATACTTTCAAGTAAATTAACACCTGCAGCACTTAAGTTTCCCATGATCAATGAAATTCTTGCTATTAAAGACTTTAAAATCATATCACCAAATACTGGCATTCTAAGAACTTGTTGATGCCATTTATATCTTACTGCTGGCATCTTAGTGGTTGTGTATTTAAAAATAATAAATATTGTAAGTAGAACTAAACCTAAAGTTAAACCACCAGCACCTCTCATAAAGTTACTTGCAGTCATAATTACGGCAGTTGGTGTTGGTAATGCAACACCCATTCCATCGTACATTTTAGCAAATACTGGAACAACTTTAATTAACATGAAAACCATAACTATTATGGCGACTGAAAACATAACCACTGGATAGGTTAATGCACTTTTAATTTTCTTTTTTACTTTTTCTCTTTTTTCAAGAGAATCGACTAATTTAAGCAAGAAAACATCTAATTTACCACTGGCTTCACCCGCTTTGATAAGATTTATGTAAACATTATCAAATATTTTTGGGTATTTTTCAAAACACTTTGATAAAGTAATACCACCCTCAAGATTTTTTCTAACATCTTCAATAATTTCTTTCATTGTGGGATGCTCAATTTGATCTCTTAACATTCCCAACACATTTAATATTGGCAATCCAGCTTTTACCATTGTTGCAAATTGTTTGGAGAAAATCATTACATCTTCTGGCTTTACTTTCTTTTTTCCAAATGAAAATCCACCACCCTTTTTTTTATCTTTTTCTGCTTTTTTCTTTTTAACTTTTGTTAAATTTGTGATTATTACTTTTTGTTCTTTAAGTTTAAACGAGGCTTCCTCTTGATTAATTGCCTCAATCTCACCCTCTATATATTTACCTGCAGATATACCTTTATATGAAAATGTTTCGGATGACATTTTTAATCCATCGATAGAACTCTATCGTATTCTCTAAAATTCAAGTCTCCCGTTAAAATAAGCTCTCTCCCCATATCTTGCATTGTTCTAAAACCTTCATTAGCAGCAATTTCTTTTAACTCAGGAGTGGTTGCTTTTCTCAAAATTGCTTCTTTAATTGGTTTTGTAACATTTAATATTTCATAAATTCCCATTCGTCCTTTATATCCACTATCTTTGCATTTAGCACATCCTTTACCCTTTTGAACTTTTGCTCTTGATGCTTGTTCTACAGTAAATCCTAAGTCAGCAAGTGCTTTTGGTGTAATATCTTCATCTGGCTCTCTACATTCAGTGCAAGTTTTTCTTGCAAGCCTTTGTGCTAGCACAAGTGAAACAGCTGCACTTATTAAATAATCTGGGGTTCCCATGTTTTGTAATCTAGTAATTGTGCTTGGTGCATCATTTGTGTGTAAAGTACTAAATACTAAGTGTCCTGTTAGTGCTGCCTTTAATCCAATATCAACAGTTTCTTTATCCCGCATCTCACCAACAAGAATAATTTCTGGGTCTTGTCTTAAAAAAGATCGAAGTGCTGCAGCAAAATTTAAACCAATATCATCTTTTATTTGAACTTGTCCAACACCATCCAATTCATATTCAACTGGGTCTTCAGCAGTTAAAATATTTAAATGTGGTTTAGAAACTTCTTTAAGAATACTATAAAGTGTTGTTGTTTTTCCTGAACCCGTTGGTCCTGTTACAAGTACTAATCCCTGCGTTCCATGAATTGCTTTTCGTAAATTAGATAAATCTGTTTCTTCAAAATTTAATTGTTCTAAACTTATGTCTCCCGCATCTTTGTTAAGTACCCGCATTACAATTCTCTCATTGTTTGCAGTTGGTAAAATAGATAATCGAAGATCAACTACTTTTCCGTCTATTTTAAATGGTATAGCTCCATCTTGTGGTAACCTTCTTTCAGCAATATCAAGTTTACCCATAATTTTAAAACGTGTAACTACCGCCCCATAATTTGAATGTAGAAATTTTGCAAAATGCTCTTGTTCAGTTAAGATACCGTCCAATCTATATCTAACTCTTGATGAAAATCTGTACGGTTCAATGTGAATATCTGATACACCCGATTTAATTGCTTCTGCAACTACAGCAGTACTAAATTTGATAACATCAGACTCATTTTCTATAGCCTCAATGTCTTCCTCTGGTTTTTCTTCTAATACCTCAGCGTTTTCATCAACGTCATAATCAAAAGTTTTAGTTTTTTCGCTATTAGCCTTTTGAATAGACTCCATTGTAGTTTCACCATCAGCTAATAATCTGTCTATATAGGATGAAATATCTGAAATTTTAGCAGCGTGTAATTCAATATCTTTTTTTGTGATAGTTTTTAAATTTCGCATCAAACTTAATTTTGAACTGTCTGGAATTGCTATATGTAAAATATTTCCCTCAATTTTGAATGGGGCTATAAAATTCATATTTATATAATTTGAAGGAAGAATAGATTTTATTTCATCAGTGATTTCTACAGTCGATAAATCGATTATATCTAGAGATTGTTCATTTACTAAAAGATCTAAAATTTTTTGTTCGTCAGTTAACTTTAATTCAAATACTGCTTCTATTTGAGATTTTTCCCCCTCTGAAGAGGCTTTCTTGATATCAACTAAATCCTTTCCAGAAATAATATCCTGATCAATTAGAATATTAATTAAATTTATTTCAGACTCTCTACTAATTTTAAGCATTATAAAATTCTTGGTGCTATAAATATAAGCAATTCCTCCAAATTGTCTTCATTCTTTTTATATTTTAATAGATTACCAATTACAGGGACATTTCCAAGACCTGGAACCTGTTCATTTGCTTTTGTCACATTATTTGATTTTATTCCACCAATTACAACAATATCTCCATCAGCAACCAATAATTTCGTGGTAATTTCCATCTTAGTTATAGGAGGTTCTGACTGAGAAGTATCAGCATCATCATTATTTACCTGAATGTCTAATAATACATTTCCATCTCCAATAATGCTAGGTGTAACTTGAAGTTTTAATGCTGCCTCTTTAAATGATGTTGATGTTGTACCTTCAGATGTTGTTTCGTAAGGAATTTCTTTACCTTGCGTAACCGATGCTGGTTGATTGTTGATTGTAAATACTTTTGGATTTGAAATTGTCTCTACTATACCTGTTTTTTCTAAAGCTGTAATTTCAGCTTTTAATACAGCCGATCCTGTTCTTTTTAATACTCCGATACCACTCGTCGCTCCAATTGCTGGTAAATTTGTTAAACTATCTTTAGCTGTTTGTACAAGTGCAGCAGATGTATCATCTAAAGTACCTGATGAACTTGTTGTTCCAACAACTCCACCAATTTGTTCTTGTTGTCTTTGGTAATATCCTCCTAGTCTTGTTCCAAGTTGTCTCTCAAATTCAGACGTAGCTTTTACTACAAATGCTTCGATAAGAACTTGCTCAGTTTTAATATCTATTTCTGTCAGAACTTTATCTACAGTATCTAAATCTCTTTCCTTACCTCTGACTATAATTGATCTAGTGGCTGTCTCTTCCGTAATTTTTATAGGAGATGTTGATGCTTCTCCTGAACCAGTCTGAAATAATTCTTCAATTGTAGCTTTTGCTAACTCAGGAGATATATAATATAATCTAAATATTTCAGATATAATTGGTTCAACACTATCTTCTAATTCTACTTTATTTTTAACTGCCTGTGCTCTTTCAGATTTATAATTTTCTTGTGCAGTTAATGTTTCAGGAGAGTGAATTCTTATTAAATTGCTGTTAACATCTATATCAGAAGCATAATTTTTCATGTCTAAAAGAGCTTGGAATGCTTTATCCCATGGCACATCAACTAACTCAGCTGATATTGCACCAGCAACCTCATCTCCTACTAAAACATTAATTTCGCCAATTTTACCCATCATTTTCATTGTTTCTTTAAAATCTAAATTTTTAAATTTCAAAGTTACTCTTTGTTTAAGTAATGGGTAGCTTTCAGGAATTAAAAGATAATTTCTCTGTGTTTCAGATGTTATTTTTCTTCTTTTCTTTAATTTGACCGCATCACCATCAACTGGCTTAGGTCCCATTTCTAAGGTTTTAGCAATTTCTGCTTGACCTGTTTGTCTTATATCATTTTTAATTAAAGGTGTGTTGTGTTTAAAAGGTTTATTATATTTTTGATTAAATTTAGAGTTTGGACCACAACTATTTAAAATTATTGCTAATATTATTAAGTATGCAGATGTAATTATTTTCTTAGTATTCATCTGCCTCTCTTATTTGGTTATTAAAATCTATAATTATGTATGATTTATCTTCTTTTAAAAAGATTGCTTCTGTTAATCTTAAGTCAATTAATTTTACTTTCCCAAGATATTGACCAAGTGTTATAGTCATTACATCCCCTGATGCATCTGTAAGACTTATATAGCTCGCATTTGCTCCTGATATTAATCCTGATAATTTAAAATTATATAAACTCATTGGATCTCTTTCTTCTCCAGTTTCAGGATTTAAAGATGAATTAGATCCTTCATTTCCAGCAAATGGATCATTCAAAGGAACATCCTCTTCCTCTTCTTCAACTTTTGTTTCTAAAGTTTTTGTAATCTCTTTTGCCTTTTCGACAAGTTCAGCATTTGTAGAATGATTATCTGCAAAACCAATGTTTGGGATACAGAAAAACAAAATAAAGAATAATATTTTTTTAAAAGAATTCATCCGGTATTCCCACTATTGTAAGTTCTCCTTTTGCAATTATCGCTCCAGTTGAATCGTTTTGTACTATACTTATAGTCTCCTTGTCAAAATTTAACATTTTCTTGGATTTTGCAATTGATCTTTTAAATTTAATGTAGCCTAAAAAGTTACCTTTTATCTCATATTCGACGGGTATCTGATAATAAGAGATATCAGTTTTTTTTAACAGTTCTTCTGCTTGTTGAGCAACACCAGGTTTTAAAATAGGTTTTGGTTTTTTCTTTTCTATTTTTGAAATCGTCAAACCATTTATGCCTGCAAATCTACTTAAGCTTTGATACAATCCTTCAACTTCAGCTTTTGAGTGAAACAACGTTGAACTTTCTTTAAATTGAGGTTTTAGTTTCTTTAATCTTTTTTTGTTTGTAATGATCTCATCCTCGAATTGAGTAATTTCAGACTCTTTTAAAACCTTGTCTTCGTATAACGCTTTTTTCTCTTTAACAATTGGATTTAAGATTAAGTAATACCCAATTAAAAAAATTATAATTGCAAAAAAACCAGCTCCAAATTTAATAAGAGTTTTTTTATCAACAGTTTTTAACTTTGCAGCTATATCACTTACATTTATATTTTTTAAATCTATATTTTTCAAATCCATTATGCGTTCTCCAGAATACAAGCTATTTTAAATCCCTTCATTGTTGGGGCTCCAGCAGTTTGACCATCTGGTAAAGTCATTGTAGCTAATTGTGCTTGCATTATTAGTTTTTTATTATTTAAATTACTTATTAACTTTAAAATATCTTGGTCACTTGATGCTGTTCCTTGTATAATAATCTGATTTGATCCGTTGTACTCTATTGAATTGAATTTTACTCTTTTTGGAACAGCTGAAGCTATTTGAGCCAGAACTCTAAAACTTACTTTTTTGTTTGATTTTATTGATTTACTAATTTTTAAAGATTTTAAAATTAAAGCTAATTCTTTTTCTACTTTATTTTTTTCTAATGTTCTAAGTTCATGTGTTTGAAGAATATCATCATATCCAACTAATTGTTTATTCAATGTATTTATTTGCCAAAAAGAAAGGCCAAATAATACTATATAAATTATTGCGATAACTCCTATTGCACCTTTGAAAGCAAAATTAGAAAATACTTTAGCTTTTTTCTGTGCTATCATACTATCTCTATTAGGAAGTAGATTTATATTTTTTACAGCAGTTACAAATTTGTAATATCCAAACACATCAAGTTTTCTAAACGCCAATCCAATAACAGTTGAAAGATAAGACCTATTATCTAATTTAACGCTCTCTTCTAGTTGTGCTGGAACTTTTATTTCTTTAATTGGATCTAATAAATTAAATCCTGTATTTGTTAAATTTTTTCTAAAAGTGCCGAGATAAGTTTCTACATTTTCTAAATTTGATACTACTTTCAGGTTTCTAATTCTTTTTTCATACTTTGTTTCAAAATCTTGCACAGCTTGTTTAACTTGAGTTACATATCTTCTAACTAAAGCATCCATCTCTTCCTGATTATCTGAATTTTGAAGAGTATTTCTATCCTGAGATCTTATAAATATATCTGTGATAATTGGATTATTTTCATACAAAATCATTACATAGTTTTCATCTAATCCAAATTCTAAAACTGCAGTTAAGTTTGCATCCTCAATTGAGCCAGCTAATTGATTCATTTGGTCGACTGCAGATTTTAGAGCAAAACACTTAACATCAATTATAACTGCATTTAAACCACCCTTCTTTATTATTGCTGTATAACTATTGATATCTGATAGTTTCGATGCAACGAATAAAATATCCATTGTATTTGCGGTTTTATCTCTATTTATTACTTGATGAAAAATTGAATAATCATTTAAGTTATCTGTTAATTGTACAAGGTTTTCCCAAAGGGAGTCTGTATCTATTGCTTTACTCAGCTCTTCATCTGTCATTAGAGGTGCTGTTACAACTCTGATAATTGCACTAGTTACAGGAATGGCAATCGCAGCATTTGTAGTTGTTATTTTAGATTTTTGAAGAGCAATTTTAAGTTCGTCTCCAAACTTATCTTGATTATCTAAAACAGTGGCACTTTTATCTAAACCTTCAATTGGGTGAATAAAAAATTTTTCTAAAACCCATTTGTTGGATTTATCAGTTGTTAGTTGTGCTAACCTAATTTCTGTTGGTGAAAGCTCAACACCTACAATTTCTTCTCCTTGAACTGCAGATTTTCCAATTCTATTTTTAAAAAACTTACCTAAAAAACTTTCTTTTTTCTTTTTTTCCTCTTTCTTTGGAACGGGTGATTGTTCGCCTTCTTTAGATTTCTTTTTAAATAAATTAGCAAAAGGGTTTTTCATTTTTTAATTATGTAATAATATTAAACCAATATTATATATTTACATTAAATCAACTAATACTCGAACTTTCAAGTAAAGTGTCTGAAATGGGTTTTTGTAAATATTTAATAGTAATTTAATGACAATTTATTGTACTAAAGTATAAACTATTAAAATGTTTGAAAAATTAGAGCAGTTAGCAAAAGATAATAAGAAAATTTCTGATTTTCATATTAGAGCGGGATCTCCCCTAGCATATCGACAAACTGGAGAAATCGTAAAAGTTGAAGGTACAAATGTTACAGCTCAAGATCTAAAAGATTTAATCTCAATGAATTGTAACGAACACGAAGCTGAAAAATTTGAAAAAACTCATGAGTTAGACTCTGCAGTCATGTTAAGCGGATTAAGATTTAGAGCAAATTTTTATAAAACGATTAGTGGACCAGCTGCAGTATTAAGAAGAGTTGAAAGTAAAATTCCAGATATGGATCAATTTAGTCTACCGCAAGCTCTTTATGACATAGTAGATTTCCATAAAGGACTGGTACTTGTAACTGGACCAACTGGTTCAGGTAAATCAACAACACTTGCAGCAATCGTAAATGAAATTAATAAAACAAGAACATCAAATATTATAACTGTTGAAGATCCAGTAGAATTTATTCACAAAGATAATAAAAGCATTGTTTCTCATCGAGAAGTTGGAAAACAAACTCAATCTTTTGCAGCAGCGCTTAAAGCTGCGTTAAGAGAAGATCCAGATGTAATTCTTGTTGGTGAGATGAGAGATCTTGAAACAATTAGTTTAGCGCTTACTGCTGCAGAAACTGGTCACTTAGTTTTCGGAACTTTGCATACAAGTGGTGCCCCAAGTACAATAAATAGAATAATTGATGTTTTTCCTCCAGAGCAACAAGAACAAATTAGAGCTCAAATTTCTACATCACTAAAAATGGTAGTTACGCAGAGATTGTTAAAAACAAGAGATGGTGCTGGTAGAGTTGGTGCATTTGAAATCATGAAGTGCACTGCGCCAATTCAGAACTTAATAAGAGAAGCAAAAATTCACCAAATACCAAGTATTATGCAAACTGCTGTACGTGATGGAATGATCACTATGGAAAAATCACTGGAGGAATTAGTAAAGTCGGGTAAGATAGATCCAGGTGCAGCAAGATCAGGACATTAAAGGTTTCACAATTTTAGAATTGCTAGTTGTTATTGCAATTGTAGCAATCATATCTGGAGTTGCATATCCAAGTTTTTCAAAATGGAGCACAGAACGAAAAGTAAGAGCTGCAACAGAAAAAGTTGCAAGCATGATTTCTAATATTGCAACACAAACTCAAAGAGGAAACTTAGCTTATAGCCAATTAATGGTACAAACATTTACAGGCTCTAAAAACCAAGAAAGCTCAATTTTTGTATCAAAGGGAATGGGAGATAAAAATTTCAAACAAAAATTGCAGAATGGACAAATTAATTGTCCAGTATCCTCATCAGGTTATTGGGATGATTTTGGTAAACCACGTAAAAATATTGAAGGAACAAAATTTAGTGAGTATTACGAAATTTTCAATCCTGAGGAAAATGTAATTGGCGAGTCTAAAATTGCAGTTCATTTTCTATTAACATCAGCAATATGTTTTGGTAAAGGAGGAAATTATTATAAAGCAACCAATGCTCTTTCAAAAGGAAGTAACGTTAACATCATTGTTGAAGGTAGCGCTACTCCTAATTACATTGTTATTTGCACTTATGAGAACGCAAAAAAAAATGGAAACAAATGTCCTACAAAAGGAAAGGCTCTTAAAAAACCAGCCTATTTAGTAAAATGGTCAAGATTTGGTAATGTAAGTAAATTTAAATGGAATGGAAGTGATTGGAATAGACAGTAAATTAAAAGAAAAGGGTTTAACGCTTTTAGAAGCTTTAGTTGCAACGGCTATTGTTGGAATAGGTTTTATAGCGGTTTTTCAGATGGTCAATTATTCAGTTAGATCAATTGATGTTTCTGGGGAAAGAACAAAATCTAATTATATCACTGCTATGATAGCAGAAGATTTAATTGGAGATGCAAATTCAAAAAAAGGTGATGATAAACTTTATGAACATCTAGCTAACTTAACGGATAAGAATGATTACGCTTGGCAAAATGCAGAATGTAAACCGAAAAAAAATATAACAGGCAATCCTTATAAAGGTAAAGATATTGCAATTGATAATAAAACACAAAAATGGAATTTGAGAGTATCAAGCGACAGAATTAAATGCAAACCCACAAGTGTTAACTCAACAACAACCAAAGATACAAAAAAATTAAAAGTTTATGAGATTTGTAGAAATAACGTAAAAGAAAATGGTAAGAGTAGACCAAACTGTGATTATCGTAATGATGATATTTGGGACAAAACTTATATCGGCAGAATGGAAATATTAATGCCAACTACAGGGACAGATACTAAAGGTGAAACTGTTCAAAAGAAAAAATATTTATATTTTCAAATGAACTGATGAAAAAATTTAATTCAGAAACTGGAGTAACGCTAATTGAAATTCTTATTGGGGTTGTGATTTCAATGATAATGATGGCTGCTATGTTTACATCTTACAACGCAGTTAATAATAGTTATTCCCAAGTAATTGATCGAGCAAAGATTAGTCAGACAGGAAGAGATATGATTGGAATGTTAGTGAGAGATATAAGAATTGCAGGTTTTAGATATTTTGATGATGTCAGTAAAACCCCAACAAATTACGTTCCAATTTTAATTACAAAAGCTCCAGGTAGTGGTTGTGATAAAATTGAAATAACTTACGGTGATAGAATTAGAGATCCTAAAAATCTTAACGCTAAACCACCAGTTTTTTTATATAAAACATACAAAGTCGTTTACGAGTGTAAAGCATCAAATATTGTAGACAAGAAAACTAACAAAAAAATTAATGCATATGCCATTTATAAATCAAAATATGAATGGAATGGATCTAGCTGGACGGCACCAACACAATCAACTGATGACTTGCTTTATAAAGATGAATTGGTGGTTGATTACGTTCAAGAATTAATTTTTATTCCAATTGATAGTAAGGGTAAAGTGATGAATCCAATTCCTAAAACACTTAGCGATAGCAACAAGATTAAAGTTGTTGATATAATGGTATCTTTAAGATCTCAGGGCGAGTTTTTTAGAAAAGAGAATGAAAGACCATTTAGACTTTTAGGTCAAAAATCTAATAAGAAATTCACAGATAAGTTTTTAAGAGAAGCTTTAGTCGTATCAGCACACACAAGAAATATGGGACTATGATAATTAGAAAATCAGAAAAAGGATTTGCAATGGTTTTGTCTTTAGTTTTGCTATTGGCAATGTCATTGATGGGTGGAGCATTGATATTAATTTCATCAGGTGACCATCAAAGTAATAATAACAGTGATCAATATCAACAAACATTTTATGCTGCAGAGATGGCGCTTGTACAAGGAGAAAAATATATTTTAAATGAGAAAAGTGGACCATGGGACGGAAAAAGCACTAGAGATACTTCGAAAGCAAATTTACCAGAAGATCATACCTCTCCTTTTTTAGGAACTATGAGTGCGCAAAACTATAATCCAGGTGCTAAATATAAATTTACATCAACAATTGATCGAAAATTTATAAATACAGGTACATCTTGTTTTAAAAGCTATAGAGATATTGATAGAGATAATCCAGACGACAAAAAAAGGATGAGAGTTATAAAGAATGAAACCACGAAAAAAGAAGTGGCTCACAGTTTTAATCTTGGAGTAATTCTTGAAAATACCTTTAGAAATAAAGGTAAAGATTTTGAAAAAGAGGAAGCAGTTAGAATGAAAAGTTATTATTATGAGTACTTTATTGAAAGAATTGGTGCCGCGAGCACACAAGCAATCGGATCCAGCATTAAATTAACGGCATCTGATGCATCAAAGAATGGTATTGCTTACAGAGTTTATGGTTGTGGTATTTATGGAGCCGAAAAAGAAAAAGATAGAATGATAGTTTCGTTAGAAAGTGTGGTAGTTTTACCTAAAAATTAAGGTTTTTAACTAATAAAATATGAATAAAATAAGATAATATATACGTTTATGAAAAAAATTATTTTAATAAGCTTCATATTCCTTTTCTCAATTCATGCAAACGCAGCTTGTAAATTTGATTTGGACTTTGGTGAGGATATCTCAAAAATACAGGATAAATATGGCCCAGCAATGCCACTAGAAAATTTTGGAGAAGATGAATTGAGCATGGTCATTGCTGTTGCTGATGAAGTCTGCCCAAACCACAGGTTAAAAGATGTTGCTATTGAGTATAGATTTTTAAACGACAAACTAGCTGCGGTTAATTTAATTAGTTTAAATACTGAAAGCGACACAAAAAAATCTGAAAAATTAACTATAATGAAATATGTAAAAAGAAATTATGGTGACTTTGATACAGGTCAAACTCCAACCTCATATCTTGGATATGAAGTATTTGAAAAAACAAAGCAGTTTATAGTTTACCAAAGAATTTTGGATGATCTTGGATTTATTGAAGAGCAAATGTATCTTTCTAACAAAAAATATGATGAGTTACTTGGAATTTTCTATAATCAACTTGAAGAAGAGATGGCGAAAAGTGAGTCTCAAAATTAATGAAATTTAAAATTTTTATATCCAGCCTAATACTGTTCTTTTCTTTTTTTGCATCAAACTTACATGCAAAATTATTACCGCCAGGCACTGGAACACAAGCTGATGTTCCTTCCAACTTATTAATTCTTTTAGATAAATCTGGAAGTATGGGGTGGAGAATGAGTAACGCACAATCAATCAATAGAATGTTTGATGGTGTTACAGATAGTTCAGGAAATATTTATATTGCACAATTTTCAAGATATGGGGTTAGAAAAATAGATTATACTACTGGTAAAACTGATACTTCTTGGGGTTCAAATGGAAGAGTTGGTATGAGTGGGTCATGTCGAACTTACTATCCTTACAGTGCAGATGTTTATAACGGGGTCATGTACGTGGCAAGTTATTATGACCATAGAATTAGAAAGATTAGACTTTCAGATGGTGCTTGTTTAGGAAGTTTAGCTACTGGCACTTATCCTAGAGGTGTAACAGTTTATCAAAATTATTTATTTACCACTTCCAACAGTCGTTTGTATTCAATGAACCTGAACACTAATAGTGGAAGAAATTGTAGTTTTTCAAATAACGCTTGGAGATATTCATATGCAATTGCAGCAAATAACAATACTCTTTACAGTCACTATGCTGGTCGACTTTATAGTGCTCCTTTAACTAGTGTTGGAGGCACTTTATGTCCTACTGGAAGCACAAATAAAAATTTTAGAGATAGAGCTTCAGGCTATGTTTATGGAATGGAAGCAGACCCTAACACAAATGATGTACTTTATATTATGTCTCGTAGCTATAATAAGATGCGTAAAATAACTGTTAACTCGTCTAGAACTGGATACACATTAAATTGGGACAAAGGCAGATACCGGTACATGGGTGTTTCAACTGCAAGTAATACATTTTTTTATTATCCTTTTGGAATTAGTTATGATCATAGCAATGATAGGATTATTACCTATGGATATAATGCAAAAAAAGTTCAGGTCTTTGATGAAAATGGAACATATATAAAGTCTATTGGTGGATATGCTGCAACTACAAGAATGGCAGCAGCACATAAAGCCATAAAAGCAGTGGTTACAGACTCAAATTTAACATCTGGTGTAAATTTTGGCTTTGGTTATTGGTCAAGTTCATGGTCATCGAAAGCATGGCCGCCAGGTTTTAGTTCATGGTCAGGTGACATCACTACAGGTAGAGCAAAACCTTGTGATACTCAAAACTGTTTAAAAGTAAGAGTTCATAATGATGGAGCTGCACAAATTAATAAAATTATTTCATCAGTAAATGCGAGGGGTGGTACTGATGCGTATACATTTATGAAAATAGCTCAAGACTATTATCTTCATGGGAGTTTAAGCCCAATTGATAAAAATTCACCTTGTCAAAAAAGTTATGTCCTCGTTATTGGAGATGGTGATTGGTACAATCACTCAAAAGCTGTGGCTATGGCAAAAAACTTATTTAATAATTATAAGATACCCACATTCGCTATTGCTTTTGGAACAGGAATTAGCAATAGAGGAATGAGGTATTTTAATGAACTAGCTGTAGCAGGAGGAACAACAAAAGCTATTGTTGCTCCAACAGCAGAGTCACTCAAAACTCAACTAGCTGCTGCTGTTTCTCAAATAATTGCATCTAAGTTATCTTTCACAGCGCCTGCTATTACTGCAACATTAAACTCTGATGGATCATTGTATCAAGCGCAGTTTGATTATGCTCAAAATAAAGAATGGACTGGAACTATTAAGAGAACAAAAATAGATAAAAAAGGAAATCTTGATACAAAAGATAAAGGTAACTGGTCAGCTGTTGATGTACTGCCTAAACCAGGGAATAGAAAGATATGGAGTCCAATTCCTGGAACGGATTATTCGACAAATTATAACAACTGGGTAGAAAGTAATTCTTCAGCGATTGAAAGTATCTTAACTCTAAAAGGGTTTGATATTCAGGACTATCACAGAAAAACTAAAAATACTGATAATTCTATAAATAATAAAAGATGTGCAAACACAAGTGGTGTGGCTGATGGAACAGATGATGATTTAAAAGGCTTAATTAATTTTATTAGAGGAACAGATTATTTTGATTATGATGCAGATTGTAATCTGACAGAAGCAAGAGCTAAGCCAATGGGAGATGTTTACCATTCACAATTAGTTGTTGTAGGACCACCAACTGCAGAAACAGCTTTTACAAGTGAAAATCAAGAAGCTTATTGGAGATCAACTAAGGGATATGATAGTTGGGCAGAATCACAAAGATTGAGAAAACCTGTAATTTATGCTGGATCAAATAGTGGAGTTTTGCATGCTTTAGATGCAGGCTCAGGAGTAGAATTGTGGGGATTTGTGCCACCATTTATAGCATCAAGATTACCTACAATAATGAATACTAACTTAAATGAAATTAATCCAAACAAAGGAGGTTCAAATGCAATTTATGGTGTTGATGGATCTCCCGTTCAACATGATATTTTCTTTCAAAGTCCACATGATACATCTGCAAATTGGCATACCGTATTGTTTGTACCTTATGGAAGAGGAGGTAGTGGTTTCTCTGTATTAGATGTGACTGATCCTGCAAAACCAGAGCATTTAGTCTCAATATATAATGATATGATTAATAATCAGGTGTACAGAATGGATCATGCAAATAATGTTTTTGTATATGATTATATAGGTACATCTTATCCTCTAAGTGAATTTCTAGAAGCACAAGAAGTAGGTAACGTTTATGCTCCAGATAAAGATAATGAAGTTGCCAGTAAGCAAACTTGTGATGATACACAAACAAAATATTGTTACGAAAGCACAAAATGGACTTTACCAGTAAAAAGTCTAACTAAAAGTATGCTATCAGTTCTTGAAGATGGAGTTGATATAACAAATAGCATTACAATTAGCTATGATACATCTGGAAACACTCAAATTAATTTCAACAAAAAAATGAAATTTGATGCTGACGAGTCCAAAACTCAAAGAGACAACTCACCGATAGGAGTGAATATAAAACAAGGAGCAGTTGGTACTGGAGTTGTAACAGACCCTGAATGGGACTACAGTACTCTTGGAGAAACATGGTCAGATCCAAGAATATTTAGACTACCTAATGCTGGTGCTGGAGACAATGTCAGAGATGACGATATATCAGTCGCTGTAATGGGTGGAGGTTTTGGTGCTCAATTCTCAGGAGCTGGTAGTAATGTATTTGTTATTGATCTGCAATCAAAAGATAAGTTTGGACAATTAATAAAGACAATTACGGTAGAAGATACTACTGCAAGCGATATTGATAATTCTGTTCCCGCATCATTAACAGTTATTACTCCAGATAAAGCAAGGGGTGCTGACTTTGCGGGAGCACTTGTATACTTGTCTGATTTAGAAGGTAAAATTAGTAAATTAAATTTAACAAATATGAGTACAGATCCTCAAAATGTACCTATAAAAATGTATGACATAACAACATTATTTAAGGCAGGAGCAACTAAATCAAATGGTAGATATATGTATAAACCATTAGATGCTTCAATTGGTGGAACAACAAATAATTTATGGTTGTACGCTGGAACTGGAGATGCTCAAAGATTGAATGCAAGAGTAAAAGGAACAAATAACTTAATGATTGGAATAAAAGATCCAGATTATCCATTCTATAAATCTATCGCAACTCCAAAAAATGCAGATGATATTACAAAATGTCAAAATACATCAAATGATAGAAGCGGAACTTCTTGTAGAGTGACAGACAAAGACAGAGGTTGGTATGTTGTATTAAAAGATTTTGCTAAAGTTACTGCTCAACCAAAAGTAAACAATGGTATGGTTTACTTCCCAGTTTATAGACCATCTGTATCTCAAAACAAATGTGACTTGGGAGATGCATTAATTTGTGTAACTGATGATGAATGCGGAACACATGACTCGTTTATTGGATTAGAATCTAAAAGAACAGAACAACAAAAAACTTTATGTAGATTTGTTGGTAAAGGGGTCTTATCAGAAATTGTACTTTTCGCTGGCAAAATTTTTGCAAATATATCAGGTAAATCGTTAGGAGCAGTTGCTGACCTCGTTACTTTAGAGGCTGCTACTGGTGAGGTTCAAACTTACAGAAAGTCTTGGAGAGAAAATTAATAAAAAGGTGCAATGAAAAAAATATACCTCAGCTTAATTTTATTCTTTTTATTTAGCTCTTTAGGTCATGCTACTTGTCTTAAAACTGTAACTACTGCGCTAACTGATGTGCAAACTTGTGGAGCAAGTGAAACCTTGACTGTTAAGTCAACTGGTTCAATAGTATTTAGTGGATCTAAAGCAGTAAGAGCAAATAATGGTGTTGGTGCATCAAATACAACCGTAATAAACCATGGTTTGATAAGTGCAACGGGTGATACCATAAATATGAAAAACGCCCCTGGTACAAATAAAATTACTAATTCAGGTACAATAAATACAGCTCAAAATGAAAATGCTAGCAGTGGTATTGCTGTTTTAGTTCAGAAAACAGATAACACTGAGATTGTTAATAGTGGAACTATTCATGGTGGAAATACTGCTATACAAGGTCTAACAACTGACGATATAACCATTACAAACAGTGGTACTATTTCTGCAAATTTGAATACTTCTCCTGCCATTTACCTTACCAATGGAACAGATGCAACAATAACAAACACTGGAACTATTACAAGTTTAAGACATGGGATTAGACTTGGTAAATCTCATGGTTCATTCAATAATGCTACAATTATTAATTCTGGTTTAATTGCTGGCACAACTCATAATAATAGAAATTCAATATATGTAAGCGATGATGACAATGTAACTTCGGGATTTAATTTAATAACAAAAGGAGAAGGTCATTATGATGGTAAAATTCTACTTAGTGATCAAAACGGAACAACCGGTGTAACATTTTTCGACTTTACGTTAGATTGTAGTATTTCAAGAGATCAGACCATAGAAATTCATGAGAAACAAAATATGAGGGTAATCAACAATTTATGTGGGAATGATACTTATGAAATTCTAGACTCAAATTTAAATCCGGATGCAGATAATTCTGAAACAAATGGATATTTAAGAATTTATGGTGAAGATTTAGATATTGATAGCCATAATAAAAAATATCGATCTGAAATATTTTTATCTAATTTAAATAATATTTTCAATTCGGTTTCAGAAGAAAAAAAATCTAGTGGATATTACTCTGTTAAAAAAAGAGATAATATTTATAAAAGTGAAACAAGTGGTGTAACGGGGGACTTTGAAATTGAAAATGATAATTTTACACCGTTCTTAAGTTATTCGAGTCAGCAAGCTAAATTTAATAATGGAGAAGCTTTAGATAGTGAAAATTTAGCTATCGGTTTAAAAAAAGATATTGATTACGAGAAATTTAAATTTTCTGTAGTTTCAATTTTTGGGTTAACTCAAAATAAATATTTAGATCTTGAAACTGAAACACAACAAACTATTTCAAAAGAAAATCTAGGTCAGTTTGCTGCTGTAAATTATAAAGCATCTAAAGAAATCAAAATTGATGATAGTCAAAGTTTAAATATTGAAGTGGATGGTAAATATGGTCTTAGAAGACTTCCAACTTATCTAACATCTTTTACAGATGGGGATCTTTCTGTTGATGATGCTGTGGATCAAGTATTGTCAGGTGGATTTAACGTTGAGTATTCAAAATCTTTTGAAAATGGCTTCGTTCTTAAGCCATATACAGGCCTATCTTTAAATCAAACTTTGAGTGAAAAAATTGACATTGTTGCAGACGGTGAAAGGAAAGACATGGCCCATTATATGGATGATGATTTAGCAGTAAAAGCTGGTTTAAATATCAGCAAAAATACTGATAATTTTGGTCTAAACTTTAATCTAGAGTTTAATGAACAAAATGGACTTAAAGACAGCCAAGTAAGTATTTCATTAACGAAAGTAATTCAAAATAATATTAGCAAAAAAATAGAGGGTCTACCTATTGATCCAGAACTAGAAAAATTATTTGATCAATTGCAGCTAGCTAAAGAAAATGAAAGATTGGCTGAGATAAGTGGTAGAGCAGTTGAAGAGAATAGAATAATGAAAGACATGATTATTCAGTTGATCAAAGAAAATAATAAACTCAAGACTGAAAGAAATCTTTTGTTAAAAAACTAACTTTAAAACTTTTATAAAACTTATTTGGTTATTTGAGTAGATCTGCTTCTCGTAAAATTTAAAAAAATTTTGGTATTTTGTTTTATCTTTTTCCATAAGTTTAAGATAAATCTCTTGGATAGTATCCGAATTTTTTATTTGAAGTTTTCTTTTCTTTCCTAGAAGAATGAAAGCTAATTTTAGCCTCATCAAATTAGTTGAATTGAAATTATATAATAATTTTATACTCACAAATAATAATATTGGTACGAATATCCAAACAATGATTTTTGAAAAATTTAAATTTAGTAATTCTTTTATAAAATTTTTTCTTTCGTTATCATCATATGATAGTAAATGTTGTGTCCATACAAAATCAACATAGTTAAAATAAAAATTCATTATTTTGAAAAAATTATTAGAAAATATCGTGCTTGAAGATTTATCATTGTTTACGAAATAATTATTTAATGAGTTTCTAATATTAGAATTAGGTATTGCCCTAGTTGGATCAATTCTAACCCACCCTCTTTCATCAAACCAAACTTCTGCCCAAGCATGCGTATCTTTTTGTTTAAATTGGAAAAAATTCCCGATCTCATTTAAATCTCCACCATAGTAACCTGTCACTATCCGACTTGGAATTTGTGCTAATCTTGTAAGTAATACAAACATTCCTGCATAATATTCGCAGTATCCTTCTTTAGAATTAAAGAAAAAGTTTTCATATTTATTATTTGAGTTTATCTGAGGACTAAGGTTGTAAAAATATGATCCATCAGAAAATCTTTTATAAATTTTTTCGATAAATTCTTCTTTAGTACTTACATTATTTTTATTTACCCATTCTTTTATTTTTGGGGATACATTTTCTGGTAACAAAGTATAATAATTTTTTAGTGGGTTATCCAAAGAATAATCAGATTTATTCATTTTAAAAATTAATTTCTTCTTTCTGTCAATTAGTTCCCTACTTACAAAAGACTGGTTAAAATAATCTTTTGTAATTTGAATATCATTAGTGACTAATTTTGAGTTTTTTAAACTTGGTATCCATTTTTTTTTATATGGTTCTAAAATAATCTGATAATTTTTATTTAAATCTTCATTACCATTTATTCTCAAAGAATTTTTAAATTCACTAAAAAGATAGTAACTTGAGGAAGGTCTCCAAGATTGATCTTTTTCCATATAATCAAAGATTTTGACCCTAAAATAAAGATCCTCCTTCTTAAAATTGTTATTTATTAAAGTAAAAACTTCTTCGTCTGAGTTCGAAAACTGGCTAAATGAACCAAGATCTATGCTATCTGGAATACCTACTGAACTTGCAGATGTATCAAATAATCTGAAATTTACCTCTGCCCTTGGAAATACAAGATAAAAAATAATAATTATTGGAAATATACTAAGACCAAAGCCTAAATATTTTAAAATATTTTTTAAACTGAAGTCTAGAATTTCCTTTTGTTGAATAAGATACATGTTAACAACTAAAAGTATTAAGATTAGAAATGAGTTTAATGTACTTATTATATCTTGACCCTTAATTAAACTTGCTACGGCAATAATCATAGAGATTAAATTAAATGACAAAAGATTATTTTTATTGTTAAGTTCTGAGAACTTTATGATTAGCAAAACTCCAAGGCAGTTTAGAAAAAAATCTTCGGACAAAACATACTGATTGAGAATCAATTGAATATATAGAGATCCCAAAGCAAACACCCCAACGGCTATGGACTTAAACTTAAAGTGTATTTTTGAAAAAATGAAACTTAAAATAAATAAAGTGCCCCAAAATATTTTATTAGTTAATATTAAATCTGTAGACAACGAAACTAGGCAAAAGAATAATATAATATAAGTAAGAAGACTAATATTTTGCGATTTAATTTTTAACATTTGAAATATACTTTAAAATTTTATTTAGAGAGTTTTTATTTTCGTTTAAATGGAACACATTATCTTTGTGTTTAAAGGTTAAATTTAGACTTTTTGTGAAATAATAATCTAAAATAAATACTGAATAACTTAATAATTTCTCAAATTCTATATGACTGTATTTGTTTAAATCTAGGATTGATTTTTTTGAGCTTTTAAAAGACTTAAATTCTTTTACAAATTTTTTATCTCCAATAGTTGATTTTTTCCAAGCGATTTTTGAGTAACTATCTCCTTTTTTGTACTCATCTATACCGTCAAATTCGTCAGAATTATTATTTTGGTGAATTTTAAATTCTTGTAATAATTCTTGATTAGGAATTAATTTCTGTGGAAATACATATACTTTACTAAAAGGTTGATAATTTATTTTAGTCCTGATTATTCCAAATGGATATATTGATTTTAAAATTATTTTATTTAAAGAATAGACGCCCCTTTTGTCATAATTATATTTTATATTAAATTCTTTTATTTTATCTAATATATTAAAATTTTGTAATATTGATTTATTGATCTCTAAATCGATATTTAATTTTTTCTCTTTTGCATCATTAATTATCTTAAAGTTTATATGTTCTGTTTTATTTGCTTCAACTAAGTATTCTGTTAGAAAATTTATTCTTAAATTGTTAATATTTTGATGTGAGATAAAAATTGAAATAAAAAAAATAAAGAAAATAACAATTGAAATAAGAAGTCCTGAGTTATTTTCATAAAATACAGATATTAAAAAGCAAAAAAATACAAACAGTCCTAATAATAGTCCTTGAAGATTGGGATATATGTAAACTTTAAGTTTTTTATTTAGATTAATTAAATGCTTAAAGTCTAAGTTCGTTAACCTCTGTACTAGCTGATTAACCATTAGTTATTTTTATTTTTTGAAGTATTTCCTCATTAATGAAGCTGATCTTATCTTCCTGGTTAAGATATTTAATTCTATGTCTTAATATGTAAGGCAGAGTTTCCTTGATATCTTGATGAGTTACATAATCTTTTTCATGAATAATTGCCCAACCCTTAGCTAAATCTAAGATTTGCTTTAAACATCTTGCAGAAATATAAATTTTTTGATCAAGCGTTTGAATTACCTGCTCTATTTCAACAACATATTTATAAATTTCATCTTTTATGGTTAGCTGATCTTTTTTTTGTTTAATTGTCTCCCAATCAACAGCTTTTGATGAAGCACCATTTAATTTACTTGTATTTTTTAACATCAAAATTTTATCGTTTTCATTTAGATCAGATAAAGAAAATGAAATCATAAATCTATCAAGCTGTGAATCTGGTAAAGAACTTGTGCCTGAAGAATCCATAGGATTTTGAGTAGCAATAACAAAAAATGGTTCTGGCAGTTTATAACTTTCACCATCTATAGAAACATTTTTTTCTTCCATTGCCTCTAGGAAGGCACTTTGTGATTTTGGACTTCCGCGATTAAGTTCATCAGCTAAAACTATATTTGTAAAAATTGGACCTTGTTGAAAATTTAACTTCCCATCTGAAAGAATATTAAATCCAAGAATATCACTGGGTAATAAATCAGATGTAAACTGTATCCTTTTAAAGTTAAGACCAAGATTTTGAGTAATAGCTTTTGCAAATGTAGTTTTACCTGATCCTGGATAGTCTTCAATTAAAATACTTCCTTCAGAAACTATTGCAGCCAATGTCAATTTAACTTTATCTACATTAGAAATTATAATTTTTGATGTGTTAGCTATTATTTCATTAAATATCATTTTGATATTACCTTAAAATATTAAAGATTTAATATTACTTTCAAAAATAACATATATCAATGTGGCTAAAATGATATACGGACCAAAAGGAATTTGTGAAGATATATTTTTTGATCTATTTAATAAACTAGGAATAACATGAATAAGTGCAGTTATAGAAGACAAAAATATTATAAAAGGAATAGATACCCATCCAAACCAAAATCCAATTGCTCCAAATAACTTGGCATCACCTAAGCCCATCCCTTCTTTTTTTCTAATAGCCTTATAAATAAATATGATCAACCATATAATTCCATAACCAAAAATTCCTCCAATTAAAGAGTTTATATAATTAGGGAACATTGAGTCTAAATTTGTATCAAAAGATTTTATAAAACCTATTATCATTAAAGAAAAGGTTAAAATATTTGGAATTATAAAATGTTTAAGATCTATAAAAAAAATAATTAAAAAAGATAATGAAAGTATAATTAAATATAAAGTGGTGAGTGTAACACCAAATTTATAATAAATTGAAGTAAATAGAATTATACTTAATGTTTCTACAATAAAATATTGAATAGATATTTTTTTTTTACAGTTTCTGCACTTTCCTCCAAGAGCAAGATAGGAAATTAGAGGAATATTATCATACCAATTGATCTTTGTTTTACAATTCGGACAAAACGATCTTCCAGTTACGATACCTTCATTTTTTGGAAACCTATATATGCAAACATTTGCAAAGCTACCCCATAGTCCTCCAAAAACTATTACGAATATAAAGTCCACTTAAATTTGATTATAATTTAATGTTTGATGAAATGTGAATTAATCCGTCGATTACATATTGTACCAGTAACACTGCATCTTGAAGATGAATATATAAATTTGGCGTATAGACGATAATCTCCATTGTTGAAAAATTTATCAAAAATTGTTTAAATTGCTAGTAAATAAATGATCTTTTTTAAGTCAAAAAAACCTATCGAGCCAGAAAAAGAAATTTCACAAGTTAATGTGGATCTAGAACTGGTCACAAAAATGAATCAGGATTTCGCTTTATCTCTAGATTTGAATGATACCCTAATGAATGCACTTAGAGTTATTATTGCAAGACTTAATGCGCAAGCTGCGAATATATTTTTAATTAATGAAGAAAAGAAAAAGTTTGAATGTATCGCATCTCTACATCAAGATTATTTAGATGAGTATGAGCTAGATTTAAAAGATGGAGTTATGGGTAAAGCTGTCGAACAAAGAAAGTGTATCCGTGTTGGTAACGTAAGAAAAGATGTACGTGAAATAGCGGAATTTTATTTTGACCTCGATAATAAAACAAATTTTACAACCTACTCAGTTTTATGTTCTCCTTTAATTGCTGCAAATGAATGTATTGGTGTAATCCACTGTTTAAATAAAAAAACTGATGATAAATTGTTTATTGAGGATGATAGAAAGCTTTTAGAAACTCTCTCTGCACCAGCTGCTTTAGCTATTAGAAATGCAAAGATGGCTAAAGAAATGGTCGAAAAAAATAAAATACAAAAAGAAGTAGAAATCGTTGGAGAAATTCAAAGATCTTTATTATCTAAAAATAAAGAGAAAGACTTTCCTATTTCAGGAATCAATATACCAGCAAAAGTTGTTTCGGGCGACTTTTATAATTTTTCTGATTTAGGGGATGGAAAATATGGATTTGGGGTTGCAGATGTGTCTGGAAAAGGGATAAAGTCATCGCTCTTAATGTCTAAAGCATCTAGTTTGTATAGATGCTTAAGTAAAACAAATTTTTCTGCATCTGATTTATTGTTTCAATTAAATAATGAAATATGTGAAACTATATCAAGAGGTATGTTTGTTACTATGTTAATTGGAATATACGACTCAAATAAAAAAGAGTTGCTGCTTTCAAGCGCTGGCCACGAACCTCCATTAATTTTATCAGCTGATGGAACTTTTAGTAATTTCTCAGAAGCTGGGCCTCCGTTAGGCATAATGCCTAAAACGAAATATCCTGAGCACACCATACCTTTTGAAAATAGCTCAATGTACATTTTTACAGATGGAATTACAGAGATAAAAAATCCAAATGGAGAAATGTTAGGATCAGAAGGTTTTGAAAATTATATTAAAAAATATCAATCAACTGCAATTAATGAGAGATTAAAAACAATGATTGATGATATTTTAGGAGCAGGTCATGTACAAAAAGATGATTTAACAATAGTTGCTATAGATGGAAAATAGCTAATAAACTGATATTTGTTCCTGATTATATATTTTACAACTCATAACAATACTTAATCCCAACATAATAGATAATAATGATGATCCACCATAAGACATTATAGGTAATGGTGCACCAACAATTGGTAACATTCCTAAGACCATTGCTATATTAACAAATACATATAAAAAAATTGCTGTAGCAAAACCAAAACAGTATAATTTTGCAAAGAAGCTCCTTGAGACTAGTCCAACATTTATTATTCTATAAATTAATAATATGTATAAAAATAAAAGTATAATTGAACCAAGAAATCCAAACTCTTCTGAAAAAAGTGTAAATATAAAATCGGTATGTTTTTCAGGTAAAAATTCTAGATAGCTTTGAGTTCCTTTTAAATATCCTTTTCCAAAAAAGCCACCAGATCCAATGGCTATTTTAGATTGAATTATTTGATATCCAGCTCCTAAAGGATCTCTATCAGGGTTAAAGAAAGTTAAAATTCTAGATTTTTGATAAGGTTTTAAAATGGATATAGCAAAAGGTAATGAGACCAATAACAATAATCCTGAGTAAACAAAGTATTTAATATTTAATCCTGCCAGCCAGATTATCGCAATACCACTTCCTGCAATTAAAATAGAGGTTCCTAAATCAGGTTGTTGTATTACAAGATAACAAGGAACTATTAAAAGTATAATTGGTTGAATTAAAAACTTGATGCTTTGAATATCTGAACTTTGAATTCTATGATAATATCTTGCAAAACATATTATCACTGCGATCTTCATTAATTCTGAAGGTTGTAAATTTAGAAAGTATAAGTTTATCCACCTAGTAGCTCCTGATGCTGAAATTCCAAAAAATAAAACTACGAGTAATAAAATTAGTCCTATTAAATAAAATAAATATGCATTTTTATACCAAGTTGACACCCTTACAAAAGATAAAACTAAAAATAAACTAAAAAATACAGATAATCTAATTATGTGATTTTTTGTATAAAAAGAAAATTTTCCTCCTTCGGTAGAATAAATTGCAAATACACTGATTGATCCGATAGCTAAAATTAATAAAATTAATAAATAATCTATTGATTTTAATTTGTCCAAAAAACTATAATTGCTTGCTTGTATTCTTTCTCTTAACATTATGCTAAACTAGTATTTCCATTATTAAATTGTTCTCGTAATTTGTGTCTATCTATAATTCTTTTAATTAATTTACTCGCAAGCGGAGCTGCAGCTTTACTCCCAGATCCCCCATGTTCAATAATAACACTTATTGCATATCGTGGATCCTTATAAGGTGCAAAAGCAACGTATAATGCATGATCTCTTTTTTTGTAATCAATTTGTTCGGTATCTAAATCTAATTCTCTATCAAGATCAGTGATTCTTCTGACCTGTGACGTTCCAGTTTTTCCTGCAAATTGATACTTGGGATCATCATAACGAGATTTATATGAAGTTCCATATTGTTCATTTGTAGAACCAAACATTGCATCTAAAACAAAATTAATATTAGACTTTTTGTGATACATTCTCTGATAATATTCAACATTTATATCATCTAAGTAATTTCTCTCATGCAAAGGAAAATTGGATTGATCCAATTTAATTTTATTTATTACGTCCTTATAATTTATAGACTCGTCTTTTATGATATGGGGTTTTATTTTATATCCTCCATTTGCAATTTGTGCCGTCATTAAACAAAGCTGAAGTGGCGTAGTCTGAATATAACCTTGTCCTATTCCATTAATTACTGTTTCTCCTAAATACCAACTTTGCTCCAATGTACGTCTTTTCCATTTAGTATCAGGAACCAATCCATTCTTTTCATCATCATAAAGATCTCCGAGTACATTTGTTCCAAGTCCGTATCTTTTTGCAATGATTGATAACTTATCAACGCCAAGTAATCTTGCCATTTCATAAAAATAAATATCGCAAGATTGTTTAATGGCATTTCTGAGCTTCATGTACCCATGACCTTCTTTTTTCCAACAATGATATTTTACCCCGTATAGTTCATATGGATGCTTATGACCCTTGCATCTTATTGTTTTATTAGGATCTAATATTCCATACTCTAGAGCTGCAAGGGCAACTAATGGCTTAAAAGTTGATCCAGGAGAATAAAGTCCTGCAATAGACTTATTTATCAAAGGTTTTAAAGGATTATTTCTGATTTCTTGCCAATCTTTTTGATTAATTCCATGCGTAAATTTGTTTGGATCGTATGTTGGTGATGATGCCATTGCAACAACTTCTCCAGTATATATGTCCATTGCACATATTGAGCCTGATTTTCCTTTTAACAACTCCTGGGCATATTTTTGAATTTCAATATCTATAGTTAAGTTTACTTTGTTCCCCTGTCTTTCTTTAATATAGTCTATTTGGCTTATTCTTTTTCCAGATGCATTAACCTCGTATCTTTTAATACCGTAGTTACCTATTAACATTTTCTCTTGAGAATTTTCTATTCCATATTTCCCTACTTTTAGACCTGGAACAAAATTTTCTTTTATCTCAGGTTTTTCAAGATCTTTTGGACTAGCATCACCAACATAACCAACTATATGTACTAAGTCATTTGCATAAGGATAGAACCTGGATGTCGATAATACAGGTTTCGCACCTTCTAATTCATGTAAATATAAATTAATTTTTGAGAATTGTTCCCAAGTTAAATTGTCCGAAACTACCAGTGTATCCCAAGGTTTTAATCTTTCCTTCTTTTTATATAATTTTTTAATTTCAAACTGATCTAATCCGATTATATTTTTGATTTTAAATATTGTTACATCAAAATCATTAATTTCATCTAGTATTAAGTGTAGCTGAAAAACTCTATCGTTGCTTGCTAGTACTTTATTAAAGTTATCTACAATTATTCCTCTCTGAGGAGGAGTTTTCCATTCACGTATTCTATTTTTGTCAGATAAAATTTCATATTTTTCTCTATCAGAAATTTGTAAATTATATAATCTTGATGAAATACCAGCAAAGAGTAATATTTTTGCTGCAGCTAATATAAACATTCTCCTTGTTATAACTCTACCTTTTTCTATGTTTCTTCCTCTATTCAGCATGTTCTTGTTTTAAACCTAGTAAATAAATTTGATTAAATATTTTTGCTACTGCTGGATAAATTAAAAATGAAAAAAAGGCTGTTGACATCAAAGTCCCATAACTAATATTTTTGTCAAAGAAAATTGCTAATACTGTAAAATGAATTGAGCTTACAATTAATATTGCGATAAAAAATAATATCCAATCGTAAATTAAATTGGGAACTAAAGTCCTTGTCCTAAAAAAAGACGCAATAACACATAGTAAAAGATAATTTATTGATGAAACACCTATTGGTAGGTTTTGTACAACGTCGTTAATTACTCCTGCGAAAAAAATAAGCCCATAACCTAGCATCTCAGGTTTTCTCAACACCCAATAAAAAACAATTAAGTGAACAAAATTGAAAGATATATTTATTTTAAATATGTTAAATGAGAATGAGTAACCTGTTAGAGCAAAGAAAAATAATAAAATAATTGGAAAACCATTTAGTAAAAATTGATAAAATTTTGTATCTCCTCTAGCCATTTTACTTATTTACCTGTACATAATTTAGTTGATTTAAGTTGCTAAAAAACTTCACATACTTTTTATTATCTTTAATTATTATTTTTCCAACAGGAATTGATGCTGGAATTGTACCATCTGAACCTGAAGTATATACAATTTCGTTCTCTTTTATCTCATTTTCCTTCGGTAGGTATTCTAGTTCTGCGTATTCATCATTCCCATTTCCTGAGAGTATTGCATTGATACCACTTGGCTCAATAATGATTGGGATTTTGCTATTAAGATCATTAGCCAGTAATACTCTAGAGCTTAAAAAGTTAACATTTACAACCTTTCCAATGTAATATAATCGATCTTTAACTGCTGATCCTAATTTAACTCCATTTTTTTGACCTTTGTTAATTATTAAAGACTTTAAATAAGGACTTTGTTTGTCCAATAAAATCTTAGTTAACATATACTCTTTAGAAAAGAGATCTCTTTCCTCTATCAATTTTTTTAAAAGAGCATTTTCTGATTTATAAAAATCAACTTCTTTTCTCAGCGAGTCAAGATCTAGGTTCTTATCTCTTAAAACTAAAAACTCTTCATACATACTCATATGATCTTGGAAGAGGTAGTATTTGTCTTTTACATATTTAAATGGGCTAGATACGACATATGAACCTCTAAATATTATATCTTTTGTAATAGACCTAAATTGATTAACAGGTCCAGATTTAAAATACTCTAATGATAAAACTAAAATAGATATGATTAGTAGAGTGAATAAAGAAAATTTTTGTCTATTTCCTTTTTTTAAAAATGCGGAACGAATAGCAATAATAAAATCGTCTCTACTCGATTCTGTTGACATAATATTTAATACTCAGATAACACAGTAGAAAATATTTCTTGATCGTCTAACGCCTTTCCTGTTCCTATTGCAACACATGACAATGGATCATCAGCAATATTCACCGGTAATCCAGTTTCTTTAGAGAATCTTTTATCAATATTCTTTAAAAGTGATCCTCCTCCTGTCATTGTTAAACCCATATCAACCAAATCAGCTGATAACTCTGGGGGTGTATTTTCTAGTGCTTTTTTTATTCCAGATACAATCTCTTTTAGTATCGGGTTTAAAGCTTCTGAAGTATCTTGTTCTGAGATATTAACCTCTTTAGGAGTTCCTGATCTTAAATCTCTACCTTTAACTGCATAAGTATTATTATTTGTCGGAATTGCTGTTCCAATATCTTTTTTAATCTTTTCAGCTGTGCTATCTCCAATCATTAAATTATATTCTTCTCTCATATAATCTTTTAATGCATTGTCCATCGCATCCCCCGCAACTCTTAAAGACTCCGAGTAAACAACACCTCCTAATGACATAACAGCAATTTCTGTTGTTCCACCGCCAATGTCTACAACCATTGATCCTGTCGCTTCTTGAATTGGTAACCCTGCTCCAATTGCTGCTGCTATTGGCTCTTCAATTAGTTGAACTCTTCTTGCTCCAGCTGCAAGTGCACTATCTTGAATGGCCTTCCTTTCAACTGGTGTTGATCCAGTTGGTACACAGATTAAAATTCTAGGATTTGCCAAAGTTTTTTTATGAACTTTCTTTATAAAATGTTTAATCATTTCCTCTGTAACGATAAAGTCGGCTATCACACCATCTCTCAAAGGTCTTATTGCTTGAATATTACCTGGTGTTCTTCCTAACATTGTTTTAGCTTCATCACCTACTGCTAAAACTGATTTTTTTCCTTTGTTATCAACAACTGCTACAACAGATGGTTCATTTAAAACCACACCTTTGCTTTTTAAAACTACTAATGTATTAGCTGTTCCAAGATCAATTGCCATATCTTGGCTCCAAAACTTTCTTAAATTGGCAAACATTGACATTTAATTATATTCCTTTCACTTTTTGATGTTTAATATTTTGAGATGGTGCTTTTTTCTCACGTTTTATGAGCATTTTATTCAATGCATTTAAATATGCGTTTGCTGATGCAACTAAAGTATCTGTGTCAGCTGATTGACCTACTGTAGTCCTATTATTTTCTTCGATT